>QWHO01000235.1 GCA_021404945.1 bacterium CPR1
CGGCCAGGAGCTTTGCGGCCAGCTCGCGCGGGCTGGGGGGCTCGGGAGGCGGCGGCGGCTCCGGGTCCGGCGGAGCAGCCGGCTCAGGCGCCGGCTCCGGCTCGGGAGCGGGCGTAGGCGCGGACAGGTGGGCGGCCACCTCCTCGGGGGTGGCAAAGCCGTGCTCACGCAGCGCGTCCACCCACTGGCGCACCATGCGCTCGCGCTCACGCCCCGGTTGGCTGTGGGTGCGCAGATACTCCGAGTGGGCCAGGGTCTGGCCCACTCGGCCCGGAGTGACCTCAGCCAGGGCTGCAAAGGAACCCACCATGGCGGGTTGTTTCTCGTAATGCTCGAAGGCCAGCCGGCCCGAGGCGAGCTCTCCCTGGCACACCTCGAGGCATTCGAGGTAGCGATGGAAGGCGGGCTCGAACTGGGCCCCCTGAGGCAGGTCGGGGAGCAGCTCCTTGAGGGCGGCCGCCGCCTCCTCGCTGCTGCCGGACAGCCGGGCCATGCGGATCAGCCCCTTGCGCAGGGCCTTGCCTTCGGCCCCCGCCGGCGTCTGGCCGGCCATGACCTGGTCCACCGAGTCGGCGCTCAGGGCGGCCGCGCGCGGTGCGGCAAAATACAGACTACGACCCAATGCGGGTAGCATGTCCAGAGAGTAACGTAAGAGGCTGAAAGAACTCTGATCAGTGCTGGCTCAGGAGCTTTACGAGCTCTTCGCGGGTCAGGCCTGCTTGACGGAGGATCGAGGAGAGCGTGCCTCTGGCCACCTCGTCATGCATCGGAACGATGACTTTGTGGCCGTCCGGACCGGACAACTTGAGGTGGCTGCCTCGCTGGGATACCTGGCTAAACCCACCGCGCTCGAGCGCTGCCACGATCTCACGACCCGAGCAAGTCGGCAGCTTGCCGCTCAAACCGCGATTTCGAGCGGGGCGATGATTGGCTCAACGAGATTCTCCGGCGGGGCCTCGTCCTCAAAGTAGAGCTCCAGGGCCTCTTTCAGATTGGCCAGGCTCTCTTCGACCGACCGCCCCTGGGAGGTCACCTCGACCTCCAGGCATCGGGCCACGAACCAGGGTCCTTCCTGCATGATCGCAGCTGTAAACTTCACGCAAGCCTCCTGAGCGAGCTCTCCTGACAGCGTACCACGCCAGACCGACCCGGGCAAGGGATCAGCGCAGGGCCCGGGCGTGCGCGCCGGGGTCGTAGTCAAAGCGCCCGTCTTCCCAGAAGAGCATCCAGGAGTAGCCCTTCTCGGCCGCCTGGCGCACCTGGGTGCGCACCCCCCGGGCCGGATCGGCCTCGGTGATGCCCACCTCGGCGTTGGGGGGCAGGTTCAGCTCCCAGGCCGCCGGAACGTTGGCGATGGGCTCATACAGGTGGAAGGTGTAAAGGAACTTCTGGTCCCGATGGCGTTCGGCCAGGTAGGTCCAGTGCGAGAGCTCGCGGTAGTTCTGCATCCCCACGGTCAGCGTTGCCCCGGGGGCTTCCTGGGCGAAGAGCTCCACCAGGTCATCCACCAGCGCCTGGCGCCCCGCCTCGGTCACCCCGCTCACGCCGTGGATCTCGTTGACCAGGTCCCACACGATGGGCCGCTCGCCGAACTCGCGCACGAAGGGGCGCAGGGCCTCCACCAGTTGCTGGCGAGCCTGAGGATCGTTCATGGCCTTCTGCACAGTCTGGTTGGGGATGGCCCCGTCGAGCAGGGTGACCATGAAGTTCTTCTGGCCGTAGCGCTCTGCCAGCTCCAGGGCCTGGCGCATGGCCTCGTGCTCGCGCTCGCCGAGGCGGATACCCCCGGCCGTCTGACGCACATCCAGCCCGCCCATCCAGCGGAAGCTGTCCAGCCCGTTGTCTTGTTGGGCCGCAAAGGTTTTTTCTAAGTCCGGTCTTACGCTCTCGAAGTCGTGCAGGTCGCCGTAGTGGATGTACTGGCTGACCCCGTGCTTTACCTGGTCGAGGCGCAGGGGGCGGGGCGCGTCGGGAGTGGTCTTGAGCAGCGGCCGCTCCTGGGCACGAGCCGGATCGCCCGGGTCCACCTTGACCAGTCGGGCCTGCAGCAGGCGCACGGTTCCGTCCACGGGGGAGTTGATGCCGACCTTCAGGTCGTGCAACAGCCGGGCCGGATCGAAGGCCGGGTCGGTGTGCCCCTGGATGCTCTCGCCCCGCAAGGTGGGGTCGTAGGTCAGCTTCAGGAGTCCAGTGGCGGCGTCATAGCCGGGGTTCTCGGCCACCGGGATGCCGGCCGTCCAGGAAGTCCACTGCACCGCTCCGGCCGAGTCGCGGGCGTGGACCTGGACCGACACGTCCCCCCTCCCCCGCATGGGCTCGGGCAGCTCGAGCACCAGCTCCAGAGCGCGGTCTTGCATAGCCAGAACCTTCTGGTCGAGCTGGAAGGCTCCGTAGCCGTTCCCGACCTCGATAGCCTGCTCTTTCTCCAGGATGCTCTCGGGCGCGTGAATCACCACCCCGATCACGCCGGCCACGGCGGCGGCCGCCAGCAAGCCTCCCGCGAGGGCAGCCTTCCAGACCTTGCGGGGCTCGGGCGGCTCCTCGGCCGGAGAGGCTCCGTTCGACAGGCGCACGCTGTCGAGCCCGGCCGGCTCGGCCGGGCGGGCGCCGGGCGGAGGCCGGCGCTCGAGCTGTGAGGCCGACTGCGGCATGGTAGAGTGCACCAGCATAACCCGAGCTTACCCGGGGGAAATGAAATTTCCCCGAACTTGCAGCCGAAGCGACCTCAGCGCTCGATCAGACCCTGGCTGCTGGTGTAGCGGGGATGGTCGGCGGGCATACTGGCCCCCTCGTGGTTGAGTCCTTTGCACATGACCGTGAAGGCGCCTTCGGATTCTCGCAGCAGGTACTCGCCGGCCAGTGGGCAGCGGATCTTCGGGTCGAGCTTGCCGGAGTCGTTCAGCCTGGCAAGGTTGGCTCGACACTCGGCATTCTCGGCATGGTGGCCCGGGCACTCGATTTTCAGCTTCTCGAGAGGGGCGGTGTGGCTTTCGAAGCTGGAGCTATAAGTATCAAAGCCGGCGCCGGGACAGTTGGGGATCAGTTTGAGGTAGTTGGGGGTCAGGCCGGCGAGTTGGGGCGGGTAGGCCCCTTTGTTGTCGGTGCTGAACATCTCCAGAGCGGTGGCGATGTTCTTGAGGTTGGACTTGCAGGCCGTGCTCACTCCGCGCGGCTTGACCTTGATGAAGTTGGGCACGATGACGGCCGCCAGCAGGGCCAGGCAGGCCAGCACGACCAGGACCTCGATCCAGGTGACGCCGGCCCGAGTCTTTGGCCCACGCCCATGCCCAGGCGAAACCCGATGACCGTGCGGCAGTGCACGGTCTCCAGCCCTGAATCCAGGCGCTCGAGCGCTTGCTCGATCATCTCCCCTGGCCAATTGGTCCATCGCGATCACCCTCCGAGAGGGCTCTCTTCCTGGGTGCTTCAGGCAGCCCCTTCTTCGCGTTTCTTGAGCCGCACCGAGCCCACGATCACCGCCTGCTCGGTATCCTGGATGCTGCTGTTGGGCCCCGTCTCGAGCAGGCGGGCCAGGGCCGCATCCACGTCCTCGGCCACCAGGACCGAGGGGAGGCGGCTCATCAGCTGGGTGGCTTCGCCGCAGGTCAGCTGGCCCGAGGCGATGCGGCTGGCCAGTCGCTCGAGCACGACCGTGCCCACATCGGTGGGCAGGGCAGCCACCGTCCTCAGGGCTGCCTCACGGGTGGCTGTGGGCACCTTGGAGTCGCAGGCCAGCTCCACCAGGCCCCTGGCAACCGACCTGCCCCCGTCCTCGCGATAGGCCGTGCCCACCCGCAGATCGGAGAAGGTCAGGCCCCGTCCCTGGTTGGAGCCGTCCGACTGCAGGCGAAAGCGCAGCCGGGCCATTTTGCCCTGGTAGTCGGACAGCTCCACGCTCTGCAGGCCCCGTCCCTCGCCGGTGAGCTCGGCCACGGTCTCCCAGGCCTCCGAGCCCGAGGAAACCTCCAGGAAGACCCGATCATAGCCCTGCTCGAGTTGATAGTCGGCCCGGAAGCTGACAGGACCGTCGATGAGCATCGGTGGACCGGTCAGCGAGGCGTTCTGGCTGGAGCGGTAGCTCTCGTACGGGCTGGTCCGCCACCCATCGCCGGAGCGGCACCAGTCCCCCTCGGCTCTCCACCCGCCTGAGCTCACCAGCCCGCGCAGCGAGGCCAGGGCCTTCAAGCCTTCCGGCGAGAGCTCGGAGCCTCGCAGGCTGTCGAGTCCCACCCCGAAGGGCGCGAAGCTGGCGGCCAGGTTGGCCAGCTCGATCTCGTAGGGCAGGCGATCCTCGGGGACCTCCTTGAGCGACTCCCAGAGCTTCGCCGCGCCGGCTTTTCCGTGCAGCTCGACGAGCCGGGCCAGCGCCTGGCGACGGGGCCCATCCTCAGGAGCCTGGCGCGTCAACTCCAGGGCCACGTCCAGGCCGTGGCTGGCGGCCAGGTCGGACAGGCTGTGACCCTGGCCCAGACTCTCGAGCACTTCTCGATACTGCTTGCTCAGCGCCTCGGGGCGGTCATCGAACGAATCCCCCAGCCTCAGACTGCGAAGCTGGAAGCCTTCCTGGCAGTTGCTGGCGTCGGAGACGAGGCGGAAGCGCAGCTGGATGCTCTGACCCGCATAGGGGGTGAGATCCACCTCCCGCCGGCTCCAGCCGGATTCGCCGGTGAAACTCTCCACCGTGTGCCACTGGCCCCGGTGGCTCACCTGAAGGTCGACCCGGTCGTAGCCCTTCTCAAGCTGGTGACGGCACTCGAAGCTCAACCGGGGGGCGGTCTGGCCGGCCAGCGAGAGGGGCCGGGTGGTCAGCGAGCTATCCTCGGAGGGCCGGTAGGCTCCCGCCAGGTTCTCCGTCCAGGTTCCGTCCGCAAGGCGCTTCCAGCGGCTCTCCTCCCACCCGCTGGCCACCGGAACGAGTTTCTCAAGCTCTGAGACCGTGCCCCGGGCGATCAGCTCACGCGTCAGCCCCAGCAAAGACTCATGCTCGAGGGGCTGGGCCAGGGCGTAGCTCAGGTCGCGGCTCAGCTCGAAAGCCCGGGCTGCCTGGGCGGCTCCGCTGGCTCCCACCTCTGGCCAGAGGGCCACGGCGGCCTCGGTTCCAATGGCCGAGCTCAGCTGGCGCAGCTCCGGATCCTCGCCCAGCGGCAAAAGGTCGAAAGCCCGGCCCGGATGTCCGCCCAGGCGATCAAGCGCCAGGAGCGTCTCACCATCGCCCTTGCGCCCCAGCTCGAGCAGGCGGTCCAGGGTGGCCCGCACGCTCTCGCTCCGGTCCGAGAACACCACCCGGCGGGGGGCGGCGGCATCGTAGGCCGGCTGGGCGTCGAGCACGAAGTCTCTCAGGTCCAGGCCCTCGGCCACGTTGGAGGCATCCGTCTGCAGCCGAAAGCGCACCTTGACCTCTTCGCCCTGATAGGCCTTGAGCGAGATCTCCTGGGCGTTCCAGCCGCTCTCGCCGGTGAAGTCGGCCAGGCGATCCCAGCTCTGACCGTTCCGGGATACCTCGAACGCAACCCGGTCGTATCCGCTCTCGAGCTGGTGGCGCACCGAGAAACGGGCCACCGGCTCGGTCAGGTGGGCAAGGTCGAGCGTGGGACTGGTGAGGGATGCGTTCTGGCCAGGTCGGTAGGGACCGGCGGGGCTGTCCGACCAGCTTCCGTCAGGCTGGCGGGCCCAGCTCCCCTCGGCTGTCCAGGGCTGGCACAGACGGCTCACCAGCGACTGAAGAGCCACCCGGGCGGGCTGGGAGAGGGCTTTGAGCTCTCGGCAGACTTCGAGCGCATCCCCCAGCTCGGGCCGGGGAGCAAGCTCCAGCGCGGCCCGGAAAGTCCCTTCATCCATACCTTCCCGGGCCAGGGCCACGGCCGCCATCGGCCCCACCTCTCGATTCAGGCGTATCAGCTCGGCCGTGCCCTGCGGATTCTGGCGCACCGCTTCGAACAGGGAGAGAGCTTCAGCCGGGGTGGCACAGGCTTGCACGAGCTGCTCCAGTGGCGCCACCGGGCGGCCCTCGGCCAGGGCCCGGGCCAGCTCTGTCGCCAGTCGGGCCCGCTCGGCCCGAGGCGACTCGTCGAACAAGGTCTGGTTCTGCTCACCGAATCGCGGCACCCCCTCGACCCGCAGGTCGGACAGGGAGAAGCCCTCCTGCTCGGTGCTGCCATCGGACGAAAAGAGAAAGCGCAGATGCGCGGTCTTGCCCTCGTAGTCGGCCAGCGATACCCGCTCGTCTCGCCAGGAGCTCTTGCCGGTGAGACTTCGGAGGGTCTCCCAGCTCTGGCCGTCGGCGCTGGCCTGGAGCTGCACCGAGTCGTAGCCGGATTCGAGATCGAAGCTGGCCCGAAAGCTGAGCTGCACCTGCCGGTAGTTCTCGAGCCTCAGGGGCGGAAGGCTGAGAGCGGCGCGCTGGTTGGGCTTGTAGGGCCCCGGCGGGCTGTCGCTCCAGACCCCGTCTCGTCGCGCCCAGGAGCCCTCGCTTTGGAGCTGGTTGGAGGTCGACTCGAGCAGCCAGCGCACCCGGCTCTGGGCGGCGTCGTCCAGGGCGGTGACCACCCCTGCCGCCTGATCGTCCTTCAGGTCGCGCAGCCACTCCAGGTAAGCCGGACGCTTCTCGGCAGGGAGCACCTCCAGCGCAAGTGCCGCCTGGAGCGCTCGCTCGGGGACCAGCTCGCGCACGCTCTCGAGATGCCCGGCCCGCTCGTTCCAGGCCTTCAGGTTGAGCGGCTGTCGCGAGCTCCAGGTGCCCAGCGGAGCGCCGCGATGCTGCAGCTGCAGCTCCTCGGAACCGGAGCGGTAGGCTTCCAGCGCATCGCTCAGGTAGCCCGCTTCCTCGAAGGCCCGCGCCGCTTCGCCCACCCCGGGGCGCTCCAGCGAGTCGAGCCCGGCCGCCCCCTGGAGGTAGGCCAGCATGGCCACGTCCTGGCCGGAGGTAAGCCGGGCCCGGCGGGGCCCTTCGGTCTCCAGAGGCTGGCCCTGGGCCAACCGACTGTAGGCGGCCCACGGCTCGAGCCTCTCCTGCCCGACCTGGAAGTGGAAGCCCAGTCGGGTGAGGCTCTCCATGTGGTGGGCCAACTCGGGGTGAGGCAGACGCTCGGGGGTCTTCGTCTGGAAGGCATGCAGCGCCTCCAGCTCTTGCTTGTCGCGCAGAGGCTGCCACCTGCCGGCTTGCAGCACCTGCAGATCGTCTGGCCTGTCGTTTGCGACCAGCTCGGCCGCCTCGGCCGGGCTCGCTTCGGTCCAGCCCAGCAGCTTCAGCCAGCGGGGCTGGCGAAACTCCAGGCCCTGCTCTTTCAGGCTGGTGAGCATGTCCACCGGTCCCTCTTCAAGAGGGCGGGCGGCGGCGGTCGGGGGCAGGCTGAGCCGGAGGGGTGGGATCTGCACGTTTTCCATTCAAGCGTGAGCCCCTCAAAGGGGCCTGAAAGCAGGCATTGACGGAAGGAACATTTTGTGAGCCTGTTTGTCGTCGCTGACCGGGCTATCCGTGCTGACACTCAGCGGGTATGAGCTGACGGTGGCGGCGCCTCAGGGAGTCAGCAAGGCGCGGCAGCGCTCGGCCTGATCCGGCCAGGTGGCCATCACCTTCTCGGCCAGACCCGCGAGCATGAATCGTTCGTTTGGCTGGAGCGGAATTCTTGTCGCCTGCTCCAGCGCGCTGGTCGCGTCCTGGCCCCGATCCAGGCCGACCAGCCCCTCGGCCTGCATCAAGAGCGCATCCGCCCGGACGGGGCCCGCCTCGTCATGGCGGAGCTCGGCGCTGCGCGCTTTCAGGGCGGGCTCGATCATGGCCCGCCCGGGTGACGTGATTTCCATCGTCCCTCAGTATAGGGAAGCTGCTGAAAAAAAAACTTACAGGTACAGGCTCGTTAGAGTGGGCGGGCGAAGGCCAGGACATGACCATCGGGGTCGGCCACGTAGCCGGCGAGGTCACCCCAGTCGCGCTCTTGCACCGGACTGACCGGCCGGGCCCCTGCCTGCAACGAGCGCCGCACCCAGGTCTCGGGGTCATCTACCTGGAGGTACAGCTCGCAGCGCGGGACGCCCTGACCCTGGTCCGGGTGAGGCAGGGCGGGGCAGAGGATGCGGGCGATGCCGCCCTCTGGCATCAGGCCGAGTTTGGCGCCCGGGAGCTCGAACTCGGTCATGCCCGGCACGTCCAGCACCGGGCTTCGTTGCAGGACCTGGCTGTAAAAGTCGCGGCTGGCGACCTGGGAAGCGACGTACAGGATGACCTGGACCGAGCTTACCATCGACTGACGACCAGCAGCGCCAGTCCGAGCGCGAGCCAGGGCAGCCAGGCCAGATCCCCGGGCCCACCCGGACCCACCGCAGGCCCCAGCAAGACGATGCGCACCACCCGATACTCGGCCGTCTTCTGCTCCAGCTCCTCGTCCGAGAGCACGAACGGGTCCACTCCGGCCAGGCTTCTGGCCGCAAACCCGCTGTTCTGCAACACCCTGCGCAGGGTCTTGAGCCGCGCCTCGGGCTCCTCCACCAGCACTGCCCGCCCGCTCCAGCTTCCTTCGGGCAGCCAGACTTCGAGATCCGGGTTGTCCTGCAGGTTGCGCAGCCAGTGGCTCTTTTCGCCATAGCCGGCCACACAGTAAACCTCGCCATCGCCCGGGCCATAGTTGAGCGGCGTCAGGCGGGGCTGGCCGCTCTTGCGGCCCGTGACGCGCAACACCATGATCCGGCCCAGGCGCGAGGGGCTGCAGTTGATGAGGCGTCCCAGACCCAGGCGCCAGCACAGCACCATCACCCTGTTGACCAGCTTGAACGAGGAGGGGGACAACACGTCCTGGACTGGTTCCCAACCCGACTGCTCCCCACCTTCCTGCCCCTGCTGCTGCACTGATCCACCCGACTGGCCTGCGCATGCGCGGGGCAATCGCCTGGATCAGCGTGATCCACCCGACCGGCCTTCCGCCGAGTTGCAGGCTTTCGGATGGAGGTGCTGGGGCGCACCGCGCTGGGGCTCGAGCCGGCCGGTCGTCCGCGCCTTGAGGGGCCCGAGGTGAAGAAGCCTGTCGACCCCCAACCCGCGCTCCCGGCCCGGCCTCAGGCGGCCTGAGCCACCAGACCCATGAATCGAGCACGCGTTCGTACCTGCGCGGGACGGATTCTTCGGGAGAAGCGGCGGTGCTCGCGGGAATATCGATCGCTCAGAACGAGTTGAAGATGTTCAAAGCATACAAGAACTCGTAGATCGGTCCCCCCAGGTGGTCGACCGGCACGAAGTAGGCGTAGCCCAACTTCTCGCTGAAAATTGACAACACCTGAATCTGGCTCTGGTCGATCTTGATGGCGTTCTTGATCTTTGAGGGATAGCTGGCGAGCAGGAAGTCGAAGTTGTTGGACACCACCACCGAGTCCTGGGCCAGAGTGATGATGCTCACGCCCTGGTCGGCCACCGCGGTCAGCTCGACGTCGGCGGCCACCAGGACCTGCTGCAGCTCAGCCTGGGATTCGGGGGTCAACAGGTCGCTGCTCACCAGGGGATCGATGCTGTTCTTGCTGGTGAAGGCCACCTCGATGGGCCCGGGGTAGCTCCCTCCATTGCCGGACTTGCCCAGCCCCGAAGAGAGGACCTCGGCGGCGATGGTGGTATCGGGCAGGGCGAAGGCCTGGGCGATGTTCACTTGCTGGCCGTTCACGTTGCATAGCTCCTGCAGGACGGGGAAGGTGGCCTGCATCGCAAAAAAGTCGGAGTTAAAGAT
>QWHO01000236.1 GCA_021404945.1 bacterium CPR1
AGCACGTACGAGTTGGCGAACTCGCCCCAGAAGTAGCCGAGCAGCCCGGCCAGCGCGATCCGCGGGGATACTCCCAGCACCTTGCGGAAGGCTTCCTGGCCGACGTTCCGGTTCCACTCCGGGTCGGGCGGCATGGCCACGCTCAGGGCCAACACCAGGTTCATCACCAGCAGCCAGAAGAACCCTGTCCAGATGACCCGCCGGCTCTTGCGATAACCGTAAACCTCGGTCAGGATGTCGCCGAAGACGTAGCTGATGGGGAAGATGAAGGCCCCCCCGTCAAAGACCAGGCCGCCCACCTCGAAGACCTTGATGGCGGCGATGTTGCTGATCAAGAGCACGGCCACGAAGCTGGCCGTGATGAGGTCGAGGTAGCGCATCGGTCGGGCGTTTTCTGACTTTCCGGGGAGATGCCTTCAGAGCAGCTCCTCCAACCCCGGCTCGCCGGAGGAGCCGCTGGCCTTCGACAGAATACGCATCAGGCTGTGGACAAGCGCATTTTTCTCTGGGCCCTGGCGGGCTGGCTCACATTTGGCCTTTTGGGGGCGCTGGCTCTCCTGGGCCAACCAGCGCCGGGTCCTCAGCTGGCAGTGGGCTTTCTGATTCCGGGCGTATTCGGCCTGATGGTGGGCGGCATGCTGGGTATGGTGCGTCGCCTCAAAGCCAACCAGCGCGAGCTGGGGCGATTCCTGCTGACCGTCATCGGGGGCACCGTGGTGCTGGGCTCTGTGCTCACCCAGCTGTGCCACGCGTTCGGCTGGCCGGCCTGGGTGGCGGCCCTGGGAGCCGACCTGGGCGGAATCGCGGGCCTGGTCCTCAGCCAGCGCCAGTTTCGCGCCCCCCTGGCCCCGGCTGAAGCGGGCCTGATGCTGGCGGCCATGACCATTCTGGGCTATGACAGCTTCGGGCTGTTGATCGTTCCCATCCTGGTCGTCTCGGCCGTGGCCCTCAACTACCACCTCAAGAAATCCAGGCAGTGCTGACCTGTCAGGACCCGGCCTGTCTGGGCTGGACGCTGCTGCCCACGGACTCGTTCTGCTCCTGGTGCGGCGGGCGTCTGGTCGAGCTGGAGGTCAGCTTCGAGTTCAAGCACGGCGAGGAATGGCTGGCCCTCGATCCGCCCGTGCTCAACCGCGAGCGCCGGCCCGCTTTGCGGGTGCTGGTGCGCCACACGGGCGATGCGGGCTCGGCCCTGGTGCAGGCCGACGACGTCCGCTCCGAGGCCGCCTGGCTCGGGCTGGATACTCTGTCCTTGAAGCCCACCACCCTGGGCCCGGGCGAGTCGGTCAGCGTGGGCATCTCGCGTCTCAAGGTGCCGGGCAAGGAAGACTCGGTGCAGGAGGCGCGCATCCAGGTGGAGGTGCCCGGCTCGCCCGGCGTGGCCCCGCTGGCAGCCTCGCGTTTGCTGGAGTTCTCGCCGCCCCCGCAGTTCAGCCTGGATCTCGCCACCCAGGAAGTGCTCCTTTTGCCCGACAGCCAGCCGATCATCGACGGCGTGCTGTCGCTCGTGCGCGGCCACGTCTGGCTGGAAACGCCTCCCGAGTTCACCGGCACCTGGGCCGAGCTCGAGCTGGCCGATCCGGTCAGCTATCCCCTCGAGCTGGATGCGCGCCGCCTGGCCCGCATTCCCATCCGCCTGAAAGTGCGCCCGGACACGGCTCAAGACCTGCGTGAGTCGGCCAGCGCCGCGGCCGAAGGGCTGAAGCGCCGGGCCAACCTGCGCTTGCGCTGCACCGATCGAGGTACTCGCAATCGCAGCGCCGAGGCCCTGCCCCTGGACGTGCCGCTGGAGGTCGGCTTCGTGCTGGGCCCCGAGCTGCTGGTGACCCCTTTCCCGGAGAGCCGGCGGCTGGACTACGATCTGCTGCGTCGGGTCTCCGACCATCGGCCGGTGCGCCTGTTGCTCTCCAACGGTCCGCCTCGGGCCCGGGGACGGCTCGACCTGGTGATCCACCAGCTGGAGATCGACGTGCCCTGGCTCAGCTGCCCCGAAGCGCCCCCTTTACCCTGGCGCATCCCCACCGGGGAGTCGCTGGAGCTCTTGCTGCAGGTGGGCGCCGTGCAGGACGAGACGGCCACGCTGAGCTTCGTGTCCAACGATCCGCTGGCCAGGCCGTGTTTTCTGCGGGTGCGCACCCGCGAGGCGTCCGAATACCCCGGCTGGCTGGTGGTCGACCTGGGCACCACCAATACCTGCGCCGCCCTGGTGGACGAGAACCGCCGGGTGGAGATGCTGGCTCTGGACAGCGAGGCCCACCTGCGCGACGAGCGGCCTCTGGGGGTGGAGAGCGAGCCCCGGGGCCCCGAGACGATGCCCTCGGTGCTCTGCTATCTCGAGCTGGCCGCCGCCCACCGCTATCGGGTCGGCACCTGGGCCTGGGAGCAGGCCGGCCACGCCGCCGCCGCCCGAGCAGTGGTGTCGGGAGCCAAGCGCCGCCTGGGCGACAGCGAGTTTCGCTTCGAGGTGGTGCCGGTGGACGAGCCGGCCCGGACCGTGCTGCTCACCCCCGCCCGGGCCATGCGCGATCTTTATGCCCACGTGGTCGAGAAAGCGATGGAGCACCTGACCTGCCAGGGGCGGGCCGACGTCGTGCTGCGGCGCTGCCTGATCACCCACCCTTCGCGCTTTTCCATGCACCAGATCGAAGAGCTGAAGACGGCTGTGCGGGAGGCCATGGAGGCTCAGCGCCAGCGATTTGCCCCCCACTTCGAGCCCTGCGAGGAGCCGGCCACCCTGCACGAGCCGGTGGGCGCGGCGCTGCACTTTCTCAACGATTGGAGAAGCCACGCTCCTTTGCACGAGGCGGCCGACCAGGATGAGCTGAGCTACCACCTGCTGGTCTACGACTACGGCGGGGGAACCCTGGACGTCACCTTGCTGCGTATTCAGTCCCAGCGTCGCTTGCGGAGCGGGGCGGCCAGCGCCGAGTCGCTGGCGGAGCGGCTGACCCGCCATTGCTGGGAACGCTGTCAGGCGGTGCTGCGCCGGGAAACCGGAGTGCAGGTGGATCTGCCCGGCGAGGATGAGGAGCTGGCCGCCGGCAACAGCTTCGTTCTGGGTCAGTTCGTGGATAGCTGCCTGCGAGCCGCGGCCGAGGCTGCGCCCGATTGGAAGGCTCTGGCCCAAAACGCTCAGGTCAACGAGAAGGTGATGCTCTGCTACCGCCTCAACGGCACCCCCCGCGAGCGCGTTTTCTCGCGCGCCGAGTTGCTCTCGGGGCTGACCGATGTGGCCTCGGGCGAGCATCCCTACAGCTACGTGGTGACTCCCACCGTGCTGGGAGCCACCGGCCAGCGCTGGATGGGGGGCGAGGACGTGACCGCTGTGGTGCGCGACCTTCTGGTGCAGCGCCTGCTGCGGGCCGTGCGCCTGAGCGAGAGCGCCGGTAAGATCGAGCTGCCCAGTGATGACTCCAGCCTGTCAGCCCGCACCAACCGCAACACGCTCCGGCTCTGGGCCGAGCGATTGAAGGTGGCCCTGGCCTCGGGGGCGACCGAGGACGAGCTGCGGACGACTTTCCAGAACCTGACCTTCAGTTTCGACGGCCAGGAGCGCATGCTGCCGGGAAGCCTGCTCTTCAAGCAGGCAGGTGCCCCCTCGCTCGATGAGGTGCAAGAGCCGGTGCGCCCCCGCCTGCTCGAGACGGTGGAGGTCATCCGGCGCCTTCTGGCCTCTCACGCCCTGGAGCAGCCGGACGTGCTCTTGCGGGTGGGCAAAGCTTCCAAGTTGCCGGTGGTGGACGAGGTGCTGCGCAAGGCCTTCCCGGCTTCTCGCTACGTGACCCCCGAGGAGGCCAAAGAGTGCGTGGTCAAAGGGGCCAGCACCACCCATATGCCCGGTCGCGTGGGCACCGGTGTGCAGATCTCTGCTGGAACCCAGCGTCCCAGCGTGCGCGTGCGCCTGGCCCGCAACCAGCAGAGCCTGACGGCCACCACCAGCCGCCTGGGCATCAAGGTGTTCGAAGCCGGCCAGGCCTACTTTCACGAGCTCGTGGGGGCAGGGGTGGCCATCCCGCCGGAGGGCAAGACGGTCACGGTCTCGGGATTGGTGCTACACCCGGGTATGAACGTGCTGCCCGTGCTCGAGAACACCGGTCTGGTGGATCGGATGCTGGATGAGCAGGGACGTCCCAATCCCGACATCCAGAGCATCCGGCAGTTCGAGATCGAGGTGCCCGAGGAGATGGACCCGTTCGAGCTCGAGGAGGTGGAGCTGACCTTCCGGGTGTTGCCCGATCTCTCCCTGCGGCTCAGCCTGGCGCTGGAGGGCCGCGACCAGATGGAGCTCGAGCCGATCGCCGCCACCGACTATGGAAGGGGCTACTGAGATGGACGAGGAGCTGCGCCAGGAGCTCTGGCAGATGCGCCAGGAGCTGTTCCACCTGCAAGAGGAGTTCCAACGCGAGCTGGTGGAGCGCCTGCACGCCGAGAATCGTCAGCTGCGCGAGCGACTCGAAGTGCTCGAGCGCCGTCTTGGATCGGGCGAGGCCGCTCCCCCGGCCGACCCCGAGCAGCGTCAGCTGTGGGAATCGGCGCGCCGCATCGAGGCTGCCACTCTGGCTCTGCTGGAGGAGGCTCCCGAGTCGCTCTTGAGCCCGCTCGAGACGTTGCGCGGGGAAGCCCAGCGCGTGGCCATGGGTCAGGCTCCTCTGGACGAGCTGAGGTTGGCGCTCGTCAACCTGGTCACTTTGCTGGTGCCCGAGCTGGTGGAGCTTTGCGAGGCCGCCCGGCGCAGCGAAGATCCCGATCTTCCCTTCTTTGCCAGGCTGGATGCCCGGCTGGAGGAGCTGGCCCGGGCCTCCGGTTTGGAGGAGATCCGCCCCGGGCCAGGCAGCGCTTACGATCCGGCCGAGCAAAACGCTCTCAAGGTGGTGCGAAGCAGCGACCCTGCCCAGCGCGATCGGGTGGACCGCTGCGTGAGTCGGGGCTTTCGCCACGCCGGCAAGCTGCTCAAGAAGGCCGAAGTGGTGGTCTATCTGTGATCGGCCCTACAGGAAGGCGCCCGGCGACAGGCGAATCCACTTGTGAGCATTCTAACCGCCGGAGGCGCGCGTGAACGACGTGAACGACGTTCGAGATCAATTACTGGCTGCGATGTATCGAAGCTTCTATGCCGATGAAGCCCGCTTCGACATCACGCTCTGGTTGCGCAAGAACGACATGGGCCAGAGCGCCTTTGCCACCTCGCGCGACAAGCTCGAGCTGGACATCGGGCCCAACGGGCGCAACCTGATCGACGCCATGTCCAACGCCGGCCTGATCGAAAAGCGCGTCGGCAGCGAGGCGGTCATCCTGCCCGCCGGCATCGACCGCGCCGAGCAGGAGAATCTGGTGGAGTCAGACATGGTCAATCAGATTCGGGATCGCCGCTTTCGGCTGCTCTCCACCATCCAGACTCTGCAGGCCCAGAGCAGCGACCAGAGCCGTGCCCAGACGGGCCGGGTGATGAACGAGACCCGCCTGAACCGCTTCGAATGCGCCCCTGTCTTTAAAGAGTTCGAGAAGCGGGGCTGGACCGAGGCCCCTTCGGGCCAGAAGGAAGGCTGGGTGTGCATCACCTGGGAGGGCGCTCAGGCGCTCGATCAGATGCGCTCCACCCGTCCCCCTGAGACCGACTCGGCCGCTCCTCAGGCCGAGTCGGGTGGTGCCACTCCCCTCTCCGCCATCAAGTTCTTCGACTGAGCCTCGAGCTGAGCGAGCCGCTGTCGGCTCGCCTGGGGCAGCCCTCTCAACGCGGCCTCACCAGTCGAGCACCACCGGCTCGCGCACTGATTGGTAATGGAGATCGCAGATGCTGGCGTTGACGTAGGTGGTGTGCTCGTCCCTGGTGACTCCGAAGGCCTCGTGGATGTGCCCGAAAAGGTGCAGGCGGGGCCTCACGATGCTCAGCCTCTCGGCCAGGTCAGCGCAGCCGACCCCGCGTCCGTCAAAGGTGCGGTCGCCCTGACCGGCCGGTGGACCGTGGGTGATCAGGACATCGGTGTCCTCGGGGATCCTGGCCCACACGCGGGCCAGGGCGGGCCCCCGGTCAAGGTTGAAGGCCCAGTCGCAGAAGCGCGGTTGCCAGGGGCTTCCATAGATCTTGATGCCCTCCAGCTCCAGGGCTTCGTCTTGCAGGTAGTGGGCGGCGGTGATTTCTGCCCGGGCAGCCTCCGGCTCTCGCTCGAAGCAGAAGTCGTGATTGCCCGCGATCACCACCTTGTGGCGGTGGGGCAACCCCTCCAGCCAGCGGTTGACACGCCGCACGTCCGAGAGCGAGCCGTGCCCGGTCAGGTCGCCCGCATGCAGCAGAATGTCGCCCTCGGGAACCTCGAAGCGATGCCGGCAATGGGTATCGCTTACCAGGATCAGCCTCACCAGCTCGCTTCCACCGCCAGCCCGATCTCGCCCAGGTCTTCGAAGGTGAGCAGCCTGGTCTTCAGGCCGGCCTGGGCGCACACCCCCAGAAAGTGGTTCATCTCCCCGGGCAGCTTCAGGCCGCGGTTGAGCCAGCGCGACAGGCCCGTGCGCTGGGCCAACTGCTCGCGCACCGTGCGCACCCACTTGAGGGCCGGGCGGGGAGCGATGTCGGTCACCCCCAGCTCGGCCAGCATGTCATGCACCTGCCCGAAGTTGAGCGGTCCCAGGGCGCGAAGAGCCGGGTAGCGGTCGTTGGCGGGATCGATCATGATCTGCCGCAAATCGTCCAGAATGGCCTGGCGCAGGTCATACGAGCAGCCCACCACCTGCAGAACCAGGGTGGAGTCGTAGCCGCGCTGGGAGGCGTCTCTTACTTTACCCTGGAGGGCCTCCTCGGCCTCGGCGATCCACGACGCCAGGGCGTCCTCGGCCATCAGCTCGCGCCGCCTGGCCGCCGTGCGTACCAGGTCGATCTTCTCGTGCTTGAGCTGGTCTTTGGCCTTCTTGGCGCTTTTTCGCAGGTCATCCACGTCCATCAGAGCGAGCCTTTCGAGGCTTCCGGCCCGGGACCCTCGGTGGTTGCGTGCGAGCCGGCCGAGAAAACCATTCCTGGGCAGCACAGCCGGAAACCGATACGGCTTTCCGGCCGCGCGGATTCCTAGAAGTCCGGCTGCCTGCAGCATCTCGTGGTGGCGGAGTTCCCGACTTCTAGCGTCCCATCCAGAGCACCACGCCGAGCTGGCCGCCGGCCCCTCCGCCATCGTCGAAGAAGTCCTGCACGAAGGTGACTTTGCTTCCGCTGTTCATGAACAGATCCCCCGGATTGACCGTGATGCCGTCGATCACGCTAGAGGACTGGCTGCCATCGTTGTTCACCACTACCGCTCCGACGACGGTGATCTGGTTGGCCGAGTAGAAGCTGCCATTGGTGTAGACCAGCCCCTGGAAATTGGCCGAGCCGAGGCTGTCGAAGTCGAGCGTGCTGGTCAGGTTGTAGACCAGCTGCATGAGAGCCGAATCGTTGAGGTCGTTGGCTGCGTCCACCAGGCCTGAGGTATCGCCGTTATTGGTGAAATTGTCGCGAGCGGTGGCGTCGGACTGACCGAAATAGTTGGAGTTACCGCTGAACATGCGTCCGATGTTGTCCAGGCGCTTGTGGAGAAACCTCTGGGCGGTGGAGGCGCTCGGATTGAGCCGGTCGCGCAGCCGGAACATGGTCGAGGGATCGCGACCGGCCGGAGTGCCGGTGAGGTGCTCGCCGAGCACCTGAGAGACCGTGTCGTAGATTCCTCCGGGAGTCCAGGAGCCGTTGTTCATCATGACGGCCATCTCCGAGATGGCCCACTTGCCGTCGGCCAGTTCTTTGGCCGCGGCCGGGCTGCTCAGCGCCAGCGAGTCGAGGATGACGTCGCCGTCGAAACCCCGCAGCTCGACGTTGCCCTTGCTATAGAGTGCAATGTTGTCCTGGCCATTGATGTCAGCGTTGCCGTGGATCTTTGTGTGGCTTCCCACGTAGACCGAGCCGGTGCCCGAGACCGTGCCGTGCACGGTGAGCTCGCCCTGGACGTAGAGATTGCCGCCCTGCAGGTCGAGGTCGCCGGTCAGGTCGAGATTGCCCGGCACGTAGTAATCGCCTGTGCCCACGACCGTGACGCCCCCCGGGACCACGGTGGGGGAGGGGGAACTGCTCTTGGCCGCGATTTCGCTGGGGATGTCGAGCGGAGGCACCGCGCGCGGAGCGGCGTTCTCGGTCGTCCCTCCGGTGACTACTCCGCCAGCGAGGTTGATGGAGCCGGGGTTGGCCGAAGCGGAGACGTTCCCGTCTATGTGCAGGCTGGTTCCTCCGGTATCAAGCCATTCGATTGCGTTCACCGTACCGGTCAGGTTGGACTGCACGTCGCCGTCGACCGAGGTGGAGTCGTTCAGGGCCGTGATGCCGTCGACGCGCACATCGCCCTGGAGGCGGATGCGACCGGTGGTCAAGAGAGGAAGATCCAGCATACTCAGGCTCGCCGTGTCGCCCACCAGAGCTTCAAGCCGGCGCTCGACGCCACTCACCCGGGCGACGACCACCAGCAAAGCCGTGCCCGCGGGCACGGTATTGTTGCCTCGGAAGCTGTTGGGGTGGGCGCCATCGAAGTTGTTGACCGAGTCGTCGGCCTGGAAGGGGCCGGCCCCCTGATTGAAGCGGACTGTGTAGCTGCCCCGCACGTCCTTCATGGGCTTCTGGGTAAAGCCGCTCACCCAGGCGCGGTTGGCCTGCAAGACCCCCATCGCGTCCACCAGGCCCGCTTCGGCCGCAAACAAAGAGGCGGTCCGGGCGTAGTAGCTGTTGCTGCTGCCGTGACCTCCCCTCAAGACGACGAAGAGACCGATCATCATCATGGTGAGGATCGGGAGCAAGACGAGCAGCACACCCAGAATGTAGCCCCGGCATTCACGCTTCATGGTTTCATTGTATCAGCGCATAGACCAGTTTCAATCAGGCCATTTTTTCGAGGATTTGCCTTCGTGGATGGCTTCACGGAACCATCTGGCTGGCTTTCTCGTTCGGCAGTTTTTTTGTTTCCGGCGGAAACAAACGCATGTTCGTTCTGGTCACCCGCTCAATCGTGCATCTTCCTTGCTCGGCGAGCGGCCGGAGCCAGCTGACCGAATGGCCAGAGAGAGCCTTCCCGAGACCTCGAGCTTGCGCGGTCAGGCCAGCGCAAAGACCGCCCTTCCCAGCGGTCTTGCATCCTGCAGGAGAAGGCAGCGGTGATAGCGCCCGGCCCGCCCCACCAGTCCGCTTACGATGACCGCGCCCTCACGCCCCACGATGGTCTTGAACCGCTCGTAGATCGGAGGCGGCAGCACGCACTGCACCCGCTCGGTCTCGTCCTCCAGCAGCAAGAACATCACTCCTTTGGCGGTGGGCGGGCGCTGGCGCAGCACCACCAGGCCGGCCAGGTTGATGCGGGCTTTGTCTTCGGAGCCGTGCAGAGCGGCGATGGGGGAGATGCCCCGTTCTTTGAGCCACGGGCGGTGGCGGGCCATGGGGTGCTCGCGCGGGCAGAAACCCTGGGTGGAGTAGTCCCAGGTGAGGGCCAGCTCGGCTGCCAGCGGATCGAGGGCGGGCAGCAGGGCGGGGTCGACCGGCTCCACCACCAGAGGCAGCTGCTCGGGACGCTCCGAGCGCGCCCGCAGGCGCCGGCTTCGGGCTGCCCGCGGGCCTCCGAACGGGCCTCCGGGTTGCAGTCGGGGCGCCTCCACGAAGCGGCCCGAGGCCCGGGCCCGGAACAGGCCCACCCGCCAGAGC
>QWHO01000237.1 GCA_021404945.1 bacterium CPR1
GAGCGGCCCAGCTGACGGCTCTCGCCCACCAGCGCCCGACTCAACACCGGCAGGGTCGCTCCCATCAGGAAGGTCGGGGGAGTGAGGGCGGCCAGCGCCGCCAGGAAGGCGGCCAGCCAGAGCCAGAGCGAGGTCCAGCCGGAGGCTGCCAGAGAAAACCAGAGCTGGTCGATTCCGATCAGAAGCCATGGAGAGCCCCCTGCCCAGAGCGCGATGCCGATCTCGAGCCAGGCGTAGGTGGTCAGGAAGGTTCCCCGCGAGGCCGTGGCTCGGTCCGCCCGCCGGCCGGCCCACAGGCTCCCGGCGGCCAGCCCCAGCATATAGGCCGTCACCACGGTGCTGGCGGCCAGCACCGAGTGGCCGAAGGTCAGGGTCAGGCGGCGCGTCCAGAGCACCTCGTAGACCAGGCCCGACAGGCCCGAGCAGAAAAAGAGAGCCAGAATGAGTGGGCGCAAGATTGATTGGTAGGGCGCGCGCCAGTTGCGCGCTCTGGTTCGCACAGTTGGATTCTTCCGGGCAATTCTTTTTAGGGGCAAGCTTTCCTTTGTTTTGCCCTTGTGGTACGATTCTTTCGTGAGGAGTCGCAAGAGCCAGCGGGGGATGAGCATGCTGCTCGAGATCATCTTCGGTCTCGGGCTCTTCTGCGTTTCCCTGTTGCTCCTGTTCGGCATTTTCCCGACCAGCCACCGGGCCACCACCCAGGCCAAGAATGTCCTGGTGGCCACCAATCTCGCTCGCGAGCATCTCGAAACGACGATGGCCAGGGGTTATGCCAATGCGGCCAATTGGGGTCCACAAGCCACGACCGTCCTGGGCGAGGTCAATGGAGTGGCGGTCAGTACGACCTTTACGTGCCAGGTCACGGTCGCTGCGCAGGGCTGGCCCGGCGTCAACAACGTCGTCTCCGAGGTGAGCTGGACGGAGGGCAGCATTGCGAGAAGTGTGAGGCTGCAGAGCTATGTGGCCGACTTCTAGGAGCGCAGCCGGAAACCCCCTTGACACAGCTTTCCGGCTGCGCCACGCCCAGCATCTTGTGCTAGAAGTCCGGCCGCCTACAATATCTTGGGGTGTCGGAGGTTCCCTCCGACACCCCAAGGGAGTTTGCGGCTGGACTTCCAGGAGCGGAGCCGGAACCGCGTGGTAACTCGAGGTCCGGCCTCCCCCCGTCAGCCCCGCCGAGCGGGGTTCTCCATCATCGAAGTGCTGGTGGCTGGCTCGCTTTTGCTCTTTCTTCTGGGCGCCTGTTACCTCCTGATGGTGGGCGGCATGCGCTATTTCCAGCAGGGCCGGGCTTACCAGACGGTCCAGAACCAGTGCACGATCGCCACGAAGAAACTTCTGGCCGAGTTGCAGGACTCGCGACCGAATTGCTGGTTTTCCAGCGGTGTCCCCGTCGAGCACCTCATCTTTCTCTCCGCCGAGCTGCCGATGCCCAATGATGGACCGTTGCAGCATAGCCCGCTGGGGATGATCAACTGGCAGAAGTGGGTTTGTTACCGGCGCACGGCCACCGGTGAGTTGGAGCGGCAGGAGCTCGCGCCTCCCGTCGCTCCCGGACTGCCGAGCGTTGTACCGCCCAACACCATCCCGCCCTATGCCAGTTTTACCTTTTCGGGCCCGAACCTGCGCGTGATCGCTCGCAACATCGTCAAGTTCAGGGTGTGGAGGGTCCCGATTGACCCTCCGGAGGTTTTACACATCGAGTTGCACGCGGAAGAGGCAACGGGCACAAACAAATTTACCAGGTTGGAGACGACCACCCGGGCGTATCTCCAAAATCGCTTCTGAGAAGGTGAGCCGATGAGAAGAACGGGTAACAAGCAAGGGGTCGCGATCATCGTGGTGCTTCTCGTCTTGACGGTCATGGCGGTCATCGCGGCCGGGGTGGTGGCGCTGGGCACGGGAAGCCTGGGCCTGGCCAACGCCCAGGCCCAGGGTGAGCGAGCCTACTATGCCGCCGAGGCGGGCCTGGCCATCACTCTCAATCGTCTCCAGGCTGACGTGAATCACGCTGGCTCAAGCGAGTTCTTGCTCGTCGGGGCAAGCCCGAGTCGCGACTCTTTTGACACCAAGGTTTTTCGCCAGGGCGATGCAGGCTTTCCCGCCGGGGTTGTGGGATCGGAGTATCGCTACATCCTCTCCGAGGGGCGGGCTCAAAACGACGGCTTTGAGATCCGCGCGACCCGCCGGGTCGGGCTGCTGGCCCGCGTCACCCAGAGCATGTTCAGCTATGCCGTGTTCGCGCGGAATGCGGTCATGATCGAGACTGGATCCCAGGTTGACTTCTACAACTCGGAGGGAAATCCCCTCCCAGATGGTGCCCACGGCCACGTGGCCACCAACAGCAATACCGCGAACTCCATCAAAGTCGAGACCAACTCCACCGTGAACGGCAGGGCCTATACCGCGCCCGGGGTGATCAATCCAGGAGGGATCATCGTGGACGGGACCAGCAACGTGGTGGGCGGCCAGATCACCATGCCTTCCCCGGTCAACTTCAAGGCCGTCTCCCTCCCGGTCGACCCGGAAGGCCTCGATCCGACTACCGGCACCGATCCGCTGAACCCCGACGCGGCCGACGTGCCCTATGCCGACCTGACGGTGAACACTGCCGCCCCTCCCTTGCCTCCGGGAGCTTACGGAGATGTCGTCGTGGAGGCAGGCGGCATCCTGACCCTGGTTCCCGGGGGCGAATACACCTTCGCCAGCCTCACCGTGCGCGACGATTCGGCCATCCAGCTTCCCAACACCGTTCTTCCCACCTCGCTCTACATCAAGAAGACCATGGCGATGCTCGATGGCGCGGTGGTCAACGACTCGCTCAAGCCTCCCCTGCTCAAGGTGTTCGTGTCCCAGGGCCCGGTGGGGCTGAAGGCCAAGAAGGGCGGGGTGCCCACCAAAGGCTACTACTCGGTCTATGCCCCGGACGCCGACGTGAAGCTCGACGAGCAGGGGCAGCTCTACGGCTCGGTGATCGGCAGGTCGGTCACGCTCGAGAGCAGCTCCAAGGTGACCTATGACATGGAGCTGCAGAACAGCTCGGGCGGGGCGGTCAACCTCCAGATTCTCTCCCACGACCGCTACTGAGCAAGTCCTCGGCCTCATGAAAAGAAGCCCGGCTTGCTGGCCGGGCTTCTTCGTGCTTGTTACAGGATGAAGCTGGAGGCGCCGCTGTGGCACATCTCCGAGAAGCTCATCGGCTGCTCGAGCCAGGCCAGGCTGCTCAGTCCGCTGTCGAGCACGAGCTCTCCGTGAGTCGGGGGCGGCAGGCAGGCCGCACCGGCGGCGCTGCTCATCAGGTAGTTGTTGGAGGCGGTTACGCGAAGGCTGTTGTCAATCATCTTGGGCTCATTCTACCGGGCCGGCCTGAAAGAGCTCTGAAGGTCAGTAGCGATCCAGGAAATATTTGTAATCCTCGTAGCGCTGGCGGGCGGCGGCAACCTGCTCGGCGGGCGCATCGGCTTTCTCGAGGTCTTTCACCTGGGCCCGGGCCTGTTTGGCCAGATCCTTGAGGGCGTCCTTCACGTCCAGCACGCGGATCTCGGCCTGGCGGGCGTAGAACGGCTCGTCCTCGGCCTGGCGGATGTCCTTCTTGACGAAGTAGATCTTCTTGCCGCCGGGAGACCAGCAGGGCGACTGGGCCGCCCGGCCATAGAAGGTGAGCTGGCACTTGCGCCCCCCGTCCGGGTCGCCGATCCAGATGTTCTTGTCCCCCGTCTCGTCGGAGTGAAAAGCGATGAGATGCCGTTTCTCGCAGTACATCGGGTGGCGCTCGATAGCGCCGGGGGTGTTGGTCAGGTTGGTCTCGGCTCCGGTAGCGGGGTCGATCAGCACCAGGTCGGCCTGCTCGGAGCCTTCCTGGCCCATCTCCTTGTGGGCCAGCACTTTGTCACCGTAAGCGATGGGATGCTTGTAGCTGACGCTGCCGTCGGTGTTGGTCAGCATCCGCACCTGGCCGTTCTCGGGGTTGACCAAGAACAGGTTGGTGTACTGGTCCACCGTGGCATACTTCTCGGAAGGCGGCCCGCCGTAGGCCACCAGCCAGCCGTCCTCGGTCTCGGCGGGGTGCTTCATGTTCAGCTTGGGATCGTGGGCCAGCACGGTCTGCTCTTCGGACTTGAAGTCGTAGCGGGCCAGGGCGAACGTGCCCTGGCGGTTGGTGCGGAAGAAGAGTGACTTGCCGTCCAGGCTCCAGGTGGCCTGCTCGTCGATGTGGTCCTTGTGCCTGGCCAGGAAGGCCTTGACGTTGTCGGAGGTGACCTCCTCGCCGGTGAAGAGCGAGCGCACCTTGCCGCCCCTGGCATCCATGATCAGCATCTGGGAGGTGGTGAAGTCGCCTACCGTGTTGAAGACGAGCTTCTCGCCATCGGGTGAGACCTGGGGGAACTCGGTGTAGCCAAAACCCACCGCCAGCTTCTTGACGGCGTCGTCGGGGTTCTCGAGCACCGGGGGAGCGAGGACCTGGGCGCCATCCGCTGGCGCCGCCTCGGCCGTCTCGGCCCTGGAGCGGCTGCGTGAGGCGGCCGTCACAGGAGCGGTTGAGGCCAGGGCCAGGTTTGGTTGAATGAGCATCGGAATGTTACCCCCAGAGGATGTTTCTCTCTTTAACTTGTAACCTACTCCTCAAGGCTCAAATCGGTTTGAAAAGTTGCACGATCTCGGCTTCGGCCCGACCCTGCTCCAGGCGCAGGCGGGCGAGCGAAACGGGCAGCTTGAAGCGGCGAGGCCCGGCGCTGCCGGGGTTGAGGTAGAGCACGCCCTGGCGCTCCTCCATGCGGGGCTGGTGGGTGTGGCCCACGATCACCACCTGAAAGCCGGCGGTGGCCGGATCCAGATCCAGGTCTTCCTGGATGTGCAGCATGAAGATGCGCACGCCTGCCCACTCCAGCGCCACGCTGAGGGGCAGGGCGCGCAGCTCGCCCGTGTCACAATTTCCTCGCACCGCCGTGACCGGGGCCAGCTCGGAGAGCTGCTCGAGGGTGTAGGGGTCTTCGATGTCGCCGGCGTGCAAGATCTGCTCCACCCCCCGCAGCGCTTCGATGGCTTCGGGGCGCAAGAATCCGTGTGTGTCCGAGATGACGCCGATCAGCATGACAGCTCCCGTTCGAGGGCCGTAGCTCCCCCCCTCGTTTCGAGCTTTCGTAAGCTTCTTGAGATGCCGAGCGTTGGCAGGTCAGGCTCAGGGCCGTGCCTGCAAGAACTTGTCCCGGGCGCGCACGGCCAGGTCGGGGTGGTTGGCGAACACGCCGTCCACGCCGGCCTCGAAGTAGCTGCGCACCTCGCTCTCCAGGTCGCCCAGCCCGGATGGGTCGGTGCCGCGCAGCTCGGGCGGCAGGTACTGGTTTTCGGCCCGGAAAGTGTAGGGGTGAACCAGCAGCCCCTGGCTGTGAGCGTCCTGGACCAGCGTGGTGCCCCGCACCTGCCCTTTCCAGGGGCCGATGCCGTCGGCGTAGGTGGCCACCTCGGCCAGGCCAGCGGGCGTGAGCATCTGGCTGTAGGGAACCGGGCTGTCAGCCGGGTAGCCTTCGGCCTCCACCAGCTGCACCAGACGCAGATCGGTTATTTGATTGAGCTCTTTGAGGTTGCCCACCTCGAAAGACTGGATGAAGATGGGGGCCTCGGCCCCCTCGTAGCCGCGCCGACGGAGAGCTTGCACCAGGGGCTCCTCCAGGCTCAGGCCCAGCTGGTCGAAGTGGGTGGGATGCTTGGTCTCGGGATACAGCCCCACCTTGCGTCCGGTGCGATCCACCAGATCCAGCACCTCCTCGAAAGTGGCGATGCGAAACTCCGGTCCGTCGTGGGGGGCTCCCGTCACTTTGAGGCTCTTGAGCTCGGCCAGAGTGAAGTCTTCCGTGAACCAGCCCGTGACCGGCTTGCCGTCGATCTGCCGGGTGGTCTTGCGGTCGGCGAACTCGGGCCGTGCAGCCACGTCGGTGGTCAGGGAGATCTCGTTCTCGTGGCGGGTGATGAGCACCCGATCCCTGGTCATCACCAGGTCGGGCTCGATGAAATCGGCCCCCTGTTTGATGGCCAGCTCGTAGGCGGCCAGGGTGTGCTGGGGCAGGTAGCCGCTGGCGCCCCGGTGGCCGATCACGATGGGCCCGGCCAGGGGGCCGCCCACCAGGGAGGCGGCCGGGCTGGCGTCGGGAGTCACCCGCGGAGGGGTGGGCCCACTGCTCAGGGTTACTTGCTCGAGGCCGGGCGTCTCTTCCACGGCCTGGAGAGAGGCGCGTTGAGGGTGGCGAAAAGTGGCGCTCGAAAGAGATCCGATGTTCACGGTGCCAGCCTAATCGGCTCGACTAAAAGTTTCTTGAAATCAAGAAACGCTCCAGCGCCACCGCGGCTCCATCCTCCTCAAAGGGCGGAGCCACCCAGCTGGCCGCCGCCCGCACCCGCTCGGTGGCGTGACCCATGGCTACAGCAAGACCCACCCGGGCAAACAGGGGCAGGTCGTTGTCGTTGTCGCCCACGGCCAGCACCTCCGAGCCGGCCGTCCCGAGGTGGCCCAGCAGCACCTCCAGACCGGTGCCCTTGTCCACTCCCGGAGCGGCCCCTTCGATCAGATCGGGATGGGTGCGAACCAGCGGGACAACCTCGATCTCGCCGGCCGGAAGCTCGTCCGGGCTGACGATGATGAACTTGAGCAACACTTCGCCCGGCTCCAGGGTTGCCTGGCGGGTCAGTTGGCGAGGCCCTCCGAAGAGCTGCTCGTAGTAGCTGTCCGCTCGCGGGGCCCGGTTTTGCAGCAGTCGCAAGCCCTGCGGACCCCGCAGGTAGAGGCATACCTCGCGCTCGGTGCGGGCGAACCAGTCCAGCACCTCCGCGAAGGGCTCGATGGGGGCCTGGTAGAGCGTCGCGCCGGTCAGGGGATAACCCACCACCGCGCCCCCGGCGGCCACCATGGGCAGCGAGAGGCCCAGCTCGCGGGCCAGCTCGCGGGAATACTCCAGCGTGCGCCCGGTGGCCAGCGTGACCCCGACCCCACGCTGTTGCACGGCACCGACCGCCTGCACCACCCGGAGGCTGATGCGCGGTCGGCCGGCCGGGTCGAAGATGGTTCCGTCCAGGTCCAAAACGACCAGGCGGATCATGGCGGTAGCACCAGCTCCAGAGCGGCCGGCACGACCTCCACCTCGAGCGGAGTGCGCCCCACGATCTGGCCGTCGGCCTGCACCAGCACCGGCGGATCGGTCTCAAGGCGCAGGCGGCGCACCCGCTGCTGCACCACCCCGGCGATGCCCCCGAAATTGCCCGAGTAGTTGCGGGGCAGAGCCTGCAAGACCTGCAAGCGGTTGAGCTCCATGCTCACCATGTCCAGCTCCCCGTCGAAGGGCTCGGCCCTCGGAGCTGCCGTCATTCCGCCCCCGTAGTAGCGCGTGTTGCACAGGTTCAGGTTGAAGAGCAGGGGAGCGCGGTGCTCGGTGCCGTCAATGGTGAAGTGGGCCCGCGGGCTCTTGAAGCCGGTCAGGCACAAAAGCAGGGCCACCGAGTAGGAGAGCCCGCGCAGCTTTGATTTGGTGGCCAGCTCGTCGGTGCGGCGGGCCACCTCGGCCGCAAATCCGGCCGAGCAGGTGCAGCCGAACAAGACCCTACCCCCGTCGCAGGTCAGGCGGCCCAGGTCCATCTGCCTGCGCACGCCCTTCAGCACGGTCTGCACCAGGCGGTCTTTCTCCAGGCGCACGCCCAGCCCCCGGCACAGGTCGTTGCCGGTGCCCAGCGGCACCAGGCAGAGCGTCGGGCGGGGTCCGGACTGGTCGAACAGGCCGTTGACCACCTCGTGGATGGTGCCGTCGCCTCCCAGCACCAGCATCAGCTCGGCCTGGCCAGCCAGCTGAGCGGCCAGCTCGCGCGAGTGGCCCGCAAAGCGACTGCTCTCTGTTTTGAGCACGACCCCGCGTTGCTCCAGCTCCTGGAGGGTCTCGAGCCACACTCGACTTCTGGCAGCCAGCGGGTGGGCCACGGCGGTGATCATTCGGTGGCGTGCGTCGTGCCGCCCAGGTTGAGCATCAGTACTCCCCCCACGATCAGCAACAGGCCCACCAGCTGGGGTGCCTTCAGGGACTCGTTCCAGAGCATGTACCCGATCCAGGCGGTGGCGGCCGTGCCCACCCCCGACCAGATGGCGTAAGCCACTCCCAGCGGGACATGGCGCAGGCTCAGGCTGAGCGAGTAGAAGGCCAGGGCATACAGGGTCAGCGAGGCCAGCGTGGGAGCGGGCCGGGTAAAGCCTTCGGAGGCCTTCAGAAAGTTGGTTGCGATGATCTCGCCCAGGATGGCCAGGACGAGAAAGAGATAGGCGGTCATTTTCCTGGGGGGGTCCTTTCTTGGCAAAGGGCCAGCAGCTCCTGTTGCAGCCGGCCTCGATCCTTGCCGGCCAGGGGGGCCAGCGCGAAGAGCTCGGTAAACCAGAGGCCATCCACGGCCAGGCGGATCAGGTCGGAGCGCGACCCGGGCACGGGGTCGGCCAGAGCCGCCTGGCGCCAGGCTTCAAAACCCTTCTGCAAAGGCTCGAGCAGGGGCGGATCATGGCTCAGAGCGGCGGCCAGCACGCTGGCCACGCTCAACCGGGGGTGGTAGTCGAAGGTGGCCCGGATGTAAGCCGGCAAAAACGCGCCCCCCTTGCGTCGCTCGGCCACGTCCTGGCTGAACTCCTCCACCAGGAGAGCGACCATGGCCTCGATCAAGGCCTGTTTCGTGGGGAAGTGGTAGAGCAGGCCCCCTTTGCTCAGACCCGCTTCGGCTGCTACCGCCTCCAGGGTGAGCTGGGCCGAGCCCTGACGCTCGACCACGCGGCCCGCAGCCTGGAGCAACGCCAGTCTCTTGGAGGGGCGGGTGACCATGGTGGAGATACTATACCGTCTGGACGGTATTTTTCCTGCTGGAGTCAGGGGGCGATCTTGCGCTCTTTCATGGCTTTGAGATACTCGATCAGGTCGCTCACCACCTGATCGCGCTCGGGCAGGCTCTCGGCCAGACCCTTCATCTCGGCCTTGTGGCGGATGCTCTGGGGGCTCTTGATCCACCGGGCCAGGAAGCCAGGCTCCCAGTACTCGGTCACGTTGACCGGATAGTTCAGCTCGGCCTTGATCCCCCCCTGACCGTTGATGGCGTGGCACATGATGCAGAAGCGCCGGAAGTCGGCAAAGCCGCGCCGGGCGGCCGGGGAAGCTCCCTCGGGCGGAATCACGCGGGCGAACTTCTCGTCGAAGCGGATCAGGTCGAGCACCTGCACCTGGTAGGGCCAGTAGTGCGATTCATCCCTGTGCATGGTGGGGTCGGTCTGGTTGTCCCAGATCAGGTAGAAGGGCCCACACTCTTGCACCCCTCGGGTCTCGGTGTTGAGCCTGAAAGGCGAGTCATCGGCGCTGGCGAAGGCGAGGTAACCCTTGTGGGCCTGCACATAAGGTCCCGGCACAGTGGGCTGGTAGCCGTCCAGGCAGGTGATCATGAGCTCGTCGTGACCGTCCCACTGCAACTGGTAGACGGCCTTGAGCAGGTCTTCCAGCGCAATCACCCGATAGCTGCGCGGGCGCATCTCGTGGGGCTCGTAGATGGTCAGCTCGCGAGGGGGCACCAGCTTTTCCAGCTCGGCCAGGGTCAGGATCTTGATCGGCTCGCCGCGATACTTGAAGACCAGCCCGGAGCGAGCGGCCGAGAGCACCGGGGAGAGCAAGACCATCAGCAGCA
>QWHO01000238.1 GCA_021404945.1 bacterium CPR1
CTACGGCCAGCCCGACCGTCCTCCCGTGATCCTCGAGACCTACTTCGTGGAGCCCCCTCCGTGAGGCGCCAGGGGCACACTCTGGTCGAGATCCTGGTGGCCATCTCGATCCTCGGCATTCTCACCGGGGCGATCCTGTTTCTGTACGTCACCGGAGGCCGGGCCGTGGCCCAGGGAGACATGCGGGGCGAGTTGCTGCGCCAGCTTCAGCTGGCTGCCGCGCGCATGAGTCGGGAGATGGAGACCAGCGGTTTCGACAGCGTGTCCATGAGCGCATCGGCGGTGGCCATGATGTCGGCCACGCCCGCCTCGGGGGGCGGGCCCCCAACCCTCAGCCCGGACGGCTCGATCATCTGGCAGAAGTACATCGTCTACTGGCACGATAGCACCACCCGCACCCTGAACCGACGCGAGTATGCCGTTCCGCCTACCACCAGCGCGCAGCCCATCGAGAACTGGCAGAGCTTGACGCTGGCCGACTACACCAATGGGGGAGACGTGATCGGCCGCGAGATCGTGGCCTTCACGGTGGCCAATCCGGTCGATACCCGCCGGCTGGAGGTCAGCATGACCGGCGAGCAGCTCTTCCGGGGAGAGCCCCGCCAGCACAACCTCAAGTTCGCAATCCGTTTCAAGAACTGAGAAGAGCGAGCAGGGCCAGCAGCAAGAAGCCTCCGGCCAGGACGGGTTGGCGCCGCCCGGCCAGACGACCCACGAGCCCTGCCAGAAGCAAGCTGACGAGAGACCCCCCGGCCAACCAGCATGCCGCAGGTGCAGTGACAATCTGCCAGCCGGCCGCTCGATGGGCCGCCAGAGCCGCTCCGCAGGCCAGGGCCAGCAGCCAGAGGGGCAGGCGGGGTCGGCTCAACCCGACCCTGGCGGTCAGCAAAACCACAACCAGGATGCAGGTCGCGGTCGTTCCGGGGAACGTGCTGCTCGGACGCGACAGGAATCCAGCCAGCACCACCAGGTAGGAAGCCAGAAAGGCCAGTCGACCGTCTTTCGCTGCGGCCAGACCGGCCAGGCAGGCCAGGGCGCTCAGATCGCTCGCCCCCAGAGGAAGCAGCACCCAGCCGGAGGGGGTGCCAAACTCAGCCGTTGGGGAATCTGGCTTGAGCTTGAGGCGCTGACGCGGTCCCAGACCGTCCACACGCGCGCTGCAGTCGGGCTCGGCGGCTACCGCGAAGAGGTCGAAGCGCAGCGATAGCTGGCGCACTTCATAAGGCCAGCGGTAGGTGAGCTTGAGCAGCACGAAAGCATTGCCTCGCTCGATCAGCGACTCGGGTGCCTTCTTCCAGGCTGGCGCTGGCAAGAGCTCCAGGCGGGGGGTCATCGCCAGACCCTGGCTGGAGAGCTGGACGTAGCGGGCCAGGAAACGCTCCCGACCGGCCATCTCTCCGGCGTCGAGCAGAAAGTCGCCGTTGCGATCCAGGGTGGCCAGCACCTGGGCGGGCAGGTCGAGCTCGGCCCGTACCTCGGAGCCTCGCACCTGAATGCGCAGGAAGGCGTGGTCACCCGGGTGAGCCAGAGAAGGCGACACCAGCACGCAAAGCAAAAACAGCAGCCAGGTTCTCAAGGCCGGACCAACCAGTAAGCCGCCCCGGCAGCCAGAAGGAAAGCCCCCCCCAGGGCCCCGCGAGGAGACTTGCGACCCAGCACCAACAGGGCCAGCGCGGCAACTGATCCGAGGGTCAGGACGATGGGAGTGCCCCGCTGCTGCAGCCGGCCGCGCCAGGTCAGCGGCAGGCGGAATTTCGGGTGCTCCTGGCTGAGCACAGCCGAGACCGAGCGGCCCGAGCTCTGCACCACCAGAAAGCATTTGGGTCCATCGGCTCGGGGCGGCCAGAGCGAGTAGTCCAACTGGAAAACGTTCAGCGGTTGCGGCCAGAGGGCCGTGGCCAGCAGGCGCGTGTGGGTCTTTAGAGCCACGGCCTGCTCGTCAGCCTGGACCTCCAGCTCGGCACCAGCTGACAGGCCCAGGTGCTGCCCCAGCAGAGAGGTAAGCTCGGCACGGTGCTTCTCCACCTCCAGGCTCGAGAGCAGCCGATCGCCATCCTCGTCGTAGCTTGCGATCAATGGATAGGCCAGCAGCAAGGAGAGGCGAGCCCGGCCGGGCTCGAGACGCGCTTCGACCACGGCATCATCCAGGGGATGAGCCAGCACCCGGTTTACCAGCATCAACATGAGCAGAGCCGTCCGCACCCGAGCCAATTCGGCCTGCCTGAGCCGTATTCCGCTCCAGGGGGATCACAGGCCGCGGCGAACCATGGGCAATCAAACCGGAAGGGGCCGTCCCATGCGAGCCTTGCTCTTGATCCTGACATGTCTTCTCATGTCCGCCTGCAGCGCCCAGAAAGTTGCCGAGCAGATGGCCCAGCAAAATCGGCCTGACCCGGCGGCCAGCGCCCAGATGGCTCAGCAGAAGCAGATCAAGGATATGGAGTCTATGCAGCGTCGGGCCGAGTACGACCGCGAGCAACAGAGGCAGAAAGCGTACCTGCGCCCCGGCCCGGGTCAACCGCTCCCTCCCCCTCCTCCCGACCCGGCCAATACCCAGGCCTTCGTGCCCCCTGCCATGGACATCAAGGGCACCCCCGCCGCCCTGGCGGCCCCGGACGCCCAGGCCATCATCGAGAAGGCTTACGAGGACTTCGACTACGCGTATCTGACCCGGGACATCAGTAAGTGCATGGCCATCGCGGGAGACGTCCTGGTCGTAGACGGCGAGAAGCTGGATAAAGCCGGTCAGCGCAAGTACTGGCAGGAAGAGTTCCAGGCAATCAACGACCTGGAAGCGAAGGTGGGGCAGACTTTGCGGGTGGGGTCGAGCACCGAGATCCTCAAGCTGACCCCCAAGGCCCCCGACAGAGTGGCCCTGCAAGTTCGCAGCATCAACCGGCTGATGGCGACCAGCATCGACTTTCAGGATGTGATTACCACCGAAAGCCGGGAAGTCTGGGTGCTCAGGAGCGGGGCCTGGAAGCTGACCGAAGTCACCATCCAGAAGGAAGACCGCAAGACCTACCGCGATGGCCAGGAGATCGAGCTCTGAGCTTCGCTTACAGGCTGAGCTCGACCCCGTCCGGGCGGGTCAGCTTGAGGCTCGAATGCACCACCCGCCGGCCTGCCTCGCCCAGGTCGAGGCGCAACTGCCCCCGATAGGTGGATCCGCCCACCACCAGCTTGCGAATCGGCAGCACCACCTGCCAGCGGTTGTCTTCCTTGGAGGGAGGACCGATCCCATAATCCACCTGCGAGCGGACGGCCGTAAAGCCCACCTGAGAGCGTATTTCAAGCACTGCCGAGGGCTCGCTCCAGCGCAGGGCCCGGTCGAGGTCGGGCCGCTCGAGCATGACCTCGGCCACCCCCTGAGCGACCTGGGCGGGAGTCAGGTCGACCGTATCCGGCGAGGGAGGCGCGCTTTCCCGCGGGCAGCCCAGAGTCACCAGCAGCAGGGCCAGCCACAGCAGGCGTCTCACGGCAGCACCTCCAGCCGTTGCCCGGCCGAGCTGGCCTTGAGCTCGGGGGCGTACATCCCATAGAGTCGGGTCGGCAAGGCGTGAAAGCGACCCGGAAAGACCGCCTTCATCCGATAAGAGAGCTGGCTCTTGCCCGGCTTGAGGTGGGCGATAAAGAAGGCGGTCCGCTCGTCACGCACCTCGACGTTGGAGCAAAGCCCCCCGTAAGGAAGGCCGCTGGACAGTCCCACCACCTCGCAACCGGCCGGTCGGTCATCTTCCAGCACCAGGTAGTCGAGGGCCCGGCTCGACTCGAGGTCGAGCACCACCACGATCTCATCGTGCAAGCGGACCGCTTTGCCCGACCGAAGCGGCTCGCTGCGGCCGTTGGCCAACCGGTAGTAGCGCCGGGCGACCTTCAGGTCGCCCGAGGGGGCGCTGTTTTCCTCATTGGAGGTGTAGCGGAGCACGGTGGACCAGGAGCCGGTCACATCTCCCTGAGCCACGATCTCGAGTTTTAAGTCGCCGCCCGGAACCTGCTCCCCTTTGAGGCGGGTGGTCTGCTCCTTCCACCAATCCTGGGCAGGCACCGTGCGGGTATCCACTTCCGAGCCATTGAGAAAAAGCCCGTAACGGAGAGGTGCCCGCTTCTTCTCACGCCGCAGGGGCTCGACCAGGGCCAGAAGAGTCATTGCCGAGGATCGGGTCGAGCCCCAACCGCTGCCCTCGCGATGATCCAGCAACCAGCGGGTCAAGCCGGCGACCAGCGGACCCTCGGGGTCGATGGCGGTGCAGGCCATCAGAGCGGCGGCGTTGGTCTCGACATCCTCGGAGAACGAGTCGCCGCTGCGAGATGTTTCGGCCTCCTGCAAGAGGCTGCGAGCCTCCTCGGCGCGACCCTGATGACAAAGGCCACAGGCCAACAGGAAACGCTCCTTCAGCCCCAGTTGCGAGCGACCCTGGTAGGCCCGCTCCAGAGCCGCTTCGGGGGCCTGCTCGGAGAGGCTCAGGGCCAGGAGCGCCCAGGCCGCCTCATCCGGCTTCAGCTGGTCGATCTGTCGGCGGAGGTAGTTGCGGCCCCGGGTGAGCATCGGGTCGCTCACCTGGTAGCCGGCCTGGCGAGCCAGGGTCAATCCGTGCACCACGTAGGCGGTCATCAGCGGGTCGGTAGGATCCTCTTTCCACCAACCCCATCCTCCGTCAGCGTGCTGGAAGCTGGCCAGGCGCGAAAGGCCGACCTGCATGAGCTGAGGCACCCGGCGGGCCAGCTCATTGCCAGGCAGGTCGACATCCTTCAGAGCCCGCGCCAGACAGGCTGCCGGCACGAAACGCGAGACGGTCTGCTCCACGCTGGCGTAGGGAGAGTCGCTCAAATGCTCGATGGCTCCCAGCAGCGGCCCGGCCAGAGTGGTGGCAAGGCGCACCTCGAGGCGGGCCGAGCGGGGATTCCGGTCAGCCGGCATCTTCAGCTCAATGGTAGCCTGGCGGCGAAAAGAGCCGGACTGATAGCGTTGCACCACGGTCCAAAGGGGCAAGATGGGGATCTTGCTCTTGAAGGCGTCGGATTCCAGCGGAGCGCGAGCCAGAGCGGTGAGCACGAGCCAACCCTCAGCGCTCACCGAGACAGGGAAGTCGACCCCCTTCCGGGACCTGCCCGCCACCGAGAGCTGACGCTCCGGGCTGCTCACGGGAGAGCCGCCCTCCGCCTGCATCGACACTTCGGCCTGCTGCGCCTGGTCCAGGTTATTTTCCACCAGCACCGCCACGGTCGCCTCATCGCGCTCGATCAGAAAGCGGGGGGCGTCCAGGCGCACGAGCAGGTCCTTGGAGACCACCACTTCGGCCTCGGCCTGCCCGAAGCGAGAATCAGCCGTAAAGGCGCGAGCGACCACCCTCCAGGTCGTCAGGGAATCGGGGTAGGTCACCTTCACTCTGGCGGTGCCGTCCGGTCCGGTGCGCACGGTTCGAAACAGTGCCGTCTCGGGAAGAAGCTCACGGGGAGGAGCATCGGGGGAAAAATGAACCGCTTTTTGCATGACAAACCCATTGCGTCGACCAAAAAAGGCCCGAACCAGGCTCTCAGGCCCCTGCGCCCGGAAGACAGAGGCATCGACCACGGCCACGGTGACGTCGGCCCCGGCGACGGGCGCTCCCCCGGCATCCGAGACGAAAAGCTCGATCTGGCCTTCCTCATCCGGCTTCTGGTCAGGCGTCGGCTGGACCCGCACACTCAGCACGCCCGGCGTATTGGCGGCCAGCACCTCGCGCTCATACTCCAGCCAGGCGCCGTTCTGCATCGCGACAGCTCGAAGCGAGAACGAGGGAGCCAGATCGGCCCCGATGGGCAGCTGGATCCGCATCAGCCTCTGGGGACAGCGCACCACCATCCGCCGGGATTCGCCCAGGAGAAGAAGTACGTCCATGGCGGGCTGGTTGGTGGTGATCACCAGCTCGGCCAGGTCCCCCACGTTGTATTGCTCGCGGTCGCTTACCACCTGCACGCCACCATACTGAAAGAGGCGCCCTTCCTCGCCGACCTGAAAGGTCCCGGCGGCTCGAATCGGCTGGCCCTCCTGGTCACGCGCCTGCAACTCGACGCGATAAGAGCCCGGCTGCCCGGCTCTCCACTGGAAGCGCCCACGGCCTTGCTTGAGCTCAACCGGGCCCGAGGCTTGCTGCTCGAAGCGGCCCGACTGAGTCAGGCGCGAGAGAACCCAGGTGGCCTGCAACGAGATCGGCCGGCCCAGCACATCGACCGCTGCGGCCTCCAACTCGGCCTCCGAGCCGCTGGACCAGAAGACCCGCTGGGAACGAACCGTCAGAAAAGCAGAGCGAGTTGAGGCCAGCAGCCGGGTGCTGGCGGACTGCGACCGCCCTCGTTCACGCACTTCGGCCTCGACCGTGTAGCGGTAGAGAGCGTCGTTCAACGGCTGATCGAGGCGAATGGGAAGCCGCACCCGGGCCCGACCAGCCCCATCGAGACTGGTGCGACCCTCGGCCACCAGGGCCCCGCCCGGGACGGGCCACCGCCCTGGTGGGAACCACTCCAGACCCGGCGCAGAGAACGCGGGGGCCAATAACTCACGCCGCTTCGCCCGCCATCTCAGCTCTCCTCGGGCCACCGGCTGCCCGGTCGGATATCGAGCCGAGACGGTCAACTCGGCCGTCTGAGCGTCCTGATAGTGCTCACGGCTCGCCTCGATGGTCAGCTCGAAGTCGGCCTTGCGGGCCTCCTCCACCCGAAAGCTGCCGCCGGCGCAGCGCCAACCGTTCTGCAATAGCTCCAGGCGGTAGAGCCCCTGGGCCGCCTCCGGGGTCAGGGCGACCTCGCCGCTGACCAGTCCACTCGGCCCGGACTCGCGGTTGAGATCCAGCAAACGGTTACCGCCGGGGTCGACCAGTTGGACGCGAAAGGATTCTCCGGCCGGAGCACGCAGGGCGTCTCCCCCCAGCCGGGTGCGAAGAATGGCTTGATAATGGACTTTCTGACCGGGGCGATAGAGGGGGCGATCGGTAAAGACAAAGCCTTCCTTGCCAGGCTGGCGAGTGCCCTCCAACTCAGCCCAGGCATACTCATCACCCACCCGGGCCAGCACCAGACCAGGCCTGGCGCTGGAATCGAGTGCGACCAGGCCGCCCTCAAGCAGAGCCGCAGGACGGATCTGCTCATAACCCCTTTCTCCGAGAAACGCCTGCCAGACCTCGGCCCTGGAGACCGGGCGACCGGTGCGAGAGTCGACGAGCCAGAGAACCTGACCGCCGCCCTGGAAGAAGCGGAGATCGGAGCGCACCAACAGGGCCGCCGCCGAGCGAGCGCCTGAGCGAGCCTGAACCAGATAGGCGCCAGTTTTCTGGAGAGGAATGGGCAGACGGGCCTCATAGCGCGCGTGGGGGGCCCGGGGCTGGATGGAGAGCTTCTGCTCGGTCAACGGCCGGCCGCTGACCGGCAAGCGAGCCGGCTCCAGGTGCCCCTCTTGCCTGAGAAGTTGAACCAGGTCGACGCGATAGACCGCGACGACGACCTGCTCGAGGTTGCGGCTCCGCAGGCTCAGATCGGCTTGCTCGGAGGAGGTCAGCATCGCGCCCACCAGCTCCAGCCAGGGACTGCGGATCTCCTCGCGCAGCTCCGCCCCCTCGCGCGCAGCCGGAAGGGAAGGGGTGGTGGAGAGAAGCTGCTCGATAGTTTCGAGCGCTTCCGGGTAGCGCTCCAACTCGTCGAAGATGCGCGCCTCCTCGAGCAGGGCTTCGGCCCCCTCAGGCGTGCCGGGCCGGAGCACGGCCAGCTCGTGGAGAATCTCCAGGGCGCGGATGGGACTGTCCTGCTGGTAGCGATAGTGGTTGGCCAGATCAAGAAAGGCTCGGGCACTGGAGCGTCCGGCGGGGTCCAGAGCCAGGGCAGAGCGCAGATCGCGCTCGACGCTGGCCGACTTGCCGCGGCAGTTGGCCCGGCCGATGTAAGCCTGGACCAGCTCGCTCAGACCATCGTCACGCTTCTCCAGCATCTTGATGACGCGCGTGTAGCAGTTCCCGCGTTGGAGTTGGTCTTGCTCGAGCTTTGCCCGCATGAGCCACCCACGGGCCGCCGGAAGCCCGGGAGGGGCCTTGGAGAGCCACTCCTCCAGCCACTCGCGCTCACGCTCGGGCTCCTTCAGACTCTCCAAACAACGTGCTACCTGAAGCGAGGCCTGGTGGCGACGGGGATCCGACGGTTTGGCCTGGCGCAAGAAGCGCCGATAGGCATCCAGAGCGGGGCGGTAGGAATGCTCCTGATAAGCTCGGTTGGCCTTCTGCCATTCTCCCTCGGGCAGGGCCCCCAGCGGGGCGGCCAGGAGCGTCAGGGCAACAAGAAGGGAAAGGGCTCCGCGCACCTCAGCATGTTCCGACCGGGAGATGGGATTCCTTTCAAGCTACTCACTCCAGCTCTCGGCCATCAACAGCTTGAGGTAGTCGGTCAGCGACTTCATGTGACGACTGTTGAGATCCTGGAAAGTCACCCCGGCCTGATAGAGCCGACTCCCCGGCTGGCGCCGGCATTGGACCACATTGGCCTGAACGCCAAACATGGCCAGGTTCTCGTAGGGGCCGATGCGCAGGTCGAGCACCTCGCCCTTGGGCAGATCCTTGCCGGCCTCGAGCAAGGCCCCGGTAATGCCCAGATTGTAGAGCTTGCTCTGGTAGCTCTCGCCCGCCCGAGTGACATAGTAAGCGGGGATGAAGCAATCAGCCCGGAAGTTTCGTCGCTTCTGGTGGATCAGCTCGGGCTTAAAGCCAAGCTCGTGGAGGAGGGCCTTGACCCAGGAGCGAGCCATGTCCTTCTTGTCGGAAACATAGCGCACGCCTACGAAAGTGACGAAGTCTTTCTCTCGCTGGCGCGACCAGACCACCTCGCAGCGCACAGTGGAGACTTCCGCGCTGAGGATTGGCACCACGTAGTGCACGTCGATCAATAGGCCCTTCTTGACCGGCTCGAAGCAGCGCAGGCGCATGCCCTCGAGACCCATCTCCACCACGATGCCTTTGAACTTCTTCTGGCCCTGGACCTTCTTCTGGCCTTCCTCGACCTGTTGCACAAGCACATCGTAATGACAGCGCAGGCGGACCAGCTTGCGACGCTCGCCAAAGTCCGCCGAGCCACCCCCGCCAGCGGCCGAAACCAGGGACTTGAACCCCCCGATGAGCCCCTTGAGCATCTACTCGCCCTCTTCCGGAGATGCCAGCTGGGGCTTCCAGACTTTGAAAAGACCGGCCAGCAGCAGACAGCTCAACATGATGTGGTAGAGAATGAAATAATAAAAGAGCAGGCTTCCAAGAATCGAAAGCGGCGAGAGCACCTTACCCGGATAGACCCAGACGTAGAGAGCCATGCCACTGAGGTGGGTCAAGAGGCCCAGCCACAGCACAACCCTCTCGATTCGGGAGGTGGAGCCAAAAATCTCCTTGAGAACCCACGGAGCAGCGATCAGCCATGAGAGAGCCCCGGCGGCCGCGTGCGCTACCACCAGAGGGCCTGCCAGGCGCCCTGGAGTGAGCGCGGCCGCCAGCCAGCCAAGCAGGCAGGCCAGGCACAGCAGCAGGCCACCAGGAGGCCCCAGCCAGAGCCAGAGCCGCGTCCAATCGTTGCCCGCTCCGCGGCGAGCGACAGGCGATCTGCGCAGAAGCCAGCGGGCAGCTTCGATACCACCCCAACACATGGCCACCTTGATCAGCGAGAGCAGGTGTGAGAACCA
>QWHO01000239.1 GCA_021404945.1 bacterium CPR1
CGCCGTGGTGGGTGGAGTGCTGGGCGGCCTGCTGGCCGGCCAGCCCGTGCTGGGGGCCGCGGCCGGAGCGGCGGCGGTGGGCATCCCGGTGGGGGGCTTGATGGCCCACCGGGCCAGCCAGGATCGGGTTGCCCTCGAGTGGCGCCCGCACGCCATCGTGACCGAGCAGATGACCGGCTATCGCGAGAGCGTGACTCCCGGCCAATTCAACGGGCAGAGCGGCTACTATCACCGCTTCGAGCCCGTCATCTCGCGGCAGATCGTGGGAACTTACCAGACCCCGCACATCGTGCACTATACCATCAAGGAGAAAGGCGGCTGAAACGCCTGCCCCGAGCCTGCGTCGTGAACGTAGCCGCACCCCCTAACCTGCCTCCCCTCCCGACCGTGCCCAACAACGGGCGCGGCCGCGTCGTGGCCGACATCGACCACCAGGCGCCGGTGCTGGTGCAGAGCAAGCTGGGCGAAATCCCCCACAACTACCGCTCCTCCTCCTCCGCCATCGACAAGCACTACACCAGCTGCGAGCAGGGCCAGTGCCAGAGCGGAGGGCGCGAGGTCTGGGGGGCGCTGCCGCGGCTGGATGCCAGCGGTCAGCCTCAGCTCACCACCGTCACCAGGCACATCGACGCCCAGCCCGCCTCCGTTCTGATGGGGACAGCGAAGTGGGGAGCCCTGGGCGCCCTGGCCGGGGCCGGGGCCGGCACCCTGGTGGGTCTGTTCGCCGGTCTGCCGCTGGGGGTCTGCGCCGCGGCCGGAGCCGGGGCGGCCGGGCTCGCGGCCGGGGCGGTGGGAGGCCACCAGGCCAGCCGTGATCGCATCCGGCTTGAGTGGCAGGAGAAGCCGGTTCAGGACCTGACCCTGGCCGGCTATTACCACACGGTCAGCGAGGAAACCCGCCAGGAGTGCCACTACGAGTACTGGGGCGGTCAGTCCCACTACGTCTGCCGTACGGTGCACGACGGGTGGAACCACCGTTTCCGCTCCGACGTACAGGGGACCACCCTGGCGACTTACTTCGAGCCGGTGGTGGTGCACTACCAGGCTTCGTAGTCCTGGACTCGCTGGAGCAATTCCCTCAGAGTGTGCTCGGACGTGCAGGCCCATGGGCGGGCAACTCCGCGCACACCGGCTCGGCCTCCCGAAAAACTGCGCGGCCGCGTTCGTGAAGCAGTTGTCCGGGCCGCAAGCAGATCGATGCTTTGTTCTTCAAGAGCGGCTCCGGCCGCCTCGGACGAGACGTGCTGCAAGGGGGCCTGGAAGACCTGGCCGCGCTCTGGGACCCGCGCCGTCAGAAACTCACGGAGAGTTCAGGAACCGAGATATTCGCGGATCTCTCCTGCGCTGAGGCCGCCGAGCCCCATTCGGGCCAGCGTGCGGCCCGTGGCGGAGAAGTCTTCACCGAGCAGGACGGCGGCCAGGTTGATCACCGAGTCGATCATGGGGGTCGATAGAGCGGCGAGGCGCCCGAGCGCTTGCAGAGGAACGAGGGTGCAACCCACGTCCTCGCGCAGATAGCGATGGTCGACTGTGGTGGGGGCGTAGCTGGTTCGGTAATTGGGAACGTTTCGCATGGCCTCGAGCACGCCGTTTCCTCGTGAACCGTAATAACGGTTGAGGAGCTCTTCTGCGGGGACGAGATCAGTGCCGTAGGCTCGGGCCACCGCTCGAAACTCTGACTCCATCTGCTCGAGCAGCACCACGGTTCGCTCAGTGAACCCCTCACAGTAGAACAGGAAGCTCTCCTCGCGGTCGATGCGGTTCATGTTGACCAGCATCGTCAGCGGGTGAGAAAGGGCCCCGAAATCGGTGACTCCCCGTTGCACGGGATTGTCGGCGGGCTCGAGTCCGCTGAAGTAGCGCTCCAGGATCGGTCCGCAGCGGCGGGTTCGGCTGCGGGTCGGAGCAGTATAAAGGTTCCACTTCTTGATGCCGCGCACCCAGATGCTTGCATCTTGCTGGAGCCGGGAGGCAAAGAGGGCGTCGGTCTCGAGCACCTCCACCCCTGCCACCCCCTGCTGCTTGAGCGCATGGTCCACCACCAGGCAGCCCCCGAGCTTGCCCGAGAAGAGAATCAGCTCGTGGCCCTCGCCTAAGCCGGGCGCCAGAGCTTGCGCCACCTCGGCGTAGGCATCGGTGGTGGTGGCCAGAAACAGGGTTCGACAGCTTCTCGCCAGCTCTACTCCCGACGTGGTCACATTCTCCAGGGGATAGGCGCCCTCCAGCTTTCCGGTCGCCAGCACATGGCCTCGAGAGCGGATAGCTCGAGCCTTCGCTTCGTCGCGCACGAAAAGGTGCACGGCGTGACCCAGGGCGGAGAGGTGAGCAGCCAGAGAATGGGCCGCGTTTCCCCCTCCGACGATGCCTACGGAGTCGTATCGGGGGCGACTCAAAGGAGCCCGGACCAGCCTGTCCGGATCGAGCCTCAAGGTAACCAAGCTCGCAGGCCTTTCGTGAAATTCCAGATCAACTCGTGGAGTATAGGGAACAAGAGTGGGAATGTCAATCAGGGCCGCTTCACGTTGGCCAGCGGCACGCCCGCGAGCACCAGAATCACCCCCAGCCACTGCACGGGCGCCATCGTTTCTTTCAGCAGGATGGACGCGGCCACGATCACCAGCGGGCGCTGCAGCATGTTGAAGATGGAGATGTTGGTCGAGCCCACCAGGTGCAGGGCGGACAGGAAGGCGATGTTGGCCACTGCGGCCGCAAGTCCGGTCCACAGGCCAATTCCGAGTGCTCCGGGCGGGATGGAGCCGGCCAGGGGCGCGAGCACCACCAGCGAGACCAGGCCGTTGATGAGGAAGATATAGGTAGAGACCAGCACCGGCCTGTGCTCGGCCATCACGGTCTCGAGCCGTGTTCGGTAGACCGTCGAGCTGGCGATCGTCACCAGCGAGGCCAAAAGGCCCAGCATCCACCAGGGGGAAAGGCTGGCCGCCTCGACCCGGAAGGCTCCCACGGTCAGCAGCACCCCCGCAAAGCAAAGACCGAAGCCCAGCCAGAACTTGAAGGTCAGCCGGTCCAGGCCTCGCCGCTGGTTGACCAGGGCCACCACCGCCGGCGTGGTGGTGACCAGGGTGATGACCGCCACCGCCGGCAAGAACATCAAAGCCAGGTAGTTGCAGGCGAAGGTGAGCATCAACAGGAGGCTGACTGGAACAATCTTGCGCATCCCTCGCCAGCCGACCCAGCGGAAGGTGCGGGTGAGCGGCAGGATTGCCAGCGCTCCCACCAGGTTCTTGATCAAAAGCAGCTGGACCGGAGACACGGCCATCTGGTAGCCGATTTTGACCAGGATCGGCTCGAGCGAGGCCCCCGTCAGGGCCAGGAGGAGCCACGCGGCAGCGGGGTTCATTGCAGCCTTTATAGCCGTAATCGCGCGGGAGTGTCAACGCGAAGGAGCCGACCCACTTCGGGGGCCGATCCGGCGTGCGCGGAGTTGCCCGCCCATGTTCTTCCAGGCCGTCGTCCTGAGCGATCCGAAGAGCAAGCTCGTTCCGATGCTGCTGGAGAAGGGTGCCGATGTCAACGCCAAGGACAAGTCTGGCAGGACCGCGCTCTTCCTGGCTGCTTCCTCCGCCAACCTCCACTCGGTTCAGGTGCTGCTCGATCTCGGCGCCGACGTTGACGCCCGCACCGACACTGGTCAACAAGGTGGCGGCAGCACGCCCCTCATGGCCGTGAGCGAAACGGACAATCCCGACTCGACCAAGATCGTCGAGTTGCCAATTTCCAAGGGGGCGGATGTGAACGCCAACCCCGCTTCAGCTGGCGGAGGGTAAGAAGCCCTTCGTTCAGCTCTTGCGACAAAAAGGCGCGAAGTAACAGTCGTCTCAGGCTCCGCCCACCGTGCACAGCACTTTGATCCGGCGTGTCCTCCGTTTCCGGCGGCCTCCACGGCATTCACCGTGATCGTGTTCATCCCCGGCTCCGTTCGTGCTCCAGTTACCGTCGTCGAGCGACATCAAATTCGATCTGCGGCTCCTGGAGATCAAGACCGACATCGCGAAGACGAAGTTCTTCCAGAGCTTGCCGGGGTTTCCTCAGCCGGAGGCATCAATGACCTCTCCCTCCGCCAGGATGTGCTACGGGTGCGCTTGGAGACCTCGTACACGGTTACCGGCGGTTAAAACTTACGTGCCCAGTCCCTGGGCCAGCGCTCCACCACCACCTTGGTCTGGGTATAGAACTCTACCGCGTGGTGGCCCTGGGCGTGCAGATCGCCAAAAAAGCTCTCCTTCCAGCCCGAGAAGGGGAAGTAGGCCATGGGGGCGGCCACGCCCACGTTCACGCCCAGGTTGCCCACCTCGGCTTCGTAGCGGAGCTTGCGCGCGCTGGCACCGCTGGAGGTGAACAGGCAGGCCATGTTGCCGTAGGCTCCACGGTTGATCAGCTCGATGGCCTCTTCGACCTCGTGCACATGGATCAGGCCCAATACCGGGCCGAAGACCTCGGTTCGGGCGATCTCGCCCTCGGGAGGCAGGTCGGCCAGCACGGTGGGCTTGAGGAAATTGCCCGGCCCGGGGGCCTGGCGGCCGTCCACCAGCAGCCGGGCGCCTTCGTCCAGGCCCTTCTGGATCAGCCCCCGGATGCGCGTGCGGCTTTCGGGCGTGATCACCGGACCCATCTGCACCCCCGGCTCCAGGCCGTTACCCACCACCCGGCGGGCGGCCTCCTCGGCGATGGCCTCGGTGAAGCTGGCCCCCGCTTCGCCCACGGTGATGGCCAGCGAGGCTGCCAGGCAGCGCTGGCCGGCGCAGCCGAAGGCGCTGTCGGCGGCGATCTTGAGGGTCATCTCGGGGTCGGCGTCGGGCAAGACGATGAGGGGATTCTTGGCTCCGCCCTGACACTGCACCCGCTTGCCGTGGGCGGCGGCGGTGGCGTAAACGTGGCGGGCCACGGCCGAGGAGCCCACGAAGCTGACGGCCCGAATGTCGGGGTGGGCCAGGATGGCGTCCACCGCCTCGCGCCCCCCGTGCACCAGGTTGACCACGCCCGGTGGGAGACCGAGAGCGTCGAGCAGCTGGAAGACGCGCTGCATGGTCAGGGGAACCCGCTCGGAGGGCTTGACCACCACGGTGTTGCCGCAGGCGATGGCATAGGGGAGAAACCAGAACGGGATCATGGCCGGGAAGTTGAAGGGCGCGATGATGGCGCACACGCCAACGGGCTGGCGGATCATCAGCTCGTCGATGCCCCGGGCGATGTCTTCGGAGACCGCGCCCTGCATCAGGATGGGGATGCCGCAGGCCACCTCCACATTCTCGATGGCCCGCCGCAGCTCGCCGCGCGACTCCTCCAGCGTCTTGCCGCACTCGCAGGTGATGGTGCGGGCCAGCTCCTCGAAGCTCTCCTCCAACACCGCCTTGAGCTTGAAGAGAAACTGGATGCGCTCGCCGGCCGGCACCTGGCGCCACTCGCGGAAGGCCGCGCGGGCGGCCCGGGCGGCCTGGTCCACCAGGGCCGCGTCGCTCAGGGGGACGCTGGCCAGCACCTCACCCGTGGCCGGGTTCTTGACCTCCTGGCAGGCTCCGTTCGACTCCACCCAGTCGGCGGCGATGTAGTTAGCCAGCGCTTTCAAGGGCAACCTCCGTCTCGAGCGCAGGTCCGCTCAGGTAATCTCTCTGCTTTTTCCGTTTGACCTCGTACTCGGCCCGGGCCTGCTGCACCGACTCCATGCTGCTCACCTCGGCCACGGGCACGTCCCACCACGACTCGAAGCCGCCCACCCGGGTATCGCGGTGGGTGGGAACGAAGATGACCGTGGTGCGAGTGCTGGCCCGGGCCTGCTGCAGGGCTTGCTCGAGCTCTTTCAGGTTGCGGACGCTGAGCGTGAGAGCGCCCAGGCTGCGGGCGTTGGCCTCCAGGTCCACCGGCAGGCTCTCCCCGTCGAGTTGGCCCGAGGCCGGGTTGCGGGCGCGGTAGAAAGTGCCAAAGCCCTGCGAGCCGACCGACTCGGACAATCCGCCGATGCTGGCAAAGCCGCCGTTGTCGAGCAGCACCACGATCAGCTTGAGACCCTCCTGGACCGAGGTCACCAGCTCCTGGGCCATCATCAGATAGGATCCGTCGCCCACCATCACATAGACCTCTCGCTCGGGGTCAGCCAGCTTCACGCCCAGCCCGCCGGCGATCTCGTAGCCCATGCACGAGTAGCCGTACTCCATGTGGTAGCCCCGCGCCTCGCGCGTGCGCCACAGCTTGTGCAGATCGCCCGGCAGGCTGCCGGCGGCGCAAACCAGCACATCCTGGGGCCGCGAGAGCCGGTTGACCGCTCCCACCACGGCGCTCTGGGCCAGTCCCTCCGGAGCGCTCGCCTCATACAGCTGGCTCACGGTCCGGTCCCACTCGGCCGCCAACTGGCGAACCCGGGCGCGGTAGCTTTCCTCCACCCGGTAGTCCCCCAGCAGCGCTCCAAGCTCCGAAAGGCTTTCCCGGGCATCGCCCACCACGGCCAGGGCGGCGTGCTTGAAGGCGTCCACCTCGGCCACGTTCAGGTTGATGAAGCCCACCTCGGGGTGCTGAAAGGCCGACTTGGAGGCGGTCGTGAAATCGCTCCAACGCGTGCCCACCCCGATCACCAGGTCGGCCTCGCGGGCCACCAGGTTGGTGGCCCGGGTACCGGTAGCCCCGATGGCTCCCAGCGCGCAGGCGTGGTCGTAGGTCAGCGAGCCCTTGCCCGCCTGGGTCTCGCCCACCGGAATGCCGGTGCGCTCGGCCAGCTCGGCCAGGGCCCCCTCAGCGGCCGAGTAGAGCACGCCCCCACCGGCCACCAGCAGGGGCCTGCGGGCCTTGCGGATCAGCCGGGCTGCCTGCTCCAAAGAGCGCCGGTCAGCCCGGGCCCGGGGGATCGCCCAGACCCGCTTCTCAAAGAGCTGGTCGGGGTAGTCGTAGCTCTCGGTCTGCACGTCCTGGGGCAGGCACAGGGTCACCGCCCCGGTGTCGGCGGGGGAGAGCAGTACTCGCATGGCCTCCATCAGGGCCGAGGGGAGCTGGTCGGGGCGCTGGATCCGGTCGAAGTAGCGCGATACCGGCCGGAAGCAGTCGTTCACGGTCAGGTCCATGCTGGAGGGAATCTCGAGCTGCTGCAGCACGGGAGCCACGTTCCGCCGGGCGAAGGTGTCGGCCGGCAGCAGCAGGACGGGAACGCAGTTGATGGTGGCCCCGGCGGCCCCGGTGATCATGTTGGTGGCTCCCGGCCCCACCGAGGTGGTGCAGGCGAGGATCTGGGTGCGGCGCTGGTGCTTGGCAAAGGCCGCGGCGGTGTGCACCATGGCCTGCTCGTTGCGGCTCTGGTAGTAGGTCAGCTCGGGGTATTGCTGCAGGGCCTGGCCCACCCCGGCCAGGTTGCCGTGGCCGAAGATGCCGAAGCAGCCGGGCACGAAGCGACGCTCCACCCCGTCGTGCTCGGAGTACTGGCGGGTCAGAAAGTGCACCAGCGCCTGGGCCATCGTGAGTCGCATGGGGAGCACCTCTCAGTTCTGGCTGGGTTTGGGAAAGAGCCGCACGCTGCGCATGATCTTCTGGGCCCGCACGTCGCTCTGCACGTCGCGCAAGAGGTCGACCAGAATGCGGGCCCGCTCGGCCACGTCCACCTGCTCGAGCAGGCTCTGCTTCTGGTAGGGGTCGAGCAGAGGCAGGTTGGCCGCCAGCAAGTCCAGCAGTTGGCCCGGGTTGGAGTGCTTGCGCGAGAGCAGCACCTCGCCCGGGAACTCGGCCAGGGTGCGCAACAGCGAGTCGAAGATGCGCAGCGTCTCGCCGAGATGCTCGTGCAGGCGAGCGGCGCTGATGGGGGTGAGAGAGTCGGGCAGAAGCTGAGCTTCGCAGATCCGGTAGGGGTTGTTCTTGACCTCGCGCCCCAGCCGCACCCGCGAGAGTCCCAGCAGGCGGATGTTGAAGCGCCCGTCGGGCAGCCGATCGACCTTCTCCAGCTTGCCCATGCAGGCGACCGAGAAGACCTCGGGCGACTCGAAGTAGCTCTCTTCCCAGCCCTCTTTGAGCAGCACCACCCCGATCAGCCTCTCGCCGCTGGCCACGTCTTGCACCATCTGCCGGTAGCGTGGCTCGAAGACATGCAGGGGATGGCGCGTGCCGGGAAACATGACCGCGTTGGGAAGGGGGAAGAGGGGAAGACGTCCCGAGAACGTTTCCAGGGCGGGATCGCGGGTCATCAAGCCAACTTCTCGCTGAGTCTCAGCTCACCTCTTGGAATTTGCGCTCGGGCTCGGGTTGCACCGGCTCGAAGCTCAGGGTGCCCAGCACCAGGTCGGCCAGGGGCAGCACCACGTTGTAGTTGATGCGCGAGCGATGGTGGTGGCGCCGATGATGCTCAGAGAGAAAGCGAAACCAGGCGCTGTTGCGGAACCAGAATTTGTCCGGGCAATGGATGGACCAGTGGAGCATCTCGTAGGCCACCATGTAGAGGGCCGTACCCAGCGCGCACCCGAACGAGGCCCAGGGCCCCCAGCCCAGGTAGACCAGTCCGAAGACGGGGAAGTGCAGCATCCAGACCATGGGCATGGCCGAGGTCTCGAACAGGTGATACTCCTCCAGCTCATCCTCGGCGGCAATGAACTTGCCGGGCGCCCGCCGCTCGGCGTGGTGCTTGACGGCGTGTCGCTCGACGGCCACCGGCAGCCACAGGGTGGTGTGCATGAAATACTTGTGAATGAACCACTCGAGGAAGCTTGCCAGCAAGAGAGAGAACGTGAACCAGGCGAAGAATCCGAGCATAGCCGGGGGAGATTCTCGCGCCGGCCTGTCAACCCTGCCTTGGAGCGGTCGCGAGTGATCGGCAATTTCTCAGCGACGGTCCCACCGGGCGGTAACACCCGGTTCGGACCGGTAACGGCCCCAGCCCGGTAGACGGGAAAGTGGTCACTTGACAGGTGACCACTTCGCTTTCTACAATAAAACGTGGAGATCAGCGCGAGCGAGTTCAAGGCGCATTGTCTGGAGTTGCTGGATCGAGTTCGCGATCACAAGCAGACCATCGTCATCACCAAGCGAGGGAAGCCGGTGGCCCGCCTTCTCCCGATCACTGATGGGCCACCGCAATCAATTCTGGGGAGCTTGTCCGGGCTCGGACGGACCAACGGCGACATCGTCGCTCCGATAGAAGACCTGTGGGAGCTCGATGCTGGTACTTGATACCCACGTCTGGTGGTGGGCCCTGAATGAGCCCGAGCGGCTCAGTCCCACGGCGGCCAGGGCAATTGAGGGCGCCCCGAGAGGGTCCCTTCGAGTGGCCGCGATCTCGGCCTGGGAACTGGCGCTCCTGGGCTCCAAAGGACGGATATCCTTTCTTGTCGATCCGGAGGCCTGGTTCGACAGGGCGCTTGGACGCTCCAGCATCGAACTCGTCCCTCTGACCCCTTCACTTGCCCTGGAGGCCTATCGTCTTCCCGACCCCTTCCATGACGACCCGGCCGACCGGTTGATCGTAGCCACCGCTCGACTGCTGAAGGCGCCCTTGATCACAAAGGACAAGAAGATTCTGGCCTATCCCCACGTGCGATCGGTCTGGGATTGAGTGCCGAGAGCCGCTCGTCGTGATGCAAAGGTCCTAGGAGCGCGGCCGGAAACCCCCTTGACACAGTTTTCCGGCTGCGCGACGCCCAACATATTGTGCTAGAAGTCAGGCCGCCTACAATATCTTGTGGTG
>QWHO01000746.1 GCA_021404945.1 bacterium CPR1
AGGGCTCGCGTTCAGCACGAGCTTTTCAGGCGCCGCGCGTTGAACGCTTCAGGAATTAGAGCGGCGCCGTTCAACAGATTGTCTACACTCCCGCGCGCTCTAACTCTGAACTGGTCAAGGCGCGGGAGTGTCGCCCTTGTGCTTGACCGAACGCCGCTCGAGTCGTCTCGCAGGATGCCGGGAGCGGTCTGCATCCTGTCAAAGGTACCGGGTCGACCTGAAAAAATGCTGAAACGCAGCAGCAGCCTCGACCGGGGAACGGGGCGCGCTCTTTCGATCGCCAGGGGGCAGCGCACGGCGGGCTTGGTGTGCTCCGGACGACCTGCCTCCAGCGAGCCGCCCTTGTCGAGCAGCAACGACCTTTTAACTTTTTCGCTCCTGGAACATGGTGCGGCGTGCGTTAATCTTTTCTGGTGAATCCGATTGCCTGGGTCAGGAACTTTGTCTCGCACCGGCCCCTTCCAGCTGAGCAGCGAGGGCGTCTGATCGAGGAGGCGGCCGCCGATCAGGCTGATCGGTGGGTCCCGGGCACGCCCCTGTGCCAGACGCGCAACGCTCATTACACCAACACCCCCGCCGAGATCGAGCAGGGTCTGAAAAGTGATGCCAACTGGCTCGAGGGTGACGTCGCTCGTGAGTGGGGGCTCCGAAAGCTGCCGCTGATCGGTCGTTTCCAACAGCCCATCATGGCTCACGACCCCTGCGACGTGAACGGTCTGTCGCTGGACGAGTGGCTGGCCATCGGCGTGGCCTCCGGCAAGGGGTTGAAGCTGGATTTCAAGAGCTCTTCTGGCCTGGCCGAGATCCTCGACAAGGTTCAGGCCTGCGGCCTGCCGGACGAGAGAGTGATGTTCAACTCCGACGTGATCGCCGGCCCGGGAAGCCCGCCCATCAAGGGACCGCTGGTGCGGTTCTTGCAGGATCGGGGCTTTGACCTGGCTCAACTTCAGGAGATTCGAGCGCGCTTTCCGAACGCGGTGTTGTCGCTGGGATGCCTGACCGGCAAGCAGCCCCCGGGTATCCGCTACGGCCCACGAGAGCTCGAGAAGCTCAAGGACTTCGCCGTCCGGGTGGGGGGACCGATCAACTTCCCCCTGCGTGCCGAGTTCGTGGACGATTGCGTGGTCAGCGCCCTCAAGCCCTACGGAACGGTGTCCATCTGGAACGACCCGGAGACCTTCAAGCCCACTCCTGAGGACGTGCTACGCTTCCGGTCGATGGGAGTGGACGGGGTCATCGATCTGCGAAGCTCTTGAGGCTCGCCCGATGTTTGAGCCGGTGGGTCAAGGCCCACCCGGAACCCAGGCCGATCATCAGGAATTTTCGTCTCAAGCCTGGCAAATGATGCAAGTCATTTTGGGGAGGCTGAAACGGGGTTAAGATGTCCGCGATGCAAAGGATGTTACTGACCAGAGACTGGCCCCGACTGCTCGCAGCCATCGAGGCCGAAGGCTACCAGCTGGTGGGCCCGACGCTCAAGGACGGGGCTATCGTGATGCAAGAGCTGTCATCTGACGAGGAGCTTCCCCGTGGCTGGACCGACCACCAGGCGCCGGGCAAGTACCGCCTGAGCAATGGAGGCACGAAGCTGTTTGACTACGGGCCCGGTCCGGGCTCGTTCAAGAGATTCTTCCACCCTCCTGAGGTCAGCCTGTTTCGGGTGCGCAAGAGCGCCGACGGGCTGGTCTTCGAGAGCTCGCCCGGCCCGGCCCGCCCCCGCGCCCTGGTGGGCGCGCGCTCGTGCGACCTGGCCGCCATCGCCATCCAGGACCGGGTCCTGCTCGAGCAAGACGAGGTCTATCGG
>QWHO01000240.1 GCA_021404945.1 bacterium CPR1
CAGCACCAGCAGCTCGTCCCCCGCCTTGAAGCCGAGCGCTTCGTTGATGATGCGAAAGCGGTCGAGATCGATGCTGAGCAGGGCGCTGATGCGCTCGTAGCGATGGGCCTGCTTGAGGTTGAAGTCGAGTACCTGGCGCACGTGGTTGAGGTTGGGCAGCCCGGTCAGCTGGTCGACGTAGGCCAGGTGCTGAGCCTCCTCGTCCTGGGCCCGGGTGCGGGCCAGGATCTCCTGGGCCTGCAGCATCAGCTCTTCGGCCTGCCGAAAGCGCTCCTCGGCCTGCTGCAGGCGTTCCTCGGCCAGGGCCAGCTTCTCGTCCGGGCTCATCGAAGGACGGGGTTCCCGACCGGCCCGGGGTGTCCTTCGGTGCCTGTCTGACTGAATTGGAGTGTAACAGCTCCAAGCGGACGAATCAACCAGAGGTATATGAAGGTAATTGGGGGGTATCTCCGTATACAGCCCCGCCATGAGACGTTCGGTCGCGTGCCTTTTACTTTTTCTCCATTGCGTGCTCCTACCCGCGACCGGTCAGGAGCCGCCCCAACCTCGGGCCAGCCCCCAACCTCAAGCCAGCCCGCAGCCGCAGGCTACTCCGGACCTCGGGGCCAGCCCGCTGCTTCAGTATCAGGCTCCCTCCAGGACCAGGCCGCTCAAGCTGATGGAGGCGGTCGATCTGGGCGTTTCCCAGAGCCCCACCCTGAAGCAGTCGGCCCAGGGCATCCAGTCGGCCATCGGCCAGTTCGAGCAGAGCGACAGCCAGAAGAACCTCAAGCTTGTCTTCCAGGATGAAACCATCGCCCTGTCCAAGCAGAGCCTTGCCACCACGAGGCAGAGCACGGTCTCCAGCCAGCTGAGCCTGACCATGCAGGCCCTCCTGACCACCTTCGGGCGAGTCGAGAACGAGATTGCGGCCAGCTTCCTGCAAATCGACGTGGCCACCCAGCAACTCGAGCTCGACCGCCAGGATCTGGTCTTGAGCATCAAGGAGAGTTTCTTTCGACGTCTCCAGGCCGATGAGACGCTGGAGGTGGCCCGGCAGAATCTGGAGCTGACCAGGCAAAATCTCTCCGACACCAATGCCCTGTTCAATCAGGGGCTGGCCGCCAGATACGATATCGTGCAGGCCGAGCTTCAGGTGGTGGAGGCTCAACAGACTCTGGCTCAGAGCATCACCACCATCGGCAATACCGCCATCTCCTTGAAAACCGTGCTTTACGACCAGTCTGAGGAGCCTCTGGCGCCCATCGCTCCGGCCAGTGCCTCAGTGGCCGAGGGGGTCGAGCTGGATGGCCTGGTGGCGCTGGCCTTGCAGGCTCGCCCCGAGGTCGTCTTGCTCAACAAGAATATCGCCGTGGCCGACAAACTGCTCGAGGCGGCCTATCACGAGAGCATGCCGATCGTCAGCATGCAGGCCGGCTATTTCGATACCATCGGCACGTTCTTGCCGACCGATACCTTCGGGGTCAACCTGAGCGTGAGCTGGTCGCTCTTCGACGGTGGACTCCGCGACGGTCGCGTCAAGTCGGCCGAAGCCCAGGTTCAGGCCCTGCACGATGAGCTCGATGGTCTGAACGCTCAGGTCATTCAGGATGTGACCCGGGCCTGGCTGAATTTCCAACAGAGCGAGTTCGACCTGCGCACGGCTGAGAAGCAGGTGGAGACCGCGGCGGTCTTCTATGAGATGGCCCGGGAGCGCTTCATCAATGGATTGGGCACCTCGCTGGAGACGCAGAATGCCCTGCAGAGTTTGATCAATGCCAGGCTCGACCTGGCCGTGACTCGCTATAACCGCGAGATCAGCTTTTCCCGCCTGGAGCGCGCGCTGGGGGCTCAGTTCCCGGACCGCGTCCTCCGGCTTTCCGCCTTGCCCTCGAAAGGAGCACCCGATGCTGGTTCGTAATCTCCTCGCTCTGATTCTGCTGGGCCTCTGGCTGGTCGGTTGTGGCCCCACTCCGGGTGAGGGAGAGGGGGAGTCCAGCCCGACTCCAAGTCCCGCTGCCAGTGGCAGCCCTAACGGCAGGTCTTCTCCAACGGCCGTCCAGCAGCCCGGTCCGCCCCCGGACGTGGTGGTGACCAGGGTCGAGGAGAAGCAGGTCTCCCTCTTCAGCGAGTATACGGCTCGAACCGAGGCCCGCCTGACCGTGGACGTCAAATCTCAGGTCCAGGGAAGCCTGCTCGACTTCAGCTTCCAGGAGGGCACTTTCGTCAACCGCGGTCAGGTGCTGTTCCAGGTCGACCCGAGCACTTATGAGGCCCAGCTCTCCTCGGCCCTGGCCCAGGTCGAGAAAGCCAGAGCCGACCTTGAGTATGCCAAGAACCAGGTCGACCTGCGCAAGGCCCAGGCCGACCTGACCTCGGCCAAAGCCGAGCTCAAGCGCACCCAGCAAGACGTAGACCGGTACAAGCCCCTGGCTTTCCGCAGCGTCATTCCCATGCAGACCTACGACAACGCCGTTTCGGCTCGCGATGTGGCGGCCGCTCAGGTCAACGCCAAGCAAGCGGTGGTGGACAATACCCGGCTGAGCGACAGGGCCAATATCGACATCGCGGCCGCTCAGCTCGAGGCGGCCCAGGCGTCGGTCGAGCAAGCTCGCATCACTCTGGGCTACTGTACTATTACGGCTCCCTTTGACGGCGTGATCGGCAAGCTCAACGTGAGCCCGGGAAACCTGGTGCGGGTGGGCGACCCCGTGCTGGTGACCATCTCCGAGTCCAACCCGATGTATGTCGACTTCTCCATCGCCGAAACCGACTACCTCAAGTATTTCAAATCGAGACCCGGCCAGGGCGTGGCCAGGCCGTTCGAGTTGCTGCTCGGAGACGGAGCCCGCTATCCGGAGAGGGGCAGTTTACAGATGGTCGGCCGCACCATCGACCAGCAAACCGGGACGCTCAACCTGCGAGCCTCGTTTCTCAATCCCACCGGCATCCTCAAGCCGGGTCAGTTCGCCCGCATCCGCTTCAAGTCGACCGACCTCAAGCACGCCTTGCTCGTTCCCCAGCGAGCGGTGTTCGAGATCCAGAGCCTCAACGCCGCCTACGTGGTCGGGCCCGACAACGTGGCCACCCAGGTGAACCTCACGCTGGGCCAGACCTTCGAGCAATATTATGTGGTCGAGAGCGGCTTGAAGGCCGGAGACCGGGTGATCGTGGAGGGAATTCAAAAGGTCCGCTCCGGCTGGAAGGTCAACCCGTCCGAAGTCGGCGGGACTGCCGAGTAACAGATGAGCGTCTTCATCCATCGACCGGTTCTGTCCATCGTCATCTCCCTGGTGATCCTGCTGGCTGGCGGGCTGGCCATCCTGGCCTTGCCGTCGGCCCAGTATCCCGACATCACCCCTCCCACCGTGCAGGTGCTGGCCAACTACACCGGCGCCGATGCCCAGACCGTCGAGCAAACGGTGGCCGCTCCCATCGAGCAGCAGGTCAACGGGGCTGAAAGCATGATTTACATGCAGAGCAAGTCCACCAACGACGGCCGCATGAACCTCACGGTCTCGTTCGAGGTTGGTCGCGACCCGGACCTTGCCTCGGTGGACGTGCAGAACCGCGTCAATCTCGCTCTCCCGTTCCTGCCTCCCGAGGTCACCCAGCAGGGCGTCTCGGTCAAGAAGCAGTCGACCCAGATCCTCATCTTCATGAGCTTCTTCTCGCCCGGTGGCACCTACGACGCCAGCTTTCTCTCCAACTACGTGCTGGTGAACGTGATCGATGAGCTGGCTCGTCTGCCTGGCGTCGGCCTGGCCGCCATCCTGGTGGGTCAGCAAGACTACGCCATGCGCATGTGGGTCGATCCCGCCCGGCTCACCAGCCTGGGTCTGACCACCACCGACCTGGCCAACGCCCTGAGAGAGCAGAATGTTCAGGCTGCCGCCGGCTCGGTGGGCGCCGAGCCGATGCCCCGGCCGGTCGATTTCCAGTATTCGGTCAACGTCAAGGGCCGTCTGACTGAAGCGGAGGAATTCGGCAACATCATCCTGCGCACCAACCCCGATGGCTCGATTCTGCGCATGAAAGACGTGGCCCGCGTCGAAATGGGGTCCAAGACCTACAATACCTTCGGTCGGCTCAACGGCAAGGCGGCTATCCCGGTCGGCATCTATCTGCCAAGGCCGTGCGCGTCAAACTCGAAGAGCTCAAGAAGGGGTTTCCCCCCGACCTCGACTACGAGCTGACCCTGGACACCACCGATTTCGTAACCGCCTCCATCCACGAGGTGATCCTGGCCCTGCGAGACGCCATCATCCTGGTGATCCTGGTGGTCTTCGTCTTCCTGGGCAATTTCCGGGCCACCTTGATCCCGATGCTGGCCGTGCCTGTCTCGCTGATCGGCACCTTCGCCGCCTTCGTGGCCTTCGGTTTCTCGATCAACATGCTGACCCTGTTCGGCCTGGTGCTGGCGGTGGGCATCGTGGTGGACGACGCCATCGTGGTGGTAGAGGCGGTGGAGCACCACATCGAGCACGGGCTCTCGCCTCTCCAGGCGACCGAAAAAGCCATGGCCGAGGTGGGCGGACCGGTGGTGGCCATCGCCCTGGTGCTGACCTCGGTCTTCGTGCCGGTGGCTTTCATGGGTGGCATTACCGGCCTGATGTATCGTCAGTTTGCCCTCACGCTGGCGGTGTCGGTCTGTCTCTCGGCCCTGGTAGCCCTGACGCTCACCCCGGCGCTGTGCACCTTGATTCTGCGACCGAGAAAGCCCATGCCCGGCCCGCTGGGCTGGTTCCTGGCCGGCTTTAACAAAGTCTTTGATTGGGTTAACAACGGGTATACCCGCACCGTGCGCCTGACCATCAAGCTCTTGCTGGTCACGCTCTGCCTCCTGGGGGTCGTGTTCTTCATCGCTTACCGTCTGCAGGTCACTCTGCCGACGGGCTTTTTGCCCGGTGAGGACAACGGTTACTTCATGATCGACGCCCAACTGCCTGAGGCATCCTCGCTCAGCCGCACCAACGAGGTGCTCAAACAGATGGAGGAGGCCTGCAAGAAGCAGCCGGGGGTCAAGTCGGTCCTGGGGCTGGGTGGCTTCAGCCTGATGATGTCGACCTACAACACCAACTCTTGCTCGATTGTCGTGGTCATGGAGCCGTGGGAGGAGCGCACCCCCGAGGAGCACGCCTTTAAGACCATTGAGCGGCTGCAGGCCGAGTTCAGCAAATTCCCCGAGGCCCGGATCGCCGTCTTCAACCCCCCGCCCATTCCCGGCCTTGGCAACGCGGGCGGCTTCACCTTCGAGCTGCAGGACCGCAGCGGCGGCGACATCCTGGCCCAGGCTGATGTGGCCAGAGGATTCATCGCTCAGCTCAATCAGCAGAAACAGCTCAAGGGCGTCTTCACCCTCTTCTCCACCAACGTCCCCATGGTGAGGCTGTGGGTCGACCGCGACAAGGTCAAGGTGCTGGGAATTCCCCTGAATGACGTCTTTGCCGGCTTGCAGGCCAACCTGGGTGGCTACTACGTCAACCAGTTCAACAAGTTCGGTCGCACCTGGCAGGTCTACATCCAGGCCGAAGCTGACTACCGGCGAACCAAGGAGGACATCGGCAGCCTCTACGTGCGCGCCAAAGATGGCAGCATGGTGCCGCTGAAGACGCTGACCGCCCCGAACGTGCTGACCGGAGCCGACACGATCACCCGCTTCAATCTCTATCGCGCCGTCGAGGTCAACGGCAACTCGGCCCCCGGCTACTCGAGCGGCCAGGCCATCGCCACGGTGGAAAAGCTGGCCAAATCGCTGCCCTCCAACTACAGCGTGGCCTGGACCACCATGGCCTATCAGGAGAAGGCGGCTCAGGGCAGTCAGGGAGTGATCTTCCTGCTGGCTCTGCTGTTCGTCTTCTTGTTCCTGTCCGCTCAGTATGAGAGCTGGGCGGTGCCGTTCGCGGTGCTCCTGGGCATTCCGGTCGGGGTCATGGGCGCCTACATCGCCACCGCGGTCATCAAGATGGACAACAATCTCTATGTCCAGATTGGCCTGGTCATGCTGATCGGCCTGGCCGCCAAGAACGCCATTCTGATCGTTGAGTTCGCCAAGGAGAAGTATGAGAAGGAAGGCTTCAGCCTGGTGGACGCTGCCGTCGAGGGCGGCAAGTTGCGCCTGCGCCCCATCTTGATGACCAGCTTTGCCTTCATTCTGGGCGTGGTGCCGCTGGTCATCGCCGAGGGCGCCGGCGCGGTCAGCCGGCGGGCTCTGGGCACGGCCGTCTTCGGAGGCATGCTGGCGGCCTCCACGCTGGGCGTGTTCTTCATCCCGTCTCTTTACGTGCTGGTGCAGGGAATTGCCAACTTCCTTGGTGGCAAACCCAAGAAGGCCGCGGTCAGCCAGCCGGAGGACTCGCAGGCAGAGGGCCACGGCCCCAAACCTGAGCCGGCTCCCAGGCCAGAACCAGCTCCAAAGCCCGAAGCAGCCCCAAAGCCCGACCCGGCTCCTAAGCCTGAGCCGACGCCCGGGGCCGTGAAGCCTGGGAACGAGCCCGAGCCCGGGACGGAATCCGGCACTGAGACCGGGCCGGAGGAGGTCAAGCCGGACGAGCCCTCCGCGGGACCAGCCTGAGACAGCTGACCTGCTTTCTTTGAAGAAGCGCCTGACAAACCAGCATTCGGTCGAATGGGTCCTTGTGAAGATCGGGAAGATTGGCGACGTGCAGGGCGTCGCGTTCAACGAGCGGCAGGGCCTTGACCCCCATCCTCTGCCGCAGATTTGCAACATAAAGGTCCGGAGCCGCCGGCAACGGCAGCTTGCCGAGCCTGAATTTCACCGCGATCTCCCAGGCGGAGACCGAGCTGAGCAAGACCTCATTGGCTTCGGCGAGGTACGCTTCGCGGCACGCGGGTGAGGCCGCTGAGTCGCCCTCGGCCAGCCAGAGGAAGGCACAGGTATCCAAGAGCAGCCTCACTGCGGATTGGCGAACGACTCCAGGATGTCAGCTGGGAGCGGGTCGTTGAAGTCGTCGGGTACGCGAAACTCTCCCCGGGCCACCCCAATGTGGCGCTCAGGCCTGGACGGCAACAGGCGGATCTCGGCTACGGGCACGTTGCGACGACAAAGAATGATCACTTCTTCAGGCTTCAGGCGGTTGATGTAGCCCGACAGGTTGGTCTTTGCCTCGTGCATGTTCAGGTAGTACATGGTTCTATAGTAAACCAAGAAGTAAACTAGGTAAAGGGTCCGAACTACCTCCAACAGGTCAGCAGGATCACGGGAGCTCACTTCACCTGACTGGGCGGCCGGCCGATTGACGGGGGACAGGTTGAAGGAGCAGGCTGATGCAGAACTGGAAACGCAAAGCAGTCTGACCCGGGATCGGTTGTGGCAAGCCCCTGCGCCCTGACGGGCTATCCCGGTCCCTCGGGCCCTGAGGTCGAACTTTCGCCGGTGATCACGCTGGAGAATACGGCAACGAGGTGCTGCCGACGACCCTCAGCGCGGTGGAGCTGGTGCTGGCTCGACTGCTGGACCTGCATTGACTGAGCAAACCCGCAGCCAGCGCGCCCAGCCGCTGCGCAGGGCCAGCTCGGCCCGGTGGCGATCGAGCCGGGCCTGGCTCTGGGCCGACTCGGCGTCGAGTACCTCCTGGTTGATGCTCACCCCCGTCTGATAGCGCAGGCGGGCGATGCGCAGGCCTTCGGTGGTCTGCTCCAGGCGCGCCGACGACAGCCTCAACTGCTCGCTGGCGGTGAGCAGCTGCTGGTAGCTCTCCTGCACCTCCAGGGCCACCAGCCGGCGCAGCTTCTCCTGCGACTCGCCGAGCTGCACCACCACCGCCTCGGCCTGGTTGGCCCGTGCCTCGCTGGCGCCGCCGTCGAAGAGAGGCACGCTGAAGAGCACTCCTGCCGACCACAGAGAGCTGTTCTGAAAAGCCGTCTCGTTGCGCTGGGCGTAGCGGGTGGCAAAGCTGAGGGCGGGGTTGTCCTGGCTCTCTTCCAGGTGGACCCGTGCCCTGGCTGCTTCCACGGCCCAGTTCAGGGCGGTGAGCTCGGGCCGCTCAACCAGGGCCCGGGTGGCGCCCTCGGCGAGGTCAGGAAGGGCCATCTCCGCAGGCCAATCAGCCAGCTCCAGAGGCTGCTCCAGCGAGCGTCCGAGCAGCATCAGCAAGCGCTGGCGGGCCAACGACTCCTGGCTGCGGGCGGTGACGAGCTGCTCTTCGGCCCGGGCCAGAGCAGCCTGGCTCGAAAGCATGTCGTAGCGCGGAACGGCTCCCGCCTTGAGGCGGGTCTCCACGACCTGGACGTGGGCCTTTTGGGCGGCCACCAGGTCGCTGGCCACGGTCAGGCTCTGGCGGGCGAACAGAAGACCGGCGTAGGCCTGTCGCACCTGCATGGCCAGGTCTTCCTTCTGGCGACGCACCTTCTCGGTCAGGCTGCGCTGGCGCAACTCGGCGCTGGCCGTGGCCCAGTGCAGCCGGCCGAAGTCGGCCAGCGTCTGCTGCAGGCCGACCGCGAATTCGTAGTTGTTGTTGACCACCACCGGCAGGCCCGAGAACGAGAGTGTGGGCGTCAGGTATTGATAGCCGGCCGAGAAATCCACGCGGGGCTTGCCCGGGGCTCCGGCCTCGTCCACTCCGTAGATCGCCTCCTGCACCCTGGCCTCGGCTTCGCGAATCGCCGGGCTGTTGCCAGCTGCCTCGCTCAGGGCCGCCTCCAGCGAGAGCGGACTGGCTGGGGTCGCCTCGAGCCCGCTGTCCGGGAGCTGGGCCAGAGCCATTCCGGTCAAGAGCAGGACCAGCAGCAGCCGGATCATCGCCGCCCCCGCCAGACCATGTAGTAGAGCACCGGCACGGTGGTGCGCGAGAGTAAGAGCGAGGCGATCTCGCCGAACATCAGGCTGATGGCCAGCCCGTTGAAGATGGGGTCGGCCAGGATCACGGCCGAGCCCACCACCACCGCCAGGGCGGTCAAGAGCATGGGCCGGAAGCGCACCGCGCCCGCATCCACCACCGCCTCCTCCAGCGGCATGCCCTCCTTGAGGCGTAGCTCGATGAAATCCACCAGGATGATGGAGTTACGCACCACGATGCCGGCCCCGGCGATGAAGCCGATCATCGAGGTGGCCGTGAAGAAGGCCCCCATGCCCCAGTGACCGGGCAGGATGCCCACCATCGAGAACGGGATGGCTGACACGATCACCAGCGGGGTGATGAAGTTCTGGAACCAGCCCACGATCAGGCCGTAGATCAGCAGCATGACCACGGCGAAGGCGATGCCCAGGTCGCGGAAGACCTCGTAGGTCACGTGCCACTCGCCGTCCCACTTGACGGCGGGCCGCTCGGTGGTGGTGGGTTGCTGGATCCACCAGGTATCCACCTTGATCTTGTCTTGCAGGGCCAGAATGCTGTAGAGCGGGCTCTCCACTTCGCCCCCCACGTCGCCCGTGACGTAGATCACCGGCTGCAGATTCTTGTGGTAGATGCTCTGCTCGGCCGGGCGGCGAGTCACCCGCACCAGGCTGCTCAGGGGCACGCCCCTGAGGCGCAGCGACTCAAGACCTGCCACCGTGCGGTCGCCGGGCCCGAAGCGGAGCAGCAGGGGCACCGGCTCACGGGCCTGCTCGTCGTGCAAGAGGCCGGCCGGCATGCCCCCCAGGGCCGCGCTGACGGCCTGCTCGACCTCCATCGGAGTCAGTCCCGACAGAGCTGCTTTCTCGGCGTCGATCTCCAGGTGCACCTCTTCGTGCGGATCCTCGCGATACCAGTCCACGTCCACCACGCCTGGCTCTTTCGTGTAGAGCTCTCTGACCTCGGTGGCCAGAGCCACCCGGCTCTCCTCGGTGGGACCGAAGACTTCGGTAACGAGCGTCTGGAGCACGGGCGGGCCGGGAGGGATCTCGGCCACGACCAGCACCGCACCCTTGACATCCTTGAGCGCCTCCCGGGCAGCCCTGGCCACGTCGTGGCTCTGGCGGCGGCGCTCCTCCTTGGGGGTCAGGTTGACCTGCAGATCGGCCACGTTGGGCCCCGAGCGCAGGAAGTAGTGCCGCACCAGGCCGTTGAAGTTGTAAGGCGAGGCGGTGCCGGCGTAGATCTGGTAATTGGTCACCTCGGGCAGCTCGGCCACCCGCCGCCCCACTTCGGTGGCCAGGGCCGCCGTCTGCTCCAGGGTGGCCCCTTCGGGCAGATCCACCAGGATCTGGAACTCGCTCTTGTTGTCGAAGGGCAGCATCTTGAACACCACCAGGCGCAGACCCACCAGGGCCATGGCCGCCAGCAAGAGGCCGATGGTGGCGACCAGGAAGAGCGTGCGCCAGCCGCCATGGGCGATCAATGGGCCCATCAGGTGGCGGTAGAGGCGGGTGAGCGCGTCTTCCTGCCCCTCCTCGTGGCCGTGGCCGTCCTCCTTGAGCAGGCGCAGGGCGGCCCAGGGCACCACCGTGAAGGCCACCAGCATGCTGAAAAGCATGGCCGCCGAGGCGCCCAGCGGGATGGGCAGCATATAGGGCCCCATCAGGCCCCGCACGAAGGCCATCGGGAGGATCGCTCCCACCACGGTCAGAGTGGCCAGAACGGTGGGGTTGCCCACCTCGTCCACCGCTTCCAGCACTACCTGCAGCCGATCGCGGCCGGCGTTCTCGGGCATGCGCAGGTGGCGCACCACGTTCTCCACCACCACGATGGCGTCGTCCACCAGGATGCCGATGGAGAAGATGAGGGCAAAGAAGGTGACCCGGTTGAGGGTGAACCCGTAGAGCACGAAGGTGGCCAGCGTCAAGGACAGCGTGACCGGGATGGCCACGGCCACCACCAGCGACTCGCGCTTGCCCAGCGTCAGCCCGATCAGCAGTGTGACCGAGCCCACCGCGATGCCCATGTGGAAGAGCAGCTCGTTGGAGCGCTCGGCGGCCGTCTCGCCGTAGTCGCGGGTGACGGTCAGCTCCACCCCGGCCGGCAGAAGGTTCGCTCGCACGGCCTCCACTTTGGCCATCAACCGGTGGGATACGGCGATGGCATTGGCGCCTCGGCGCTTGGCGATAGCCAGGGTGACGGCCTCCTCGAGATCCTGGCGGGTGCCGAAGAAGACGTAGCTGGTGGGCTCCTGGGGCCCGTCCCGCAGGCTGGCCACCTGGCTCAGCAGCACCGGTCGTCCCTGGTGGACGGCCACCACCACCTGGCCCACCTCTTCCAGGCTGCGCAGGAACTCGCCGGTGCGCACGCTCAGGCTCAAGGGGCCCTCGAGCTGCCCGCTCTGGGAGGCCACGTTGAAGCCGCGCAGGGCCTGGGCGATAGCCGCCGGGGTCAGGTTGTAAGCCGCCAGCCTTTGAGGGGTGAGCCGGATCTCGACCTGCCGGCTCTGGCCCCCGAGCAGGGTGACCTCGGAAACGTCCTCCACCTGCTTGAGCTCCTCGTCGAGCTGGGCGGCGATCTGGCGAAGCTCGTAGCCGGTGGCCTTCTTGGAGTGCAGGGTCAGGCTGAGGATGGGCACGTCGTCGATGGAGCGCGACTTGATCAGGGGCTGGCTGACCCCGGGCGGAATGCGGTCGAAGTTGGAATACAGCTTGTTGTACAGGCGCACGGTGGCAGCCTCGGGGTTGAGCCCCACCTTGAAGCGCACGATCACAAGCGACTGGCCCGGGCGGCTGGTGGAGTAGACGTACTCCACGCCTTCGAGCTCGCGGATCAGCTTCTCCATCGGGTAGGTCACCCGCTGCTCCACCTCGCGGGTGGTGGCGCCCGGAAAGCTGACCATCACGTCGGCCATGGGCACGGTGATCTGGGGCTCTTCCTCGCGCGGCAGGGCCAGGGTGGCGCCCACCCCCAGCACCAGCGACAGCAGCAGCAGCAGCGGAGTCAGCTTGGAGCGGGCGAAGGCGGCGGCCAGGTGGCCGGCAAATCCGAGTTTCACGGCAGCCCCACCGTCTCGTCCGCCTTGAGACCTGACAGAACCTCCAGCATCTCGCCCTGCGCCTGACCGGTCTTGATCAGGCGCAGCTCAGGATAGCCTTCCGGGTCGATGACCTGCACCTCTTGCAGCTGGCCCCGCCGCGACACCGCTTTGCTCGGCACCAGAACTGCCTGACGCTTGCCGGTCGTGAGGCCTAGCTTGCCGTACATGCCCGGGATCAACTCGGCCTTCGGGTTCTCTACCGCCACCTTGACGGTGAAGCTGCGGCTGGCCGGGTCGGCCTCGGGCACGATCTGGCGCACCCTTCCGCGCAGCTTGCGTGAGCCCAGCGCCAGCTCCAGGGTCTGGCCCGGTCGCACCGCCTCGAGCGCCTCCTCGGGCACGCTGACCTCGAGCTGCAGGTGGTAGGGGTCTTGAATCTCCAGGATGGGGGCGCCCGGCGTGGCCAGCTCTCCCTGGCGCAGGAACTTGCGGCTCACCACCCCCGGGAAGGGGGCCTGCACCAGCCCGTAGCTCAGGTTCGAAGCGACCGCCTCGGTGCCCGCCCGGGCCTGCTCGACCATGGCCTGACTCGAGGAAATGCCCATGCGGGCTTCCTCGAGCTGGGCTCGGGCCGCCTCCACACCCGCCCGGGCCCGTTTCAGGCCAGCCTCGAGCTGCTCTTGCTGCGAGCGGGCCACCTCGAAGTCGGCTCTGGCCCGGTCGGCGACCTGCTGGGCGATGGCCCCTTCGGCAGCCAGGAAGCTCTGACGCTGGTGCTCGGTCCGGGCCAGCTCGAGCCGGGCGTTCACCTCGCCGCGCTGCGACTCGAGCGCCTTGAGCTGGGCTTGGGCCTGCTCCAGGCCGCTCTGGGCCGTGCGCACCGTGGCCCGGGCCTGGACCGTGCCGGCCTGGGCCACTACCTCGCCGGCCCGGGCCTGGGCGGTGCGGCTCTCGAGATCGGAGGTGTCCACCCGGGCCAGAACCTGGCCGGCGTTGACGCGGTCGCCTTCCTCCACGGTCAGCTCCAGCAGGCGCCCGCTCAGCCGGGTGGACAACGTGGCCTCGCGTACCGAGGTCAGGGTGCCGCTCAGCTCGAGCTGGCGGGGCAGCTCGCGCTCCTCCACTCGGGCGGTGGCTCCCTGCCAGCGCTCGCGAGCGGGGCGCTCCACCGTCTCCTGGTGCTGCTCTTTGGGCCACAGCAGATAGACCAGAATGGCCAGCAGGACGGGGACCAGCCAGCCCCACTTCTTACGCGAAGGTGGCGGGGGAGGAGTTGGGGTGGTGATTTCCTCGTCGTCAGCCATCTCAGATCACTCCGGTCGGCACCAGATACCAGTAAGCCTTATTGAACACCATCTTCTGGTAGTGCACGATGGCGTTGGGTTTGGCCGGCGTGGGCGGGCGCTGGTAGTCGAAATCGATCAGCGAGGCGTGGTTGTAGCCGGTCTCCAGGAAGCACATCACGTGCCCACCATAGACCGCCTTCGATTCCTCGCCGCGCAGGGCGGCGCAGAGCCGGTCCACCGCCACCGGAGCCTGGAAGTGGGCGGTGCTGCCGGCTTTGCTGATGGGCAGGTCGGTCACGTCACCCAGGGCCCAGAGATTGTCGGTGCCCTCCACCTGCAGCGTGTGCCGGTCGGTCTTGATCCAGCCGCGCGCCTCGGCGATGGGGCTCCCCTGCAAGAAGGCCGGCCCGCGGTGGGGCGGAACCATGGCCAGCAGGTCATAGTCGAGCTCGATGCCCTCCAGCGACAGGGCCTTGCCGGGGCGCACCTCCTCCAGGTTGAAGAAGGTCTCCACCTCGACCTTGCGCTCTTCGAGCAAGGGAGCGGCCAGCTCGGCCACCGATTCGATCGAGAACACCCGCCCGATGGGGTAGGTGTAGACGATCTCGGTCTTGGGGCGCAGATTCTGGCGGGTGA
>QWHO01000241.1 GCA_021404945.1 bacterium CPR1
GGGCCGTGCTTCTGTTCACCGACCTTGATCGCCTGCACCGCCTGCTGCACGACCCCCAGCGCCCCATGCAGCTGGTCTTCGCCGGCAAGGCCCATCCGGCCGACCTGCCGGGACAGCAGTTCATCCGCCAGATCTACGAGTTTTCTCGTTCCAGCGAGTTCGCCGGCAAGGTGGTGATGGTGGAGGACTACGACATGGAGCTGGCCCGCTCCCTGGTGGCCGGGATGGACGTCTGGCTCAATAATCCTCGCCGCCCACTGGAAGCCTCCGGCACCAGCGGCCAGAAGGCGGCCATGAACGGGGTGCTCAATTTCAGCGTGCTGGATGGCTGGTGGGCCGAAGGCTATAACGGCAAGAACGGCTGGAAGATCGGCGAGCCGATCGAATTCGCCACCTATGACGAGCAAGATCTGGCCGACGTGACCAGCCTCTACGCCACCCTGGAAGACGAGATCATCCCGCTCTATTATGACCGCGACCGCAACGGTCTCCCCGCCCTCTGGGTGGAACGCATGAAAGAGTCGATCCGCACTTTATCGCCGCTCTACTCGACCCACCGCATGCTGGTGGACTACTGCAACGAGATGTACATTCCGGCTGCCAAACGCTCCCGCGAGGTGAGCGCCAAGAACTATGCCCAGGCCCGCTCGATCGCCGAGTGGCGGGGGCGGGTCAACAAGCAGTGGAGCCACGTGGCCATCCAGGCCCAGGTTCCGGCTGAGGACGAGATTGCCCGCGGGCAGAAGGTCTCGTTCCGGGCCTGGGCCACGCTGGGCAAGCTCGATCCCAGGGACGTGCGGGTGGAAGTGCTCAGCGGTCCGGTCGAGAACGGCCTGGTCAAGTCACCCGCCACCACCGAGCTTCGCTACACGGGCCGCGAGAACGGGGTCCACCTGTTCGAGGGCGAGGTGGCTCCCCAGCAGACCGGCAGCATCGGATTCGGAGTGCGGGTGCGCCCGGTACACCCCGACCTGAAGACCCCGGACGAGTCGGGCAAGCTGACCTGGGCCAGCTCCATTAACTGAAAGGATTCCGCTCAGGGCGGAGCCAAATCAAGAGAGATGGCAGTGACTCACGCCGAGCCTCGCCTGTGGACCCTGGCCGAATACTACGCGCTGGGTGAAGCCGGGTTTCTCGAGCACACCGAATTGGTGGAAGGAGAGATCATCGCCATGACGCCGCAGGGACCCCAGCACAGCACCAGCCTGACCTATGCCAACCAGCTGCTGGTGGTAGCCTTCGGCGCCACCCACTTCGTGCGAGTACAGCTTCCCCTGACCGTGGGTGAGCGCACCGAGCTCGAGCCGGACTTTGCCCTCATCCCACGCGAGAGGTTCGATCCCGCCCGGCACCCGAGCACGGCCGACCTGGTCATCGAAGTCTCGGTGACCTCGCTGGCCTACGACCGGTGCGAGAAAGCCAGCCTCTATGCACGCGCCGGTGTGCCGGAGTACTGGATCTTGAATCGCAACACTCGCAGCCTGGAGGTCTACCGCGACCCGCGGCCCGATCCCGAGGCGCCTTTTGGCGTCGGCTATGGCTCTCGCCGGGTCTTCGGGGAGCAGGAAGAGTGCGCCCCCCTGTTCGTCCCTGACCGGGCCGTACGGGTGGCCGAGCTTCTCTGAAACGGGCTGGTTACGACCCTCTGGTCCATCTGGAATTCTCGCCGCCTCTCTGGACTTGCGTGGGCTGACGATCAATCAGGTCGCCCAGCGGGCCGACCACCAGCAGAACCAGGCAGGCGCTGCCCAGGAGCCGCTCAAGGCTGATCTTCGGCAAGCACCACAGCCAGGAAGATGCACAGGAAACCGTTGAAGAGCAGCCACAGTCGGCTGAGGATAGCCGGGATATAGAGCACCGTAGCCGCTCCCGTAACCGCCCCGAAGAGCAGGTGGGCAGCGATGCCCGCCGTCAGGCCGGCCACCACGGCGCGCAGGAACCGGTTCTCCACCACCAGCACCGCCAGCGCCATCGGGATCAGGCAGCTGTAAAAGATCGGGTTGGCATGGCCGCCCGCTCCCAGCAACAGCATATCCCACTGGGGAAAGCCCGAGGTCAGCATGGGACTCAGAGGCACCTGATTTCCCATGAAGAGCGGCAGGAAGAAGAAGCCTGAGGAGCCCACGACGAGCCCGGGCAAAGTGGCCCCGGCGCTGATGAGCGCGCCCCGCCGCAGCAGGGGAAGGAGCACGAAGGCTCCGATCACCACGGCCAGACCCAGGCGCCAGGCTCCGTAGACGAAGCCGGCCTTCCAGACCGCTTTGCTGGCATCCATGATTCCGGCGCCGTAGCCCTTCTGCTTGCCTTCCTTGCCTTTGGAGCGAGCCGTGCTCTTCATCATCGCCTCGACCGCCGAGGGATTGGTGACGCCCAGGCTGGCGATCAGGGCCGCCTCTCCGGCCGCGTGGGGGCAGGCCATGGAGGTGCCCTGGAAGTAGAAGTAGCCGCTCTTTTTGTGGTTCTGCACCTCGATGGTGTTCTGCAGCACCCCACCGGTGGCGTCGTTGCGGGTCGAGCCGCCGGGGGCGGCCAGGTCGATCTCGGGCCCAAAGTTGGTGTACCAGGTCAGGTTTTCGTCACGATCCACGGCCGATACCGAGATGCAGGCGGAGTAGGCGGCCGGGTAGGAGGGCCGATTCTTGGACTCGTTGCCGGCGGCGCAAACCACGGCTGTTCCGTGGCTCTTGGCATAACTGCAGGCCTCGTCCATCACGGTGCTGGGGAACGGGCCGCCCAGGCTCATGTTGATGGCGCTGGCCCCATGGTCGGCAGCGAAGTTGATGGCGTCGGCGATGTTGGCCACCGAGCCCGAGCCACCTTTGCTGAGCACCTTGACGGGCATGATGGCGGCGCCCCAGGCCACGCCCACGACGCCCTTGCCGTTGTTAGTGGACTGGGCGATGGTGCCGGCCACGTGGGTGCCATGACAGTGGTCGTCGAGCGCCTGCACGCGCTTGTTCACGAAGTCGTAGCCTGGCACGAAGCGGGTCTGGTCGAGGTCCTCCACCTGGTGGAAGCTCTCGTAGTTCTCATAGGCCACGCCCGTGTCCAGCACGGCCACCACGGCGTTCTGGCCGTTGGACCAGGGCCAGGCCTCGACTGCCTTGACCTGGGTCATATGCCACTGCTGGTTGAACATCGGGTCGTTGGGAAAACTCTGAGCGAAGTAGAGGTAGTTGGGCTCGACGTGCTGCACCAGGGGATCCTGGGCGAGCTCAGCTAGAAGCGAGGGCAGACGGTCTTCCGAAACCTCGGCCACGGTCAGGCCGGCCCGCACCGAGCTCTGCGAGTTGTAGCGCAGGTCGACCTCGAGCCGCTGCTCCAGGGCCACGATCTCGGCCGAGGAGGCGTCATCCTTGAGGTCCACCACCAGGCTGCCCTCCAGTCGCTCCAATCCCCCGGGAAGGGGACCGGGCCCGTCGGGGTCGACGAACGTGGTCAGTGCCTCGGACTGGTCGGCCACCCCCACCCGCGAAAGCCGGAACTGGTCCTGACCGCTCGTATCCCACCAGACGGTGGCAGCCAGGGCGATCAGGATCAGTGCCAGCGGAACGGTGCGAAGCAGGCGTCGGGTCATCGAGGAACTCCTTAGGGTTCAGAGTGCGCGTGTATTCCTTGCTGCGCAGGCGATTCCTTCGCCTGCTCCAGGGTTTGCCCCACGTTCAGCTCGACAGGCACCTCCACCCCGGTCTTGAAATTCCCCAAAAGCTGCTGGATGAGCTCCACGCAACGCTCGCCGTCGTCTCGCTCGGCAGCCTGGCGCAACTCCTCGAGCTGCGAGCCCGGCCAGTCCGGTCCGGGAGGCGCGGTGGTCACCTTCATGATCTTGGGAGCCCCGCTGGGAGCCGTTTGCTCCCCCTCGTTGATCAGGCCCTCGCGCAGCTTCTCGCCCGGGCGGATACCGGTAAATTCGATGGGGATATCCCGATCGGGCTCGAAACCCGAAAGACGGATCAGGTTGCGGGCCAGATCCACGATCTTGACAGGCTGGCCCATGTCCAGAATGTAGAGCTCGCCCCCCCTGGAGATGGCGGCCGCCTGCAGCACCAGGGTTACCGCTTCGGGGATGGTCATGAAGTAGCGCGACATCTCCGGATCGGTCACGGTCACCGGTCCGCCTCGCAGGATCTGACGGCGGAACGTGGGGATCACGCTCCCTCGACTGCCCAGCACGTTGCCGAAGCGCACGGCCACGAAACCGGGCGAGCGCTGGCTCACCAGGAGCAGCTCGCACATACGCTTGGTAGCTCCCATCACGCTGCAGGGGTTGACCGCTTTGTCGGTGGAGAGCAGGATGAACTTCTCCACTCCATGCTCTCGAGACAGCTCCATGACCTGCAGGGTGCCGAAGACATTGTTGGAAACGGCCTCGGAGGGATTTGCCTCCATCAAGGGCACGTGCTTATGGGCGGCGGCGTGGAACACCACCTCGGGCTTATAGAGCTCAAAGAGCGAGCGCATCCGGCTGGGGTCGCGCACGTCGGCGATGTAGCAGGCGATCTTGTGCTCACGAAGCTCCAGGCTGATCTCGTAGATGCTGTTCTCGCCCCGACCGAGCAGAATCAGCAGCTTGGGCGAGAACTTGCTGACCTGGCGACAGATCTCCGAGCCGATCGAGCCGCCTGCCCCGGTCACCAGCACCGTGCGTCCCGCCAGGTAGGAGGCCACGCCCTCCATGTCGAGCCGAATGGGATCGCGCTCGAGCAAGTCCTCGATACGCACCTCGCGCAGCAGGTTGGCCTCGGCCAGCTCGGTGAGACCCGGAGCGACCCGAAGCTCGACCTGGCTTCCGGCCAGGCCATCCACCACCCTGCGCACCAGGGCGGGGGCCGGCTGGGCCAGGATGACCTGGCTCACCGCCAGCGCTTCCACCAGCTCGCTCAGGTCGTCCACCGAGCCGAGCACGGCCACACCGTGGATGCGAAGACCGCGATGGCCGGGCTGATCGTCCACCAGGCCGACCACCTGCACCCGTCCGGCAGAGCGGCGCAGATCGCGCAGCACCGCCTCGCCGGCATCGCCCGCTCCGACGATCAACACGCGTTTGCCGATCCCTGTGCCCTGCCGCTCGCTGGCCAGGCGCAACAGAAAGCGGATCCCGCCACAGCCCGCCACCGCGATGAACCAGCCCACGATGAGCGAGGTGCGCGGAAAGACGGCTCCCCCGGTGAAGACGACCGCCACCTGGAAGGGGACAAAGGCGATGGTGACGCCGGCCACGATCGAGAGAAGATCGGAGACGCCAGCGTAGCGCCAGACCTTGTGATAGATCCCGAGCAGCCAGAAGACGAACACCACGGTGGCAGCAACGCTGGGGTAGAACCAGGCAACCGGATCCAGGAAACGCGCCATGGCGCCGTGGTCGAAGTCGAGTCGGAGGGCCACGGCGCCCACCAGGCTCAGCATCACCAGGAAGAAATCTCCCAGCGCCAGACCGACTTTGGTGCGAGAACTCAAGCATTGAGGGCTTCTGTTCCAGGCGGGGAGCCTCCTGTCACGAAGTTCGGTCGCGGGTTGTTACAAAAGTTTTACAAGCCTCCGGTTGGGGAACTTGCCCCGGTCGGTTACAATAGGGGCAAGCCACAAGACTGACCGGGAGGCCAATCCGTGCTCGAAGGCATCGACCGCATCGAAGGGCGTATCAAGCAGATCGAGTCCCGTATCCAGGGACCGCCGCCTGACTCGGCCTATTTCCAGCACCTGATGAGCCAGTCCGAGAAGAGCCTGAAGAACAAGAAGCCAGCTCAGGACGCGGCCTCCATGAAGCTCAACCAGTACAACCCCCAGCAGTGGGGCGGCAGCACCAATCCGCTGAACCTCACCCCCCTGGCCCAGAACAACTCGGTTTCCTGCGGGCAGACGAGCGTGGCCATGTGCATCAACACCCTGACCGGTCAGAATCTCAAGGACTACGACATCGACGCCAAGTATGGCTTCGAGTTGATGCGGGCTCTGAACACCGAATGCCAGCCCCACGGCATCACCTGGTCCGACGCGGGCAACATCGGGGCCGACAAGTGGCCTTTGATCGAGCAGAAGGTCAACCAGGAGCAGACTCCCGTCATCGTGGCCCTGAACGGGCCCGAGTTCTCGGTTTCGGGGATGGGGCACATCGTGACCATCATCAAGGTGGACGGCGACAAGGTCACCTACGCCGACCCCGCCACGGGCACCACCCGCACCACCACCAAGGCCAACATGAATAACGCTCCTTCTCACCCCGACGGCAATTTTGTCTTCTACGGCACGCGCCAGGACACGGCCACCAACGCTTTGTTGCCCAACACGTAGGGTCTTTACGCCCCGGGTCGAAGGGGCTGTCCGCCCATGCACGACCTGGTTTGCATCATCATGGCCGGCGGCGCTGGCACGCGCTTCTGGCCGGTCAGCACCGAACGGAAACCCAAGCAGTTTCTCCCTCTGGGCGGTGAGCGCACGCTGCTGCAGGCCAGCTGTGACCGTCTCGAAGGCCTCTGCCCGCCCGACCGCACCCTGGTTCTGACCTCGCGCGCCTACACCGGCCTGGTGCGCGAGCAGGTGCAGGTGGGCCACGTGGTGGGTGAGCCCTGCCGGCGAGATACGGCCGCCGCGGTGGCCCTGGCCGCCCTTCTCTGCCGCAAGCTGTATGGGAACGCGACCTTGGCCATCTTGACCTCGGACCATCACATCGAGCCGGTGGATCGCTTCCAGGCCTGTCTGGCCTCGGCCGCACGGGCGGCCCGCGAATCGGGCAGCCTCTATACCTTCGCTATCCCGCCCACCCGGCCCGAGACCGGCTATGGCTACCTCGAGCTCGGTCCTCGCCTGGAGCGCCCCGACCCCCTGCGCCACCATGAGCTGCTCTCATTTCGAGAGAAGCCAGACCGGATCACGGCCAGGCACTTCCTGCAAGAGGGACGCTACTACTGGAACAGCGGCATGTTCTGCTGGACCACCTCGGCTATCCTGGCCGAGCTCGAGGTCCACCTGCCCGGCCATCTCGAGGCTCTGGCTCCAGCCGTGCAAGCTTATGGAACCGACCGGTTCGAGGAAGCGCTGGAGACAAGCTTCCAGCCACTCAGCCCCATCTCCATCGACTATGCGGTGATGGAGAAGGCGACGCGACGCGCCGCGGTGGTGACCGACTACGAGTGGAGCGACCTGGGCGGCTGGCAGGCGGTGGAGGACTTTCTGCCCGAGCAGCAGGGCAACCGCCATCGGGGGCGCCTGGCCAGCCTGGGGTCGAAGGGAAACGTCATCTACTGCGAAGAGCCCGAGGAGCTGGTCTCACTGGTGGGGGTGGAGAATCTCGTGGTCGTGAGAGCCGGGAAACGCACCCTGGTGGCCCACCGCGACCACCTGGAAGAGGTCAAGAAATTGGTAGGAAGCTTGAGCCCCGAGGAACGATGACGCTGACATGTTTCAAAGCCTATGACGTCAGGGGCAAGGTGCCCTCAGAGCTGGACGGCGAGCTGGCTGAGCGCATCGGGGCCGCTTACGCCCAGGTGCTCAAGCCGGGCACGGTGGCCGTAGGCCACGACATGCGATTGTCCTCCCCTGAAATTGCTTACGCCCTGGTTCAGGGCCTCACCCGAGGGGGAGCCAACGTGCTCTTTCTGGGCCAGTGCGGTACCGAGGAGGTCTACTTCGCCACCTTTCATCGCCAGCTCGACGGGGGCATCATGGTGACCGCTTCCCACAATCCCGCCGACTACAACGGCATGAAGCTGGTCGCTCGCAACGCCTCTCCCATCGGTCGCGACAGTGGCCTGAGCGAGATCGAGCGACTGGCCACCGGCCAGGTGTCCTCCGGCCCCACCCGCGGCAAGGTCGAGGGCCAGGACCTGCGCGGCGAATACCTCGACTTTCTGCTCGAGAACTTCGATCTCGAGCGTTTGAAGGGCCGCAAGATGGTCTGCAACGGGGGCAATGGTTGCGCCGGCCCGGTGGTGCTGGCCCTGGCCGAGAGACTGGGCTGGAACCTCCAATTGCTGCACGGCGACCCGGACGGCAACTTCCCGCATGGAGTTCCCAACCCGCTCCTGCCCGAGAAGCGCCACCATACCACCGACGCCGTGCTGAAAGCGGATGCCGATCTGGGAGTGGCCTGGGACGGCGACTTCGACCGCTGCTTCTTCTTCGACGAGCACGGGGAGTTCGTGGACGGCTACTATCTGGTTGGCCTGCTGGCCGAGCGCGCCCTGTTCTTCAACCCGGGCGCCACCATTCTGCACGATCCCCGCCAGATCTGGAATACCATGGAGCGGGTGGAGAAGTCCGGGGGGATGGCGGTACAGATCCCCACCGGTCACGTGTTCTTCAAGAAGAAGATGCAGGAGCTGCAGGCCGCCTACGGCGGGGAGATGTCGGCCCATCATTACTTCCAGCGCTTCGGCGGCTGCGACAGCGGCATGCTTCCCTGGCTCTGGGTGCTCGACTGGATGAGCCGCAAGGATCGCGGGCTGGCCGAGTTGATCCGCAACGCTCGCGACAAGTATCCGGTCAGCGGCGAGATCAACCGCACGGTGAAGGACGCCGGCGCCGTGATGCAGCTGGTGCGCGAGCGCTACGAGCCGGAATGCCTGCGGGTGGATACCATGGACGGCATCAGCCTGGAATTCGCCGACTGGCGCTTCAACCTGCGCGCCTCCAACACCGAGCCATTGTTGCGGCTTAACCTGGAGAGCCGAGGCGACGAGGGTCTGGTCTCCAGCAAGAAAGACGAGCTGCTCGAGCTCATCGAAGCCCGGGACTGACCCTTCGCGTAACCGGAAGTTCATAGACTCGATACATTCAATCGGGCAGGAGAATGGCACCGTTAAGCCATTCTCGCTGCCCGAAAAACTCGCCCTGATCCCCGGCTGATCCCCGCTGGAAAAAACTACCCGGCAGAAGCCCCGTAAAAGAGGCGGTCCAGGAGCTGGGCCGCTTGCTTCTGCTGGTCTTCGACCAGGTGCACGTACACGTCCAGAGTGAAGGCCACCGAGGAGTGACCCATGCGCTCGCTGACCACCTTCGCATCCATTCCGTGAGCCAGCATCATCGAGGCATGGCTGTGGCGCAGGTCATAAAGCCGCGTGGAAGCCGGAAGACCCGCCTTCTCCAGCACCGCTTTGAAGAACTCGCTGCTCAGCCGCTGGTCCCGAACGGGCTCGCCCTTCCGAGAAGCGAAAACGAAGCCATGGTCGCAGTACTCAGCACCGTAGAAGGCCTTCTCCTCGTTCTGTTTGAGGCGATGCTTCTCCAGCGCTCGCATGACCGGCAGGGGCAGCGTGACAATTCGGCGCGAATTCCGTGTCTTCGGTGCGTCAAGCCACCAGGCCGCCCCGCCGTTCCTCTTCCGGGGTCGGATGAGAACCTCCTCAATCGAGATCGCACTGTGGTCCCACAGAACTCGATGCCATTTGAGCCCGAGAATCTCTTCCGGCCGGCAACCCGATTGGACCGCCAGCATCCAGAGGGCCTGCCACCTGTCGCCTGCCGCTGCCGCCAGGAAGGCCTCGAGCTGGGCCTTCGAGAGGGCCCGGACCTTCCGCTCACGGGGCATTCGGGGCGGGTCTACGTCAGCAGAAGGGGGATAGGCCAGCATTCGCATTTTCACCGCGAAGCGAAGCGCCTGGTGAAGGCAAGCGTGAACCTTTCGAATGGTCGTGGCCGCAAGAGGTGG
>QWHO01000242.1 GCA_021404945.1 bacterium CPR1
GTAAGGGCGGCGGCGGTGCGCATCAGGTCGGCCGGGGCGGCCCGGTCGACATAGCGCTCGAGCAGCGGCCGGCCGAACTCCTCGCGTCCCGTGGAGCGTGGCCCCGCCAATGCGAAATAGGGGTGCTGCAGCATCTCCTCGAGCAGCTCGCTCTGCACTGCGCCGGTGGCCCCGAAGGCACCTCCAGCATCGCAAGGCTGGCCCAGCACCCGCTCGGCCAGAGCGTCCATCAGGCAGTTACCGGGGCCGGTATCGCAGGCCTGCACTTCCCCCTCACGCGGGATGAAGGTGAAGTTGGCGATGCCCCCGATGTTCAGGGCAAAGCGATCCACCTGGCTCGAGCGCAGGATGGCCGCATCCGCGAACGGAACCAGCGGGGCAGCCTGGCCACCCAGGGCCAGGTCGGAAGGGCGAAAGTCGCTCACAACCGGGCATCCCAGCGCAGCCGCGATCTCGGCCGCCTCGCCAATCTGGAGGGTAGCCCGCACCCGGTGGCCACAAAACGAGAAGGCCTCAGGCAGGTTGCTGATGGTCTGTCCGTGCGAGGCCACCAGGTCGCACGCGCCCAGCTCGCGGGCCGCGGCCGCAAAGAGCTGGCCCAGCAGCACGTTCATGCGGGCCACCTCCACCACCGTGGCCCGGTTCTCCATCAGGCGAAAGACCTCTTCACGCACGGCCGGCTCATACGGCGTGCAGCTGAATTGCACGAAACGGGGACGCTCGGAGGTGCCCTCGAACTCGACCATGGCGGCGTCGATGCCGTCGGCCGAGGTACCCGAGATCATGCCGATCACGCGGGCCCGCTCCAGGCGCCGGTAGGCCTCGATCACGGCTTGATCCCGACGTGCAGAGTAGCGATCCCTCCGGCCAGGGGGATCACGCGCACGTTGACCAGGCCGTTCTCGCGCATGCTGCGCGCGATCTCCTCGGGCGGGATAAAGCGGGCGATGGTGCGAGAGAGATAGCGGTAAGCCGCGAAGTCGCCGCTCACCAGCCCCCCCACCAGCGGCACCACCACCTGCAGGTAGAAGCTGTGCAGCACCCCCAGCAGGCCCTCAGGACGGGTCAGCTCCAGCGAGAGCACCCGGCCTCCGGGGCGCACCAGGCGGGTCATCTCGCGCCAGAGAGCTCCCAGGTCCTCCACGTTGCGAAGGCCGAAGGCCACCGTGGCAGCCTCGAAGCTCGCCTCGGGCAGGGGCACGTCCAGGGCGTCGGCCTGCAGGAAGGTCAGCTCGGGGAACTTGACCCGGGCGCGCGAGAGCATCGGCTCGGCAAAATCCACCCCCACCACCCGGGCGGGGCGCAGGTCGGCCGAGAGATCGCCCGTGCCGCAGCAAAGGTCGATGACCGGATCGCCGGGTTGCAGGGCCAGCTCGCGCACCGCCCGGCGCCGCCAGCCTCGATCCAGCCCGAGCGACAGCAGGCGATTGACCAGATCGTAGCGGGGGGCGATCTGCGAGAACATCTTCTCGACGGTGGCGGCCGGGGGCACTCTAGGCGCACACCTCGAGGATCTCGTACTTCGAGTTGCGCACCGCCGGCACGCGCCCCGCCCCGCGAATGATGCGGACGATCTGGTCGGCAGAATAGCTGTAGACCACCCCCGTAGCCGAGATGACCAGCTCCTCCATCAGCACGCTGCCCAGGTCGCTGGCCCCGAAGCTGAGGCCCACCTGGGCCAGCTTGGCTCCCTCGGTGACCCAGCCCGAGTGGACATGAGGGAAGTTGTCCAGGTAGAGGCGGGCGATGGCCAGGATCCTCAGGTACTCCAGCCCTCCCGGGGCCAGGCTGCGCTTCATGCCGGTCTCGTTGGGGGTCAGGCTCCAGTGGATGAAGGATCGAAAGCCTCCGGTGCGGTCTTGCAGAGAGCGCAGCTTCTCCAGGTGCTCGATGCGCTGCTTGTTGGTTTCGCCCAGCCCGAAGACCATGGTCGCGGTCGACTCCAGGCCTACCAGGTGGGCCGTCTCGTGTACCTCCAGCCAGCGCTCGGCCGTGATCTTGAGGGGGGACACCTTCTCGCGGATCTCCTCCACCAGCATCTCGGCCCCTCCGCCCGGCAGCGAGTCCAGGCCGGCCCGGTTGAGCCGGCGCAGGGTCTCCTCCAGGCTCAGCTCGCTGACGGTGGCGATGTGGTCGATCTCGCTGGCGCTCAGGCTGTGAAGGTAGAGCTCGGGATAGCGCTCGCGCACCGAACCGAAGAGATCCTCGTAGTAGTCGATCTTCAGATCGGGGTTGTGGCCACCCTGGAGAAACACGGTGGTGCCGCCGTGTTTTTTCATCTCGTCGATCTTGCGAAAGATCTCCTCTTTGGGCCGCACATATCCCTCGGCGTGACCGGGGGGGCGGTAGAAGGCGCAGAACTTGCAGTAGGTCACGCACACGTTGGTGTAGTTGATGATCCGGTCGCGGATGAAGGTCACGTAGCCCTCGGGGTGCAACCGGCGGCGCACCGCGTCGGCCGCCCGCCCCAGCTCGAGCAGATCCTCCTCGAAGAGCTTCAGACCCTCCTCGGGGGTCAGTCTCTCGCCCCGAACGGCTTTCTCCAGCAGCTCTCTCATACCGTCGCTCTCTCAAACAGCCCCAGCGCCTGGCAGCGCCGGTGAAACTCGGCCAGGCCCCGGCGGCTGGCTTCATCGAGCTCGTAGTCGAGCACCGCAAAGTAGGCTTCCAGCCTTTCCGAGCCGAGGCCGGTGCGCTCGGCGGCCACCTTCAGCACCTCCCGGCGGTGCTCCAGGCCCCACTCGCGCGAGGCTCGGAACGCCCGGGCCGCCTTCTCCACCTCGGGGAAGCCGCGCCGGACCAGGTAGAGGGCCCAGACCATGGGCAGGCTCGTCTGGCGGTGCCATTCTTCCCCCAGGTCGTAGACGAAACGCGCTCCACTCAGCTCGCGCAGGGCCCGATCTCCGATCAGCAGGGCGGCCGGCATCTCGGCCGAGAGCACAGGCTCCTGGTGCAGGGTGAAAAGCCGGACCTCGGGTTGCAGCACCTGCAGGAGCGCGCGCGAGGTAGCCGAGGCTGAGGTGACGCCGATGCTGGCCCCGGCCAGCTCTTCGAGCGGGATCAGGCTGTAGAGGCGCACGCTCTGCACCGGGCCCAGCGACTTGAGGCAGAAGGGCTCGAGCAGCGCGTAACCGCGCTGCAGGCGCACGTATTCCACCGAGCTGACCGCGGTCACGTCCAGCTCACCCGCCAGGGCCAGAGCGTTCAGGCGCGAGGGCTCCGCGGTCAGGACCTGGCCCCCGGGCACGGCCACCGCCCCCGACTCCAGGCCGTAGGTCAGGGGCAGCGAGTTGATGTAGCTCAGCAGGCCCAGTCGCATCGCGCCACCGCGCGGGGGATCCGCCCCGCCTCCAGAATTCCGGCCTCGGCTTCCTCGTGGCTGACCTCGGCCGCGGGGCGAAAGCGCCCTTGATAGGTCAGCTGCTCTTCCAGTCCCCAGCCGGCCAGCTCATCCGTGCCGAAGGCGATGGAGGCCTGGGCCAGTTTCCACCCCAGCGCCCCCCAGGAGGCGCGCACATGGCAGCGCAGCAGGAGCCGCGCGGCCGAGAGCAGGGCCACGTCCCGGCTGCCCCAGGTGGTGGCCGGGCTGAGCACCTGATCCCCAACCCCGGCGGGCAAGAGCACGCAGCTCACCAGCCATTTGCGTCGGGCCAGGCAGTGCAGGTCGGCCAGCAGGCCTTCCACCGGGGTGGTCTGATCGTAGGTCAGGGTGGCGACCTCGGGCATCCCGGAGCACTCGGGACGCTGGCCCAGCAGGGCCACGCTATCCAGGCCCTCGAGCCCGGCCGGGCCGTGCACCCAGGCCTCGGGAAAGGCCTGGCGCAGGGAGGGGAGGCGGGTTTCCGAGCCGGGCATCAGGTGGATGACCCGGGGCGTGAGCGCCGGCAGCGGGGCGTCCGGCAGAGCCAGAAAGAGGGCCTCGTCCTCCAGGAAGCCCACTTCCTCGTGCAGGCGTGCCATGGAGGCGCGCCGCCCCAGCTCCAGGATGTCGCCCTGCTCGATGAGGGGAGCCAGGTCGAAGTCGAGCTCAAGCTTCACCGCAGCACCTCCCCCAGCACGCTGAGCAGGAAGGTGACGCTCACCAGCGCGTTCATCTCGAAGAAGGCCTTCTGCATGCGGGACAGATCACTCGGGTGGAGCAGCGAGTGCTCGTAGACGAGCAGGCTGCCGATCACGGCGATGCCCGCGTTGTAGACCAGGCCCAGCCCCAGGCTCGCGCCCGCCATGGCCAGAGCCAGCACCGTTCCCAGGTGAAAGGCGCGCGAGATCCAGAAGGCCTTCTCGGCCCCCAGCCAGGCCGGTAGAGAATGCAGCCCCTCGCGCCGATCCACCTCGATGTCCTGACAGGCATACAGGATGTCGAAGCCGGCCACCCAGAGGAAGATGGCCGCCCCCAGAAAGAGCGGCGCCGGGGCGAACGAGCCAGCCACGGCCAGCCAGCCCCCGATGGGGGCGCAGGCCTGCACCAGGCCCAGCCCCAGGTGGCAGGCCCAGGTGACCCGTTTGAGATAGGAGTAGGCCAGCAGCAAGGTCACCGCCAGCGGGCAGAGCTTGAGACAGAGCGGGTTGAGCTGCCAGGCGGCCAGGGCCAGCAGCGCCAGCGAGACCAGCAACATTTGAAAGACAGCCCGCGGAGTGATGAGCCCGGCCGGCAGGGCACGGTTTTTCGTGCGCGGGTTGCGAGCGTCGATCTCGGCATCGATCAGCCGATTGGCGCACATGCCGGCGGTGCGAGCCCCCACCATGGCCAGGGTCACCCAGAAGAGCTGGGCCGGCGTGGGCCAGCCCCCGGCCGCCAGCAGCGCCCCGGAATAAGCAAAGGGCAGAGCGAACAGGGTTTGCTCCAGCCGCACCAGCTCGACAAAGCGCTTCATCGGCTTTGTGATTCTCTTCACAATCTTTCCCTCCTGTCGCAGGCACCCGGGGAGTGCGCACGAAGAAAGGCCGATGGAGCCGCCCAAGTATCTGAGCTCTCTGGACGACCCGGGGGCCTACGAGTTCGAGCCCTACCCCGAGGGCTCGCCCCAGCGCCTCGAGCCCGACCGCCGCATGCAGTTGCCCCCGGAGCTCTCCCCCGAGCAAGCCGGCCAGGTGCTCGAGCAGGTCCGCCAGGTGCTCTCCGGCCTGGGCCTCAAGCTCAGCCTGGCCGGCCACGCCGCCGCCCGCCTGGCGGGCGCGCGCGAGCTGGGCATTTTTCTTTCGGCCAGCGGCGAGCAGGTGGTGCGCTCGGGTTGGCTGGTGCTGGGGGCGGGGCAGCCGGCGCCGGGTCAGCCCAGCGCCGTGGTGGCGGTGCGCCGTTGACCACCGATGCGATTTCGCATTAAAATGTTTTTATGCGGGCCACCGTTGACCTGCCTGACGAGCTCCATCGCTCGCTCAAGGCTCGGGCTGCCCTGAGTGGTGTCTCGCTCAAGGAGTTGATCCAGCGGTTGATCGAGCAAGGTTTGAGGCAACCGGGCGCGTCGGCCCGGTGGTCGAGACGCGAGCCTCCTCCGGTCATCATTGCGCCCTGTGGGGCAGTGATCCTAACCGTCCCCCTGAAGGGGGTCGATGAGGACGATGACGTTGCCCGATCTGCTCGACGTTAGCGTCTGGCTTTCCCTCAGCGCCCCCGAGCACGCTCATGACGAGTGAGTATATCGGGTAATTTCGTTTACTGGCATGCGGAAGAACGGCGTCAATACTCGTCTTCCGTGGACGCAGTCTCTCAGTGCGGGCCGCTGACCGCTAGTAGTGACGGTGGTGCGGCGAAATGGTCCCGACCTGGTCCCCCGATTATTGAACAATTCTCGGTAGCAGAAACAAGGAAGTGAGCAATGATAGGCATGCGCGACAGAAAAAGTAACCGCCCGACCTGCTCATTTTCTGTGAGCAGGTCTGCGCGGAACGGTTGCATAAGCGACCACAAAGTGTTAGTTTTTAGATCCAAAATGTCGAAAGTGGAGTCTAAACAGAGACGGAGCCCAGCGACTGCCGCCGAGTATGTGGATCGACTGCAGAGCGATGGACGCTATTCTTTCACCAGCTCGGAGTTAGAGGATGCCATAGGGGGTTCGCCACTTTCTCGCCAAGCGGCTCTTCGGCGACTCCGTCAAAAAGTCCGTGTGGTCAGCCCCCGAAGAGGCTTTAATGTCATCGTTCCGCTGGAGTATCGCTCCTCCGGTTCTCCGCCTGCCTCCTGGTTCATTGCTGACTTGATGTCTTTCCTGAAACAGCCCTACTACGTGGGACTCCTGACGGCCGCCGCCATCCACGGCGCCTCTCATCAGCAACCGCAAACGTTCCAGGTGATGACGAGCATCCCGACACGTCCCGTTGCAGCCGGCAGACAGTGGCTCGACTTTCACCGCAATCGCCACCTTCAGGACGTGCCGGTTCAGATGGTCCGTACGGAGACCGGTTCGATGGTTGTTTCCACGCCCGAAGCAACTGCGTTGGACCTGTTGCGTTTTCCAGATGCAAGCGGCCAGTTGGATCATGTCACCACGGTGCTTCAAGAGCTCGCCGAGCGCATGGACCCCGATCGGCTAGTCGAGGCCGCCCGCAATTCGCGGACTCCCGACGTGCAGCGGTTGGGCTATCTTCTTGAATTCCTCGGCCTCCCCACACTCTTTGAACCGCTCGCTGATGTGGTTGACGCCCGAAATCCTCGCGAAATCCTTCTCCGTCCGAACGTGGAGCTAGGCGATGCTATTCCTCATGCGCGCTGGAGCGTTACGCCCAACGTAGAGCTGGCTGCGGACTTGTGATTCCGAGAGCTCACATAACTTCTTGGCGAAACAGGGTTCCATGGGCGGATGACGCCCAGGTCGAGCAAGACCTCGTTCTGTCCCGAGCAGTCGTGGAGATTTTCGGCGATCCCACTCTGGCCAAGCTTTGCACGTTGCGCGGTGGAACTGCCCTGCATAAACTGGTGTCCCTGCCCGGCTGAAGTTAACAAAGTAAGTCGCGCCGAGTTCGAGCGGAACCTCGCTGAGAAGGAACTCGATCCTGCCTTCGGAGCGGATCTCCATCCGTTGATCGCGCCGAACATCGACTATGACCCCCGGCAGGCTCTCGATCTGGTCCGTGGCAGCTTTGTATCCAGGCTGCCGGGGATTCCTTGGAGAGGAGGTCAGGTATAGTGTTTCGCGATTCGGTCCACCCGGGAGGCCAGGCCCAACGCGCTTTCCGTTGCGCCCACGTAAGGTTCCCATCATTGAGGCCGAATGCTTGTAACCACGCCATCGGCCAGTTGGTCCCCGCTGGTCCCCAGAACCAGAAAATGCCCGTTCATTGTTCCTCTTAAGAACAACGAAAAAAGCCTGCCACAGGGGGTTTCGGCGATGGCAGGCCCATCTTGGCACCCGACTGCCTCATGACGAGGAAGCCTTTCGCTTCCCGATGACGGCGAGCTACTTACCGTGCAACAAGAGCAGCGCGGCGGCCACTTTCTCGATCGGCTCGATGCGTCAGGATCGTTCTCCTGCACCTGGCCGACAGGCCACAGCCCGTTGCTGAGGGTGTACCTTCGGCGGTCACGTGGCCCTCTGGCAAGAGCAGCCCGCGCACCGATCCGTCGTCGGAAACGTGCCCGAGGTAAGGCCCGAGCGGAAATCCGTAAACGTTGGCTTTGACCGGGCCCAGCTTGGCGCCGATGCCGTCCATGAAGTTGCCATCGGCGTCCGCATACCCCTCGTAGAGACCGAGCGGGTGGTCACCGGCCTGGCGCTCTCGGTCGTGCAACCCACCACGGTGCAAGCCACCACAGCCAGACCGGCAACGGCCAGGGCGCGCCCCATCCAGTGGCCGCGTCCGCTGTCATCCTCCTCGCTCAGATCGACGCGGTCTGGAAGCCCGGCCGAGCCGGCTACAGCCTGATACTGCAGGCGACTGAAAGGGTCCATGGCCCGGCCAGCATACCGTGCCCGGGCAGAAAAGAGCCCGAAATCCTGGACGGGGGGATCTCCCCGGCCCGCGCCGAATCCCAGGGCGCTTGAATTCGGAGGGGAGCCGGCCAGTCACTCAGGCCTTCGACCTGCGAGAGCTTCCGCGGGGGGGGCTGCTGCTCGTTTGGGGCGACTTCGTGGCCCAGATCGGGGTCTACCCCGAGACCATCAAGGACACCATGGGCATGCCCAGCGGAGTTCCCCGCCTCTATCTCGTGCCCGAGCGCCTCTTCGACGTGGCCCAGGGTATCAGCATGGCCGAGCTCGAGTTCCCGATCTACTACAATTTCTTCCTCAAAGGCCAGAAAACCGTCGTGGTCTGCCAGCGGAGCCGGTTTCGGGCCATCGTGGGCGTGCTCAAGGAGTCCATCTTCGGACCGAGCAGCCTCAACCTCGAGCGTGATTATCCGTCCGGCCACCGACTGCCCGAGATGAGAGCCGAGATGGCCTACTTCAAGGAGGGGCCGCTGACCCTGCGCGACCTGGTGGATTTCAGGCTCTTCGACGAGCACGGTCAGGTCGAGGTGGGAGACGTGCGAATCCGGCTCGCGGGAGCCGACCGCTATCGGTTCGAGCGCCTGGGGCGCGAGCGCGAGGTCACCTTTCGCACCCCACCCCGGCCGGCCCCCGGGAGTGAGACCGCAGAACGCTTCCGACCGCCCTTTTTCGGGCTGACCATCATCGGCAGCGGCCACGGCTTTGATCCCAAGCAGGATACCACCGGCTTTGTCATCTGGCTCAATGGGCGTGGGGTGCTGGTCGACCCGCCCGTCAACACCACCCGCTGGCTGCGCAATCACGGCATCGACACGCGCATGATCAGCGACCTGGTCCTTACCCATTGTCACGCTGACCATGACAGCGGCACTCTTCAGAAGATCCTGGAAGAGGGCCGCATCAATCTGCACACCACCCGCACCGTGCTCGAGAGCTTCCTTCGCAAGTACCGCGGGCTGCTGGGTTTGACCGGGCAACAGATGCGGCTGCTGTTCAATTTTCACCCCGTTCGCGTGGGCGAGTCGGTCAACATCGCCGGAGGAAGCTTCTTCTTCCGGTACAACTTCCACAGCATCCCCACGCTGGGGCTGGAGGTTTCCTTCCAGGGCAAGAAGCTGGCTTACTCGGGCGATACCCTGTATGATGCCGAGACGCTGCAGCGATTGCACCACGATGGGATGTTCTCGGAGACCCGCCTGCACGAGTTGCTCGGGTTCTCCTGGGATGCCGACCTCATCATCCACGAGGCCGGCATCCCCCCGGTGCACACCCCCCTCAGCGTCCTGAACGCCCTCAGCGACAACATCAAGGAGCGGCTCTATCTCAACCATCTCAACGCCTCCTCCATCCCTGAAGGCTCCGGGCTGCGCCTGGCCCCAACCGGGGTGGACAACACCTTCGTGCTGGACGTCCCTCCGCCCGACCTGTGGCTGGCCCAGCGCATGTTGGACGTTCTTTCGGGGGTGGAGCTCTTCCAGCAGATGGGCATCGAGAAAGCGGCTGTCTTCCTTCGTATCGCCCAGCTCCAGCAGTTTCAGGCCGGTCAGATGATCCTGCACCGAGGAGATCCGGGAGATCGCTTCTACCTCATCCTGTCGGGTGAGGCGAACGTGAGCCGCGACGGCAAGGTCCTCAGCACGCTGGGCCGTTTCGACTATTTCGGCGAGGTGGCCCTGATGCTCTCTCAGTCGCGAACAGCCGACATCACGGCCTGCTCCCGCCTGCACGATGCCTGGCCCCTGATGAACGACAACCCCTTCCTGGAAAAGCTCTCGGTCATGCAAAAGACCAGCCTGATTCCGCTGATGAAGCTGCGCCAGATCCCTCCCGAGCGCCCTCTGTTCCGTCAGAACGACCGGGTGCGCTGCCTTTATCTGCTCCGCGACGGGCGGGTGCGCCTGGAGGCTGAAGGCAGCGAGCCGGTCAGGGCCGGCCGAGGGGCCCTGGTGGGACGCTTGCGGGCTCACGGAGAGCGGCACGCCGTCAGCGTGGTAACCGAAACCACCACCTCGGCCTACGTCATCGCCATCGCCGACATGGAGGAGTTCTTCCTGGCCAATCCGGGGACTTACGTCCGCTTCCTGGCGGCGGTTCGAAGCCGTCCCAGCGAGGTGACCTGATGCGCGAGCGAGAGCGGGTCTTGCGGCGGCTCGATCAGGGCCTGGCCAGGGCTCGCCGCCGGACGCGGGACATGGCGTTGCTGCTGGTGAGCATGAATGGCGAGCTGACCCACGACCTCGAGCGCGAGCTCGAGGGCCAGCTTCGGCGCGAGGACGATCTGTTGCCTCTGGGCCCTGACCGTTTCGCCGCGGTGGCCGAAGATCTGCGCCACGTCAGCGACGTGCTGCGCATCTCCCGACGCCTGCGGCAGAAATCGGACCAGCACGGGCTCGAGCTCAGGATCGGCATTACTCACAGCGCCACCTTTTACTCCGACGCCCTGGCGATGCTCGAGGCCGCCGAATCGACCCTGGCCAGCCTGGGCTCCGACGAGCTCGAACGCCTCGCCAACCCCCAGTTGCACGCCGAGGCTGCCGGCCGAATCGAGCTGGAGGCCGAGCTGGGACTGGCCATGGAGCGCAACCAGCTTCAGGTGTATTACCAGCCCATCGTGGAGCTCTCCCAGGGTCGCGTATGCGGCTTCGAGGCCCTGGTCCGCTGGCCCCATCCCAGTCGTGGCATCCTGTTGCCGGCCGAGTTCTTGAAGGTGGCTGACGAATCGGGCCTGATGACCCGGCTCGACCTGATGGTGATGCGTCAGGCTCTGGCCCGGCTGCGGATCTGGAGCGATACTCGCCCGGTACGCTTGAGCGTCAACCTCTGCCCCGAGCACTTCACCGATCCCGAGCGCACCGACGCCCTGATGACCGTTCTGCAAGAGTCGGGGGCACCGCTGGGTCACGTGCGCCTGGACGTGCGCGAGGAGGCGGTCACCGACCAGACCCGACAGAGCTCTTTGAAGCGACTCCACGACGTCGACATCGGGTTTCACCTGGACAACTTCGGCATGGGTACCTCCTCGTTTCTCTGCCTGCGGTCGTTTCCGTTCGAGTGCCTGAAAGTGGACCGCAGCCTGATCTTCGAGATGGAGTCGGAGGAGAGCTGCGAGCTGATCGCTTCGGTCCTCAAAGTGGCTGCCACCATGAAGATGCGCACCATCGCCGAAGGGGTGACCACCCACGCGCAGCTCGAGGAGCTGCGCGCTCTGGGCTGCCGTGAGGCCCAGGGTTACCTGTTCGCGCCGCCCCTGGACGAGGAGGGAGCCACCCGCATCCTGGCCGAGGATCCGCGCTGGTAGGCCAGGGTTTCCAGAAACCGCTCCTCCCAGATTTTGGCGGCTTTGAGGTCCAGGCAGCCGTTGGTCAAGAGCGCAAAGCAGACTTCGTTCTCCTGGCCGGGATAGAGCACCCCGGCCAGGGCCGAGACGCCTCCGAGCGTTCCCGTCTTGGCTCGCACCGCCAGCTTGAGAGGCGAGTCGGCAAAGCGGCGGGACATGGTGCCCGGGTCGCCGGGAGCGGGCAGCAGATCGCCAAGCTCGCGCTGGCGCAGCAAGAGCCCCACCAGGGTCCGAGCGGTGACCAGGTTGTAACGCGAAAGCCCGCAGCCATCCACCACTCGGCCCGCCACTTCGGGCGCGGGCAGTTGGCGGTGCAGCATCTCGAAGACCAGGTTGTCGCTGGTAGCCAGAGCCGCGCGCAGGATCTCGCGCACGGGAGCCGAGCGGTGGGTTGCCAGCAGCTCTCCCCGAGCCCGGCCGCGCTGCACCGGTCCCACTTCGATCTCACAATCGCGCAGGGCGCTGCGCAAGATCTTCCCGGCCCAGAGATCGGGCTCCACCACCGTCAGCTCCAGCTCGCTCGGAGCCGGGCCGCGCACCAGGGTGGCCCGGCGGCCGGGCAGCCGCAAAACGGTGAGCACCTGGCCCGGCTCTCGCTCGATGGCCAGCCCGGCCAATTCGGCCTCTTCCAGGCGAACCAGGCCGCCATCCACGGTCAGGCCGCACACCAGCGGTTGAAAAGACTCCGGCGCGTCCTCCCAGGCCCAGCCGGGGCCATAGGGCAGACCCAGGTCCAGACCCGGGTCCACCTCCAGCGGGCCCTCCACCCGGCGCAGACCCTGTCGGTGCAGCATTCGGGCCAGCTGGGCCAGATTCTGGCGGGTCAGGGTGGGGTCACCGCCCCCCTTCAGGATGAGCGAGCCGTGCAACACCGAGCCCTGCAACGGCTCGGAGGCCCAGACAGTGGTCTGGAAGGGCTCCATGGAAAGAGCCCGGGCGGCGGTGAGCAACTTGAGCGAAGAGGCGGGCACCAGCAGCCGGTCGCTGTCCTGCTCGGCCAGCACGGCCCCATCGCGGGTGCGCACGGCCAGGTAGCTGACCGTGGGCTGCTGCGGCCAGGCCCCCAGAGCCAGCAGAAACACCAGCAAGAGCAAACGCTTCATGAGTAAACCAGCTCGAAGATCGGGTGGGGCTCGGCCTTGCCTTTCAGGCTGACGGGAGGGAGCTCGCGCAGGTCGTCGGCCAGGCCAGCGCTCTCGACGGTGGTGCCGCTCACCACCGTGATCACGCCCAGGTCGCGGGCCGCCGACTGCAGGCGAGCGGCGGTGTTGGTGGTATCCCCCAGCACCGTGTGCTGGGTCTTGCCGCCGGCCTGCAGGTAGCCCACCGAGACCGGGCCGGTGCACAGTCCCACTCCGGCCCGGAACAACTCGGCCCCCATGGCCTCATTGAGAGCCCGGGTGCGGGCCGGCACCTCGCGGGCGGCATTCAAAGCGGCTTTCGCGTGCTCCCCGCCCTTGAGCCCAAAGGCCACCATCTGGGCATCGCCCTGAAAGTCGCACACGTGCCCGCCGTGTTTTTGCACCAGCAGCCCCAGCGCGGTGTGGAACTGCGAGACGAGGTTGCGGACCTGATCCGGGTCGCGACCCTCCGACAGGGTAGTGTAGTCGCGAAGATCCACGAACATGATGGTGGCCTGGAGCGTTTGCTGGCGCTCGAGCGCCTCGGGCCGACGGATGACCTCCTCCAGGTTGGTGTGGCTGGGCAGGAAGCGGCGCAGAGCACGGCGCGAGGAGACGCTGTCGTAGAGGAGGATGGCGGCCAGGGGAAGCCAGGTGCTGACCGCCAGAGGGGTGATGAAGAGCCACACGCCGCGAGCCATGAAGGCCCACCAGGCAAAACCCAGCATCAGGCAAGTCACCAGGGTGGCAAAGCAGACCGCCCAGAGCGGGTGAAAGCGGTGCCCCAGGGTGGTTGCGCCCAACAGGATCAGGCTGGCCCCGATCCAGGTCAACGAGAAGGGGTGGATCGGAATGCCGAAGAGCTCGAAACGAAGACGCCTGATGAACTTTCCGGACAAAATCGTGTCCAGAGCATTGCCGTGCACGGCGAGGACGCCGGGCTCCTCGCCTCCGGACACGGTCGCAAATCGGTCGTTGGGGTCATCCCTGGCTCCGATGAGGACGATCTTGCCAGCAAACACTTCCGGAGAAACCTTACCTTCCAAAACCCGGGCGAAGGAATGCTCGGGGAAGGGCTTTCCGGGTGGATTCAAAGCCAGCTCATTGCGCGAGCTGGCCCCGATATTGAGCACGGGGATGACCTCCGAGCCCAGATGTGCTCTCTGACTGAGAACCTGACCGGTATCTCCCTGACTTTCAGGGGAGAACTCGACTCCCCGGAAAAGCTCCAGAGCCACCACGGACATGGCCAGAGTCTTTTTGTAGTCGACCGGGTCTCCGAACAGAGCCAGGAAGCGTAATGGCTCCCGGCGCGTGTACCCTTTCGCCAGCGAGGCGATGTGGACGGACCCGGTGCGGGCTGCCTCTTCCAGCCCCGACAGGAGAGGGACCGGTTCCAGTACCAAGCGGCCGTCCTCGCGCCGGACACTTTCAAATTCTTGGGCCAGCACCACCCGGCCGGAACGTCGACAGGACTCGATGAGAGCCCGATCTCCCGGCTCTGAGCGCTGGCCCTGAAAGAGAATGTCGATGACGATGACCTTTGCCTGCGCCCGGGTCAGGATGTCGATCATGCGCGCGTGCACCGAGCGATCCCAAGGAAGGGCCCCGAGCTGCATTTCGGAGGCTTTGTCCATCGCCACGTAAACGATCTCGGGCGAAGGGTCGCGGGGTGGCTGGGCACGGACCCGCAGGTCGTAAAACCAGAGCTCGGCGGCTTGAATCGGGCCGTGCAGCGGCCCCTGGATCAAGAGCAGCGAGCCGGCCACCAGAGCCAACAGGAAGAGCGTGTGACGACTGAAGACCCCCCGCACGGACCGTTAGCGCCGAGGTCCGGTGGGGCGAGGGAGCGGGGTGCGCAGCATGTTGGTGCGGCGTAGATACGAGGCACGAGCTTTGCGTCGGAAGCTGACCGGATGGCGCTTGATCTCCTGCGCCATCCAGGCCTTCACGGCCGGGTCCAGGCGGCGCAGATTCACTGTCCTGGGCGCCTTGGGCCTGGTTGCCATGTAGTTTCTGAAAGCCTGACGCAGCTTCCAGTTGCGACTGGCCCAGTCGTCGTCGCGAAAGAATTCGTCCTGATTGAACGAGGCGACCACGGGTTTCTCTCCCGTCGGAGCCAGGAACTCGCAGCCCGGATCGACCGTGTCCGCCACCCCGTCTGCGCTGCAGAGAACCGCGCCCTCGAAGACCTGGATGCCGGTGCCCTCATCGGGCGCCTCGGCGTCGACGAGAAAGCTCGTACCCTTCACGGCCGCCACCGCCTGGGGCCCTTTCACCTCGAAACTGTCTTGCGGGCCGCCCTTCTGGGCATCGACCCAGACCCGACCGACCGACACCTCCAGGCGCCGGATGAAGTTGCCCTTCTCGGTCTCAGTCAGGTCCACGATGGTGATCTTCGTGTTCTGGGTGATACGGATCGAGCTTTTGTCCCAGAGCAGCAGGTCAGCACTGGAGTTGGCTCTGGTCTCGAGCTTCCAACCGCTGACCAGGACCTCCTCGGGATTGCAGCGCCGCTCCCGCCCCCCGGGCGGGGTCACCAGCACCTGACCCGACATGGCCACCACCCCGGCCGCCGGGGTGGCGATATCGGCACTCTCGACAGGGAGGGCCAGCACCCCCAGAAGCAGCAATAAACTCGCCAGGATGCACTTGCGCATGAGAGTCGGGCGCTCCTTTCTGCCGGGGTGGGTCCCCCGTTGGTCGGTTTGACCAGGCCAGTGGTCCAAGGTTTCTCGCAGAGGGGGGTTCTAGGAGGTCCAGCCGGAAACCCTCTTGAGACGGTTTTCCGGCCGCGCGACGCCCAACCTGCTGAGAGGGCTCAGTTTCGTGCTGTGCCCTGCAGAATTCGCCCTCCTCTCGAGCCGATGGAGCGACCACGGACTTCAGTGACGGCAGCTCCTCCCGACAGGCCTCGATCACTTGTTCGAGCACAGACCCTGATCAGGTGAGAAAAACCGCGTTAAACAGTGAAAGTTTGTGCGGAATCTGATTCATCCCCGCAAGCTCGACAGTCTTTCAACCGTTCAGCCGGAAAACCAGAAAGTCATTGCATTTGAACAGCAAGTTGGGGGGTGTAAACTTTTCTTCAAGGATGATTGTATTTCATTCTTTGCTGTGCTATCATAGGTGAGCAACCTGCCCGATCC
>QWHO01000243.1 GCA_021404945.1 bacterium CPR1
AGCCAGGGTGTGTCCGAGCAGCGAGCCGCCCTTGACACTGTAGCCTTGCTGGGAGTTGCCCGTCACGCCGAGAGGGTCTTCCTGACGTGGTGCCGGGCCGCCGAATCCGAAGGCCCGACCCAGGCTGGACATGATCCCGCCCTCCTGAGCCTGGCCAGCTTGAGGGGTCTCGTTGACCTGCGAGCCCCAGACCTGGCCTTTCGGGTTCTCGAAAATCTGGGTGTACTGCTTGCCCTGGGACGTGGTCACCTCGTTGAAGACGCTGATCTTGGTGCCATCGGCGGCGATCATCTGGGCGTGCTCGCGGACCAGGCCTTCCGGCCGCTGTTGGAAGGGTGAGCTGACCCCGTACTCGGCCTTCTCGGGATCGAGGATGAGGAGAGTGGGGTTGTTGGCCTCCATCTGCACGTACAGCTTGCCGTCGCTGCCCATCTGGGCGTTCAGGCCGATGGGCTGGTCGGGATTGGAGGGGTTGAACATCTTAGCCTGGACGCTGCCGTCGAGGCTGCGCTGCACGGCAACCTGAACCGGCAGGAAGGGGCCGGCCGGGAGCACCGCCTGGAAAGCCACCCCGCCCTGGTCGCGCAGGAGTTGCAGGCCGCTGGGATAGGCTTTGACGGTCGGCTGAGCCTGCTGGGCTTGCTGAGCGCCGCCCATCGTGGTGGGTGGGGTGGGAACCGAGCCTGCCAGGCCGTCGGTGCCGTAGTTGTGACCCGCCGGAGACTGGCCCGGAACCTGGCCCCGATTGGCCCAGCCCGCGATGTACGAAGCTCCGTTTGCTCCGGGCTGATTGACAGGGTTGCTTCCGTTCATTGACCAGAACCTCCTCGGTTGGATATCCACTTCTTGTTTCCCACGCGGTGCGGAAAATTCACTGAAAGGTTACACGTGGGTGCGCTGACCGTTCCAGAAGGAGACGGCGTTCCCCCCGGACGAGCGCGACATGCCGATGGCGGCCTCGACGCGCTGCTGCAGTTGCTCCTCGTTGGTGGCATCGTGCGGCACGCCCGCCACGCCCACGGATGCGGTGAGGGAGACCTTGGCCGGACCATTGCCGAAGGGCCGCGCGTGGATCGCGGCCCGTATCCGCTCGCCGATGTCGTAGGCGTTGTTGCGGTCTGAGTGCACGAGGAGGACAGCGAAGTCGGCCCCTTCCAGGCGCGCCGGGATGTCGGTCTCCCGGGTCGCCTGACGAATGATCTCGGCCACGTCTTTCAAGATCTGCTCGCAAATTTCCTGGCCCAGAGCGGCTTGAATCTCTTCAAAGCGGTCCAGCGAAAGCAGGATCTGAGAGACCGGGTAGGTGTAGCGCCGGCCCCGCATCACTTCCTCGCGAGTACGCTCGTTGAGGTAGAGGCCGTTGTAAAGGTGAGTCAGAGGGTCATTGAGCCCGCCCGTGATGGTGCGCTGATACAAGAGTGAATTGGCCAGGGCCGCGCTGGCCACCTGACAGTACTCTTGCAGCAGCTCCATCTCCTCGGGACGATACTGGCCTGGATTGGGGCGGCCCAGGTAGATCGCCCCCAGCACGTCGCCCCCGGTGGCCAGGGGGGCCACCAGGGCGCTTTTCTCGTAGACGAGCAGGGTGGGAAGCTCGACTCCACCTTCCACGGCCACGGCCCCATTGTCGATCTTGAGCGAGCGACGCTGGCTGGCGCAGTAGCCGGGGGCACCCTCATTGAGCTGCAGGGTGAGGTTGCGGAACATGTCGGTGTAGGGGCTGGCGGCCACCTCGGCAAACAGCTCTCTGGACCCGTCCACTTCGTCGAGCAGGAAGATCACGCAGGTCTGGCTGGGCAAGAGCTCCTGCAAGTGCTGGGTGATGGCCAGCAGGGTATCTGACAGGTGCAGGCTCTGGTGCAGCACCCGGTAGTAGCTGTCCAGCTCGCGCATGAACTCGAGCGTCTGGTTGAGCTGCTCGATGGCAGCCTGGTTCTGCTTGAGGCTCTCACGCATGCCGGCCAGCTCGCGCTCGGCCGATTGTCGCTCCTTGCGAGAGGTGCTGGCAAGCCGGTGCTCGAGCTCGGTGATCACGGTCTCGAGAGAGTCCTTCTGTGCACGAGCCTGGTGCAACTCCTCGGCCATCTCCTCGAGCTTACCCAGCATCTGCTGGCTGGTGACCTCGAGCTCGGCCAACCGCTCCTCCCGGTCGCCCACCTCACCGAAAACCTCGCCCACTTCCTTGGTCTTGAGCTGGATCTCCTCAAACAGCATCTGCTTCTCGTGTCCGGCCGCGACCTCGAGCTTGAACCGCTCGTAACGCTCGCGCCCGACCAGGCTGAGCAGCCATAAGAGCAGGGCTGAGAGCAGGCACTGAATGCCGGCCAGGTTGAGTTGGAAGATGACCGCTGCCTTGTCCTGGGTGGACTTGAGCATCTCCAGCAGTGGCAGGCCGCTGATCAGGCCGTAGAACGCCCCTCCGATCAGCAGCACCGCCAGGCCCAGGCTGCTGCCCAGGTAGGTGGCCGTCTCCAGCACCGGCAGGGTGAATCCCAGCACCAGATAGGGCGGACCAAACACGTAGGTGAGAACAGCCCCCATCAGGGCGTCTACCGCCATGATGGCTCCCCCCACCGAGCTGTTGGGCACTTTGAGAACGATGAAAGCGGCGATCAGGTGATAGAAGATGACCGCCGCCGTGACCAGGGAAGGTTGTTTTTCCAGTGCTTCCGGCAAATGAGCAAACTGCTGCGTGTGATTGAGAGAAAGAGAAATCGCAATGAGAAGGCCCATCGCTCGGACTCCCACCAGGAACCAGCGAAGCGCCAGGGAGGGCTCGTTCGGCAGGGAGAGTTGCGCTGGCATCGTCTTTTATCAGGCCTGACCGGTAGAGATTTATTCCATGCCGATCAATGCCGATCCTGCTCCCACGGCGATCCAGGAGGCAGGCGCAGAGCGTCGAAGCTGCCGCGCCCATGGCCAGCGAACCTGTTCTGAAGCCACTTCTCGGCCTTGTCCAGGAGTTGGAGCCCTTCCATCTGCTCCTGCAGTACCTGGAGAAGGGCGAAAGCTTGCTCTGCCGGGGGGTTCTGGGTCCAGCCCGTCCCCCCTTGCTGGCCGCTCTGGCCGAGCACCTCAAGTTTCCCGTGCTCTGGGTCACCCCCGGCCAGGACGCCGCCGAGCGGCTCCACGAGGACCTGGCGCTCTATGGCACCGGGTCGTTTCTCTTTCCCGAACGCGACCGCTCGCTGGGTGTCGATCCGTTGCGCATGGAGCTGCTCGAGAAGCTCGAGAGCCAGCAGGCACGCGTTGTGGTGGCCTCCCTCCGGGCCCTGCTCCAGAAGACCCTGGCTGCCTCCGACCTGCACCGAGGGCGACTCGACCTGCGCAAGGGCGAAACCACCGACCTGACGGTCTTGCTCGAGGTTCTGGTCTCGGAGGGCTACACGCGGGTGCCCATGGTCGAGCGCCGGGGCGAGATCTCTTTGCGGGGCGGCATCCTGGATGTCTATCCGGCTACCGACGAGCCGGTGCGCATCGAGCTCTTTGGAGACGAGATCGAATCGATCCGTCGCTTTGACAAGGATACCCAGCGCTCGCTGGTGCAGCTCGACCGCATCGTGCTGCTGCCAGCCCGCGAGGAAGGCGGTTCCTACCTCACCGAGCACTTTCCTCGAGGCTCGGTGGTGTTACTCGAGGAGATCGCCCAGCTGCGTTTGCATTCGCTGGAGGTTTCCCAGGAGAGCGAGTCAGCCTGGCTGCAGGAAGGTGAGGGCCCGCGTGAGGAGGGTTGGCGAGGCGAGTGGGGGGACGTGCTGGGCATGCTCACCCCCTTCCGCACGGTCACCCTGACAGGCTGGGACGATCTTTCCCAGGGCCCCCGGGTGGAGTTTCCCTTCCAGCCCCAATCGGTGGTGCCAGGCCGGGTGGAGGGGCTGTTCGAGAAACTGCCCGCTCTGCAGGAGGCGGGCCACCGGGTGGTGCTGATCAGCCGCCAGCAGAGGCGTCTTGCAGAGCTGTTTACCGAGCGGCGCATGGAGAAGCCCTCGGCCCGCGTTCCCGAGCCGTTCATGCCGGGTCAGGTGACTCTTTTGGGCGGCGCCCCCTCGGAAGGCTTTCGCCTGGAGCTTGCGGTGGGACCAGTGGAGGTTTTCAGCGACCACGAGATGATGGGCACTCCGCGGGTGCGCCGGTCCACGCGCAAAGCCGACCGCAGCAGCCTGGTGCGCCTGAACGAGCTGCAGGAAGATTCGCTGGTGGTGCACCTGCAACACGGCATCGGGCGCTACAAGGGCGTCAAGACCCTCGAGCTGGTAGGCGTGCGCCGCGATCTGCTCCAGATCGAGTATGCCAGAGGCGATACTCTCTACGTTCCGGTGGAGCAGCTCGACCTCGTACAGCGCTATCAGGGCATAGAAGAGAAGGTCCCCTCGCTCTCGCGGATGGGCGGCCAGGACTGGCGCAACACCCGCACCAGAGTGCGCGAGGAGGCCGAGCGCATCGCGCGCCAGCTGCTCGAGCTCTATGCCCGGCGGGAGATGTCCCAGGGCACCTCCTACCCGCCCGATACCACCTGGCAACTGGAGATGGAGGAGGCTTTCCCCTACCAGGAGACGCCCGACCAGGTGCGGGTCATCCAGGAGGTGAAGGCCGACATGGAGGGCCCCCGCCCGATGGACCGACTGGTCTGCGGCGACGTGGGCTACGGCAAGACCGAGGTGGCCCTGCGGGCAGCCTTCAAGGCGGTAATGGACAGCCGCCAGGTGGCCGTGCTGGTCCCCACCACGGTGCTGGCCCACCAGCACTTCCAGACCTTCTCGCAACGCCTGGCGCCTTTTCCAGTGCGAGTAGAGATGCTCTCGCGCTTCTGCTCGCCGGCCGAAACCAGGGCCGTGCTCAAAGCCATGGAGCAGGGCGAGGTGGACGTGGTCATCGGCACCCACCGCCTGCTCAGCAAGGACATCAAGTTCCAGAAGCTGGGCCTGCTGGTCGTGGACGAAGAGCATCGTTTCGGCGTGCAGCAAAAAGAGCGCATCAAAGAGCTGCGGGCGGCGGTGGACATCCTCACTCTCACGGCCACGCCGATCCCGCGCACGCTGCACATGTCCACTATCGGGGTGCGGGACATGTCCATCATCGAGACCCCCCCCGAGGATCGACTGCCCATCAAGACCTACCTCTTCGAGTTCCACCCCGAGATCGTCAAGGGAGCCATCACTCGCGAGCTCTCCCGGGGGGGGCAGGTCTTTTTCGTGCACAACCGGGTGCAGGGGCTCGAGCGCCTGGCCCAGGACATCCGCCGCCTGCTGCCCCAGGCCCGCATCGGGGTGGGCCACGGCCAGATGGAGGAGGGCCGCCTGGAAAAGGTCATGATGGACTTCCTGGAAGGCGAGTACGACGTCCTGTGCTGCACCACCATCATCGAGAGCGGGATCGACATCCCCAACGTCAATACCATCATCATCCACAATGCTCACGCCTTCGGCCTCTCTCAGCTCTACCAGCTGCGCGGCCGGGTGGGACGGTCGTCCCGCCAGGCCTACTGCTACCTGCTCAACCCGCCTTCGCGCGAGTTGACTCCCGAAGCGGAGAAGCGCCTGGCCACCATCCGCGATTTCACCCACCTGGGGGCCGGCTACCAGATCGCTTTGCGCGATCTGGAGATCCGCGGAGCCGGCGACTTGCTCGGGGCCGAGCAGTCGGGCCACATCGCCTCGGTGGGATTTGATCTCTACTGCCGGCTGCTCGGGGACGCGGTCAAGACGCTGCGGGGAGAGAAAGTCGAAGAGGAAGAGCTCTCGGCCGTGGTGGAGCTGCCCATTCCCGCCTCGCTGCCCGAAGAATACGTCAGCGACTCGCGCCAGAAGGTGGCTCTCTATAAGCGCATCGCCGGTCTTCGCAGCGACGCCCAGAGGCAGGACCTGGAGGCCGAGTTGCGCGACCGATTCGGGCCACTGCCAGTGGAGGCACAGCACTTGCTCGAGGTGGTGGATCTGCGCATGCGCGCCCGCGAGCTCGAGATTCCCTCGATCCGGGCCAAGGAGGGTCGTTTGACATTCTTGATGCCCTTCTACCCCGAGCTGAGCTTTAGCCAGCTCAAGAGCCTGGGTCAGGCCACCGGTTGGAAGGTCAAGGTGGAGCAGAAGGCTCTGGTTTGCTACGGGCTTTGCGGCATCGCCGCCGGGGCGCCGGTCTATCCCCCGCCCGCCGAGCTGCTCGAGAAGGTGCGCGGCGTGCTCGACCGGCTGCGCCGCTGGAAGGAAGGAAAGTAGCCGGTCAGGCCAGGGCGGCCAGCGACCAGCCCAGGTTATCGAAGCGGAAGGTGGCCGTGCCAATGCGGTGACCGGCGCGCATGAGAGGACAGAAGACCTGGTCTCCGACCGACTGCTCTTCCCCCAGCCGAAGCAGGCCGTGGGGATTGGTGATGAGGTTTTCGAGCTTGCGCAGGAGGGGCTCTTCGCCGTCCTGACGGACCTGGTTTTTGAAACGGTTGCGCAGAGGGGTGTCGAGCACGGCCCAGAGGGCATCGGGTTGTCCCTTCAGCACGGCCCGGGTGAACGTGTCGAAGGTGGAGCGAGGGGTGCGCCGGTCAATCTTGACCGTGATCTTTTGTTCGCTTGCGGGGCACTCGCTCAAGGTCTGCGTAAGGACCATCCGAACCTCCGATCCGACTCCGGTGCTGCCGGGACCGAGGTCATCGTAATTTGCCGGATGGTTACAGATGTAAACAGGGTGTTAACAAATGGAAACGGGGATCGATTTTGTTGCCGGCTTATGAACGGCCGGTCAGGGCGCGCAAATCCTCGCGATCCAGGGGGGCGCCCTTGAGCACGGACAGGAACTTGTGGATGCGCCGGCGGATGTGCTCGGCGACCCAGCCGATGGCCGCACCCCAGGCGATCCCGATGACGAGCAAATAGGGAGGCTCGGAGGGGCAGAAGAGCATGGTCAAAATGGCGCTGGAGGCAAACCCCAGGGCCAACCCCAGCTGCACCAGGACGGGAACGGTCACACGCCGCACTCGCTTACGGGTCACCGGTCGGGCCAGATCGGCGCGCTGGCGCTGGGCCTCCTCGAAGGCCAGCTTGTTGGCGTAGTAAGTGTAGACATTGACCGTCATAGCCTGACTCTAGCCCCGATGCCTGAAAGCTCGCTGAAACAGGAAGCAAAAAAGTCCTTGAGTACCCCCGCCTGGCCGCGCCCCGGGTCAATCAACCCCCAAAACAAAGAGAAGGCTCCCCTGCGGGAGCCTTCTCGACCTGCCGTCGCGTAGGCGAGCTTAGTTGTTGCCCTTGGTGCGGCGGAAGATGGCCGGCTCGAGATCGACATCGCGCAGCGAGCTGCCGAAGGAGATCTCTTCCTTGATGCCACCGAGGGTGAAGGCAGCGTCGTCGGAGTCGACGGGCTGACCGGGCAGCGACTGGAAGCCAGTGGCCACCACGGTGATGCGAACCTCGCCTTCCATGCGCTCGTCCTGCACCGACCCGAAGATGATCTGAGCGTCGGGGTCGACGGCCTCGTAGATGATCCGGGCGGCTTCGTTGAGCTCGAGGAGAGTGAGGTCGGGACCGCCTGTGACATTGAACAGCACACCGGTGGCTCCGTCGATGCTGGCCTCGAGCAGCGGGCTGGAGATGGCCGCGCGAGCAGCCTCGACAGCGCGATTCTCACCCGAAGCCACGCCGATACCGAGCAGCGCCGAGCCAGCGTCGGCCATGATGGCCTGCACGTCAGCGAAGTCGACGTTGATGCGACCCGGAACGGTGATGATCTCGGAGATGCCCTGCACGCCGTTGCGCAGCACGTCGTCGGCAAGTCGGAAGGCGTCGGCAATTGACTCCTTGTCGCTGACGATCTTGAGCAGACGGTCGTTGGGGATGGTGATGATGGTGTCAACCTTGGATTTGAGCTGCTTGATGCCTTCCTCGGCCAGCTCCATCCGGCGGCGCCCCTCGAACACGAAGGGCTTGGTGACGACGGCCACGGTCAAAGCGCCTGCCTGGCGTGCCAACTCGGCCACCACGGGACTGGCCCCGGTGCCCGTGCCACCGCCCATACCGGCGGTGATGAACACCATGTCGGCCCCCTCGATGGCTTTGAGCACCTCTTCGGAGTTCTCTTCTACGGCTTTCTTGCCGCAGTCGGGATTCGAGCCGGCGCCCAGGCCCTTGGTCACGGTCGAGCCGATGTGGATGCGCTGGTCGGCATCACAGAGGAACAGTGCCTGGGCATCGGTATTGATGGCAATGAACTCGACACCACCGAGCCCCTCCTGGATCATCCGGCTGACCGCGTTGCAACCGGCTCCACCGACTCCGATCACCTTGATACCGGCAAAGTGCTCGACCTGGCCGCGATGCTCGCCCGAGGCGGCCTTCTTGGGAGTGCTGGCAGCCGCGATCGGCTGACGCAGCACTGGCTGGCCCACGTTCGGCTTGGCGGGCTGCCCGGCGCGAGGAGCGGCGGAAGGTCCGGCCATCGGCGGCGGCGGAGCGAGCAAGGGCTCCAAGCTCGGCTCGACAGCCGGCTCAGAGCTCTTTATTTCTGATTTCGTGTTGTCCTTGGGGTCCATGGTTTACCCCCATCATTCAAATTAGTGTGGTTTCTCAAGCTGCCCGGGTTGACCATCCCCCACCCGAGCACGACCGGGGGGGAGATTGCCCTGCGGACCGCCTCCATCCGGAAGGTCCCGACTATATCATGGACATCAAGACCATGGCTAGAGTCTGTACGTTTGGAGGGCAAGAAACTTCGCTGCGCAGTGCAGTTTCGCTTTCAAATTTGAATTTCCTTCGAACACACGGCCGTTTTTTGCCATTGCCCACCGATTCGCGCTCGAAGGGGGTCTCGAGCGGCGCCTGAGCGAACCCCACGCGCGTGTCGGTGCTGGTTGTGGACAAGCTCACCAAATCCTACGGGCAAACCCTGGCCGTGGATGGAGTTACTTTCCAGGTGCGCCCGAACGAGATCGTGGGCCTGCTCGGGCCGAACGGCGCCGGCAAGACCACCACCATCAGCATGGTGCTGGGCGTGCTCGAGCCCAGCTCGGGCAGCATCGAGATCGAAGGCCTGGACATAGCCCGCCAGCGTTCGCAGGCTCTCAGCCGCACCAATTTTGCGGCCGTCTACGCCCCCCTGCCGGGCAACCTGACGGTGGAGCAGAATCTGCGGGTGTTCGGCCTGCTGTACGAGGCGAGAGGGCTGGAGCAACGCCTTGCAGTCTTGTTAGAGCGGTTCGACCTGATGAAGTTCCGCCGCACCCGCTGCGGGCTGCTCTCCTCGGGCGAGCACACCCGGGTTTGCCTGGCCAAGGCCATGCTCAACGACCCCCACCTGTTGCTGCTCGACGAGCCCACTGCCTCTCTCGACCCCTCGACCGCCCGCGAGATCCGCCAGCAGATCCGAGAGTTTGCAGCGCAGGGCTCGGGCGGCGTGCTGTGGACCTCGCACAACATGTACGAGGTGGAGGACGTCTGCCACCGGGTGCTCTTCCTCTCGCGGGGCAAAATTTTGCTCGAGGGCGATCCCCGCACCTTGCCCGCCGAGCACGGCAAAGCCAACCTGGAAGATCTGTTCATCACCGTGGCCCGTGAGCCGCTCTCGCTGGAGGCCTGATGTCCCTCTCTCGGGTCTGGGCCATCGTGCTGCGCCAGGTTTACCTGATGAAGGGCAGCCCTTCTCGACT
>QWHO01000244.1 GCA_021404945.1 bacterium CPR1
GAGCCCTCAGCGTCTCCGGCAAACCTTGTGAAGCGGCAGCTCTCTACCAGATCTGCCGCCAGAAAGACCCGGCTCGGGCCTACTCATGGCACTACGAGGGCTTCAACCTCGACCGCTGCGGCCGCACTTTCGCCGAAGTCTATCCCTGCCTCGTCCAGGCGGTCGAGCTCGACCCGGAGAACCCCTGGTGGAATGGGCGCCTGGTCACCTTCTTGATCCGCCACGCCCGCTTTGACCAGGCCCGCGACCGGTTCGCCGCAGCGATGAGCCGCATCCGCCAGAGGGATGCCTGGTTCTCCAGGCACTTTCTCCGCTGGGTGGCGCACCAGTGGCTCGAGTCGGGGCAACCGCTGGAGGCAGAGCGCGTTTTCTCTCAGATAGACCAACTGCACGTCGAGGAAGATCGCCCTCTGCGAGTGTTGCGCCAGCAGATCCTGGATGCGGTCGAAGCGCTCCACCTGGGCGACTCGGTTTATGCTCCCAACTACCCCATCGAGCGCAGATGGAAGATTCCCGCTGAGATTCCGGCCCAGAGCCCGGACGGGCATCCCCTGACCAGCTGGTATCCCTTTCGGGTTCAAGAGCTGAGTCGTGAAGGACCGGTCATCGTGCTCGCCACGACCGATCCAGCGCGTCGGGTCCTGCGCAAGACGCTGACCCCCGAGCAGTGGGAAGACTGGCTTGGTGAGCCCTGGACCGAAGCCGCCGGGTTCTACTTTGCCGGGGTGTATGCCGATCAAACGGCCGTGATCCGCGCCACTCCTCCAGATACGATGGTTCCCCACACCCTTTCTTACGACGCTGCGGATGGATACTGGCGCTCGGTGGACTGAGCCCCGGCTGCTGAGCGAGTTGGACGAGCTCGACCGCAGCCTGCTGTACCTTTTCATCGCCGGTCCCGGGCAGGGAGAAGCGGCGGCGGTCGCTCTTCCCCAGAGCGGTTGGCTCCTGGTCGATGGCTGTCGCGTGAAAGGCGGAGAGTACCCCCTGTGGAGCCTCTTTGAGCGCTTTCGCCTGGCCAACGAGCCTCCCGGGCTCATTTTGACCCATCCTCACCGCGATCACGCTCTGGGGATTCCCGAGTTGATCGAGCGGGCTCAGCCACGCTGGGTGGCCTACACCGGCACCACGCCGGAGCCCCTCAGCCAGGAGCTCGATGAAGTCAGGGAGCACCCGCTTTGACTTCCCCTGGAGCACCAGCAAGCACGCGCCGTGCAGGCTGCTCTGACCGCCATCCTGGAATGGGGTGAGGCTGATCCGAGCCGGCTGATTCCCACCTGCGCGGGAACGAGCCTTCCGGGCTCGGCCCTGACGACCGTGACCGCTGTGGCGCCCGCAAGAGCCTTTCTCGAGGCCTTTTTCGCCGAGCCGGAAAACTTGAGAAATCTGGGAATCCGCGCCAACCACATCAGCCTCGTCCTGGAGATCGTGTACGGCGAAACCCGGCTGGTCCTGGCCGGAGACCTCCCGGATGTGGACAACAAGCAAGCCAGCCTCTCAGAAGGAATGTCGGTCGTGGTCGGTCGCGCACCGCGCCTGGCAAACCACCAGGGAATGAAACTGCCCCATCACGGGAGCTGGATGGCCACCTGTGACGCTCTGATGGAAGCTTCCCCCTCTTCGCGCTACTGGTGCCTGACACCGTTCAACAGTCACAGCCTCCCGGATCTGTACCATCCTCGAGGCCTGTCCCACCTGCTTGGAAAGCAAGCAGAGATTCATCTCACCGCCCTGGCCGCTCCTCAGGACCGCCAGTTCTCGCGCCCCTCACCGCCTTTGACGCTCGAGCAACTGCAGGAGGCCACCCGCAGCGCCAAGGAGTCGGCAGACCCTTTCCTGGCAGGCGCCCAGGAGCTGACGATGACCGAGTGCACGGGCCTGGAGCCCATCTGGTGCTGCGCCTTTGACGACAGGGGGCGGGTCAGAGGGCGCTGGCGCGGGAACGCCGCAGTTCTGGTGACCGGGCCGAATTGAACATGAGGGGAAATTTTCTGCCTGTCCATGGCGAGATCTCGCCTCTCCCATCCGGCGAGTTCTCGCCGCCATATTAAGAAATCTCCCTTCTTAAAAAATGCTCTTAACGGGCTGACGGCGGGGTCCTGGCGGCGGAGGTCAGAGGGCTGTAAACTCAGGGCAGGTCTTGAAAGGAGTCTCCTGCTATGAAAACGTTCGTCCTGGTCTACGAAGGCCTCGCCTTCGTGAAAGTCCCGATCGAAGCCGCCTCTCCCGAGGATGCCCTGCGGCTGTGGCGAGAGGACCTGGTCGGCAGGACCCGCGAGGTCATCGTGGATGTTCCGCGTCACTCCGACGTGAGCATCCTCGACAACAGCGGCCGGATCGTTGCCCAACTTCCTCTCCCCGACCCCAGTCCGGAATACTGCGAATGGCTCGGCTTCCAGGTGCAGTCGAGGCCCATCCTGGTCGAGACCGGGTTCGGGGTCGTGGACCCCATCGAGTCGACCCACGTGAAAGAGTCCGGGACCTTCGATCTCAGCCGCACCCTGGACTGGTGGCTGGGTATCGAGTCGTGCCAGAAGAGGGGCAGCTTCCAGTCCTTCGTCGAACGTCCCCAGCCTCGTCAGGTGGCCCCCTGGGCCCCTGGGACAGGTTGGAGATGGCCGTGCCAGACCTTCTTCACGAGAATCGCCCGCCGAGCTCGGGCCCTGGTTGCCCGGCTGCTCGGCAGGCAGCGACGAGAGGAGGCAGGATGCTAAAGAAACTGCTGGGATACGGAAAAAAGCAAGTCGTCTCTGAGCCTGCGCTTGAGCCAGAGGTGCTTAAGCCTCAGCCCCCGCGAAGCGCAAGCGCAAACCCTCGAGGGTGGACAAGAACCTCTTTCTCTGGGGCCCGGCAGTTCATACCGAGAAGGGTTTTTCGCCTGTTCCCCACCTCTTCTTCAAGAACTTTCACCGGTTGGGCATCAGCCCCCTGGCGGCCATCCTGCTGCTCAACCTGATGAGGCGCAAGTCTGAAACGAATCTTTGCCCTCGCCCCAGCCTCAAGACCCTGGGTGAAGAGCTCGGCTTCTCGCCGCGGCGGCTTCGCGAGCTCTTGAAAATGCTCGAGGAGAAAGGGTTTCTCAGGCGTCAGTACCGCCGTGGGGAAGGACTGACGAACCAGACAACGCTTTATGACTTGAGCCCGGTCCACGAAACCTTGCTGAGAATCCTCAAGCAAGGTCACAACAATCCAGCTCGAAGGAGGAAAGGCGATGTCGAGAAGCCGTCCCTGGAAGAATCATCCGAAGCAAAGCCAGGCGCCGACTGAGAAGAGCCGCCACGACTCGATCATCAGGACAGGCGCCCGTCGCCCCGGCTTACGCCACGCTCGCACGGCGGAGCTGCCGATTTCGCCCGAGGATTCCCAGGTTTTGCAGAGCTGGGGGCGGGCTCTTCGTCGCGAGGTTCGGTCAGCTCAGGGCTCAGTGCAGGCCGAAACTCGGTCGAGCGGGCGAACCGGTTTCAGTGGCTGGCTCACGACCTTAAGCAGCTTCTTCCGGTCGATGGTCGCTCGAATGACGCGGCCGCTCCAACTTCCCAAGTCAGGGCACGCTCCCCGAAGTGGCCTTGACGTGAATGCCGCACCGGATCAATCCATCCGCCCCCGGAGCTTCCTCAAACCAGGAATTCGGTCGTAACGTCGAAACTCACGGCATCCTTGCCACGAGGGGTCGCGTAACCAGTGCAAATCTCGGTCATCCAGGCAATTTCTCATTCTGGCACCTCGCGCCCTTTGATCGTCTGAATGGCAGCCGGCAGCACCAGGGCCCTCGGGGGAAGCCCCCCCGCCTGGGCTCAAAGGGTTCCCGAGACCATCGTGCTGGGACGCTACTGCATCCAGGCCCGGTTCGCCTCCAATCGCAACACCGAGGTCTACTTTGCGCACGATATCGAGCTTCCGGGCCGACGCGTGGTGGTCAAGAAGCTTGCTCATCCAACCCCGGAGATGCACAGGGCCTTTGACGCCGAGAAAGAGATCCTGAAAAAGCTGAACCACCCCGCCATCGCCCGCCTCTATGAAGACGGCACCGAGAAGAATGTGCGCTACCTGGTGCAGGAGTATCAAGACCGCCAGCGGCTTACCGGCGAGAGGCTGGCCACCGAGCTTGCTCTGGACACGGTGATGAGCTTGCTCGACGTGGTGGACTACCTGCACCGACAAACGCCTCCCGTGATCCACGCTGACATCAAGCCGGGCAATGTGTTGGCCGACAGCTTCGCTCAGGTGACCCTGATCGACTTCAATGCAGCCCATGTGGGGGAAAGCCCGGCTGCCCGAGAGATACAGGCCACCAGGGGCTATGCACCCGCCGAGCAGCTCTCGGGCGGAATTCCCAAGAAGAGCTGGGATATCTATGCCTGCGGAGCGCTCCTCCACCAGCTGCTGACGGGTATCGATCCAGCCAGTTGGCAGGGCAAAATGGTGCCCCCCGTGCCAGCTATCCCTGACGAGCTCAACCGGGTTCTGCGCTGCAGCCTGGCCCTGAAGCCCAAAGAGCGCTTCCAGTCCGCTCGCGATTTTCGCCACGCGCTCGAGCGGGCCCGAGCTTACCTGACCGGTCACCAGGACTGCCCCAGATGCGGGCAGGAGCAAGCGGGAGGGGTCCACTTTTGTCACCGCTGCGGCACCCTCTTGCTCGTCGAGAAGCTGCCGGCCGGTGAGCCCAGACGGCCCATCACCCGGGCAGGCCTGCAGGCCTTCAACAGCCTCGAGAGCGGCCAGTTCGTGACCCGGGGAACCCTGGAGCTTCGGATGGAGGCCGAGGCCCTGGCTCGCCCGCTGGGCTTCGATACGCTGATGTCGGTGGATCACCTGGCCTTTGAGCCCCACCGACACCAGCTTCAGGTGCTCAAGAAGGCGCTGAAGAATCACCTGGGCCGCAGCATGCTGGCCGATGAGGTGGGTCTGGGCAAGACCATCGAGGCCGGGCTAGTGCGCGAGGAGCTCGTGCTCAGAGGGCTGGTGCAGTCCACCCTCGTCCTGGTCCCGGCGTCCTTGCGAGAGCAGTGGAAGGAGGAGCTGGAGGACAAATTCGGCGCCCGTTTCGACATCTACGATAGCTCCACCAAAAGCAAACTCAATCTGGATCGCCTGAAAAACGTCATCATCTCGCTGGATACCGCCACGCGCACAGGCTCGAAAAGCCTGCTCGGGCGGCGCTGGGACCTGGTGATCGTCGACGAGGCTCATCACGCCCGCAACCGTCGAACCAAACGCTGGGCCTTCCTGGAGCAACTCGACAAGAGCTACCTCTTGCTTCTGACCGCCACGCCTCTGCAGAACAAGCTTGAGGAGCTCTTCAACCTGATCTCCATCCTTCGCCCCGGCCTGCTGGGCACCAACCCCAAGGACTTTGAGCGGCGATACGGGGTGAACGGTCGCATGGCAGTGCGGGAAAAAGAGCTTCGAGCCGACCTCGAGAAGGCCATGATCCGCACCCGACGCTCGCAGGCCTATGTTCGATTTCCCGAGCGACGAGCCTATACGCGCACCCTGAACCCCACCGAGGCGGAGAACAAGCTGTATGAAGGGGTGACCGCCCTGGTCCACCGGCTGGCCGAAGAGCACGGCTCTTCGGGCCGCTGGCAGTTGCAGTTGATTCATCTGCAGCAGCGAGCGACGAGCAGCCCGGAGGCGCTGGCCGACAGCCTTCACAACCTGGCGAGCAAAGCCGGCCCTCGGCTCGGGCAACGGGTGCTTCAGCTCCAGAAAGATGCCGAGGCCCTGAGGGGTCGGTCCTCCAAGCTCAACATGCTGCTCGCGGTCTTGCACCAGGTGAAGGATCGCACGGTGGTCTTCACCGACCACGTGCCTACCCAGCGTATGCTGAAGGAGCATCTTACAAGGCAGGGCTTCAGCACCTCGGTCTTCCGGGGAACTGCCGTCGAGAAGAAGCGCTCATTGGACGAGTTCGCTGAGCGCGGTCAGGTATTGATCGTGTCATCATCCGGAAACGAAGGGCTGAACCTCCAGAAGCATTGCCACATCATGGTCAACTACGACCTCCCCTGGAATCCGATGCGTATCGAGCAGCGCATCGGACGCATCCAGCGTCTGGGCCAGGAGCGGGATGTGCTGGTGTTCAACCTGACCCTCTCTGAGACTGTCGAGGAGCACGTTCTGAATGTGCTCGATCAAAAAATCCGGCTTTTTGAGATCTCTGTGGGGCAGCTTGACCTGATTCTCGGCGAGCAGGTCAACGAAGAGCACGCCTTCGAGGAGCGTATCCTCAAGTGTCTCCTGCAAGCGCGCAGCAACGTCGAGCTCGAGAAGCTGCTGAAGAAAGAGTTCAAGAACGAAGCCCAAAAGGCCGCCCAGCTCGAGCAAATCTGTGAGGCTTCGAACATCGTCGGATTTTGAGCGTCCACTCCCTCAAGAGCCTGTGCCGCAAGTTCGCTCTCTCGACGGGGTGCGACGTGCACGAGCGCGATCCCGAGCTTTGGGAGCTCAAGCTCAGCCCATCCCTTCAAAAGGCCTTCAAGTCTCCCCGACTTGTGCTCTGTTTTCACCGCGATCTACTCGGCGCCGATCCGGAAGCCAGGATGGTGACGCTGGGGAGCCCGATCATCCAGAAGCTGCGCGATCTTCTGGCCAGCGAGGGCAGCGCCGGAGAGTGCGTTCTGAGGGGCCCGCACGAGTTGCCCCGAGCCTTGCCACCCGGCCTGCAGGGCCTGGGCATCGAGCTCATTCTCGACCAGGTCGAAGTGCGCTACCGCTCGCTGGCGAAAGTCCATTTCCGGGCCACTCTCGATGGGTTCGAGCGGGCCGAGGAGTTCTTCCCCGTAGTGCTCGACTGCCAGACCCTCGATGAAGCATCCTCTCAGCTCGAGCGAGTCATCAAGCTCGGGAGCGAAGACCACCTGCAGGGCAAATGCCTGCCCCTCAACCGGGACGTTCTCCTCAACAAAGCCTTCACTCTGGCGGAGATCCGCCTCAAACCGCTGGTCAAGAAGTTCGAGACCGAAGCCGAGAAGGAAGCAAGACACGAGGAACGTCTCGCGGCAGACTACTACGACGGCTTGATCAAGACCGATCCGGCTCGCAAAGGCGAGTTGCTCGAGTTCAAGCGCAAGCAACTGCTCGACATTTCTCAACGTTACTCCATCAAAGCCGAGCTTGAGCCGCGCACCGTCGTACTCTACCGGGTGCCCTTCGCTCGGGCCCAGATCACGGCCCGGCGCGGCTCTCGCGCGCGGCAGTTCGTGCTGAACTTCGACCTCATCGAGGGCCAGTGGGACCGAATCGAGTGCCCGGCCCACCCCGGCCAGCCGCTCGCCGAGCTGACCGACTGCCCCGACCACGGATTTGCCTGCAAGAAGTGCTATTGGGAGTGCAAGATCTGCCAGCGGCCCCGTTGCTCAAAGTGCGCTCGGACGAAGTGCCGAGGGTGCCAGGAGAATCACTGCGATACCTGCGTGCTCTCGTGCTCGTTCTGCAGCGGCGCCTACTGCCCGAGCTCGACACAGAGTTGCCAGGGAGGTTGTGGACCCGTCTGCCGGGGGTGCTCGATCGATTTCAGGGGGACGGGACTGGTGCGATGCAAGGCCTGTGTTGTCGAGACCAACGGCTGTCACCACCGGGAGTTGCGCGAGCTGGTGGTCCGCTGCGCCGTCGGAGGCGAGGAATGCTGCAGCCGGTGCATCACGAGCTGCTCGGACTGCAAGCGGGTGGTCTGTTTCACCCACTTGGGTCCGTGCGCACTTTGTCCGCCCGGCCAGCTCACCTGCCAGGTCTGCTCACCCCATCTACTGCCTGACGGCAGGCGAGCCTGCCGACGACATGCCGACTACTGCTCCTGCGGCGTCTACGAGCTGAAGAAACGGATCACGGTCTGCCCCGAGCACGACCGGGCCTGTCCGAGCTGCACCTGGGCCTGCACTGCCTGCAACCGAAAGGGATGCAGCGCCTGCCCGCAGGTTCATTGCCAGGGATGCACCAGCGTCCACTGCCAGGCCTGCTCTGTGCAGTGTGCGAGTTGCAAGGGCTCCTTCTGCAGCAAGACCACCAGGCAGTGTGAGGCCGGCTGCGGGCCTGTGTGCACAGGCTGCTCGGTCGAGTTGCGGGGGAGCAAGCGATGCCGTAAATGTGTCGTGGTGACCAACTACTGCAAGCATCTTGAATCGCGCGAGGCCGTGGTGACCTGCCCGGTGGGCAAGGAAGAGCTCTGCTCTGCTTGCGCCCAAGCCGTGGCCCCTCGCTGCAGCGTGTGCAAGAAGCAATTTTGCAGCCAGCACGTCGGACCGTGCGCCGAGGGCCACCACATGGTCTGCGACCGCTGCTCGCTGGGGCTGCTCGAGGGCGAGAGAGCCTGCCCCCAGCACGCGGAACGTTGTGCCTGCGGCAAACTCGCACTCAAGAGTGGGTTCGCGAAATGCCCCACGCACGGGCCACGCTGCCCAAACTGCCGCTGGCAATGTCCCTCCTGCGAGAAAATCCGCTGCTCGGATTGCCAGAAGGCGCCGTGCTCGGTGTGTAAGAGCGACCACTGCTCCGAGTGCTGCATCAAATGTCGCTCCTGCCGGGAGACCCTCTGCCGGAAGTCAGCCCTCACCTGTTCTTCAGGTTGCGGACAGATCTGCCCCTCCTGCGCCATTCCCACCGACCCGACCCATCCGCTGTTCGGGAAACCGGGGGTGAGCAAGCTCCAGGTTCCCGACGGTAAAGTGGCCTGCAGGAATTGCTCACAGATTTGTAATTGCGGTCACCTGGTACGAATCTCGAAGGTCGTGCGGTGCCAGTTTGGGGAGACTTACTGCCAGCGGTGCGCCCCGACCCTGGTCTTGGCCTGCGGTAGCTGCGGCAAGAGCTCCTGCGTCAACTGCTTCAAGCGCTGCGCGGGCGGTCAGGAGCCGCTCTGCAAGACCTGTCCAACCGTCACAACATCCAAAGGAGAACGCTCGTGCCAGAAACACGCTACCAAGTGTGGCTGTGGACGGATCGTGCTGGTCACGGTCTTTAGCCAGTGCGATGCGCACGTCGGCTGCTGCCCTGAGTGTCGCTGGCACTGTCACTCCTGCTCGGCCGTTGGCTGCAGCCAGTGTGCGCGGGTCAGGTGCGAGTACTGCCACGCTGAGAACTGCGCAAACTGCGTGGAGCCATGCCCGGTCTGCCTGACGATGCAGAATAGACCGAGCTCAGGTCAATTCTGCAAATCGCATCGCTGTCTCGACTGCGGCGGCCAGCTCGGCTGCGCCAAGCACCAGCGTCTCTGCACATCCTGCGGCCAGACAGTGTGCCACGGGTGTCTCAAAGGCAACAGCTGCCAGGCCTGTCGGACCTTCCGAATAGCTTCTCTTGAGGAAGAAGGCCTGCTCAGGCAGTTCGAAACAGAGCTCAAGCGCCTGCAGGTGCCCGACTGGAAGGGCCAGCTCGAAGTCTCGACCATTCCTGCCCGTCGCAAGCTGTTTCGCATTCGCCACACGTTGAGCTCCTGGATGATCACCGTAGCTGACGACGAAGTCCGACACGTCCTCAAGTCTTCATTCTTCGGGCTCGGGAGGCGCGACCTCAAAGGTGATTCATAACCGCTACACCCTTCTCGACTGCATCGGCCAGGGCGGCTTCGGCCCGGTCCACCGGGCCCGCGACCACCAGCCGCTATTTACGACTATTTCGAGCACAAAGGCGCCTTCTACATCATCATGGAGCTGGTGCCGGGCAAGTCCCTCGAAGAGGTGATCCAGGAGCGGAGCTCCCCCCTGGACGAAGGGGAGTTCCGCCGCCTCATGGTCGACTCGCTTGCCATCCTCGACCACCTCCATTCGCACAGCCCACCCATCGTGCACCGCGACTTCAAGCCGGCCAACCTGCTCAGAACCGACGCTGGCGAGCTCAAGCTGGTCGACTTCGGAATCTCCCGTCACCGCGCTCGCGGACAGAGGGACACGCAGGTCATCGGCACCGAGGGGTATGCCTCGCCCGAGCAATGTGCCGGCATGTCCGAGCCAGCCACCGACCTGTTTGCCTGGGGTGCCACGATGTTCTTTGCAGCCACGCGCCAGCACCCGCTGGCCAGCTGGCCCCCCTACCCCGAGCTCACGTCCATTCGTCGCGATCTGTCGCCCGAGCTTGGCCGGATTCTGAGTGCTTGCAAGGCTCACAACCCGGCCGACCGACCCACCGCCCACGAGGTGCTCGGCTGGTTGGCCGGGAAAGCACCCGACACGACCCGGCCCCCCGAGGCGGAAGAGCGCTGCCCCCAGTGCCAGTCCACGAGTCCACCGCTGTTCCTCGACTGCTGCCCCGACTGCACTTTGAGTCGTGGATTGCACGGCCTGTCAGCCGTTGAATGGGCCGCCCGTGGCGAAGAGCTGCTGCGCCAGGGAGTCTACGTTTACGCTGCCAGCCACCTGTCCAGAGCCATCAAGCTTGCCCCCAGTGCGGTGGCCTGGCACCTGCCCCTGGCCCGCGCCCTCACGAGGTCGGGCCGTCCCACCGAGGCCCTGCAGTGGCTGCGCAAGTGCACAGCGGACGACGAGGTGACCACCGAGACCGCGTTCGCCCAGTTGCAGGTGCCTTCGGAGCGGGCCGCCGCTCCGGTCACCCTGCAGACCTCGAAAGGACCCCTGGCACGCGCCCTCCAGCTCTTTCTCTCGAAAGACGCCAGCTCTCTCGAGCAGCTCGCCCGCCAGTGTCCCGAGCACTCGCCCATCGCCGTCCTGGCGATCCGGCTGAAGACGATCCAGGGGCGCCACCAGGAGGCCACCGAGCTGGCCGAGGAGTTCCTCAAGAACGCGCCCGCCGACGCCAGCCTGCTCCGGCAGAGGATGCAGCTGACCTGGGAATCCGAGCAATCGCCCGAGTGCCGACTGGCCACCATGGCCCTGCGCCGGGTGGCTCCCTGGGACCCGCTCGCGGCCCACTTTCTCGGACGGCTGCTGGCTCGGGACAACAACATCGGCCGGGCCGTGGAGGAGTTTCGCCGCTATCTCGATTTCTGCCCGCACGACGTCAAGGCGCAGCTCGAGCTGGTGGAGATTCTATCCCTGAAGGCGGGGCGGCTGGACGAAGCCATCGCGTTGCTCGAGCCTCTGGTCGACCACGAGCAGTTTGGAGAGAAGGCCACCGACCAGCTCATCCGCATCCTCCAACTGGGAGGGAATCACCAGCGCGCCGTTACCCAGCTTCGCCCTCGAGTGCACCAGGGCTCTGAGCCAGCCAGGATGGCTCAGCTAGCTTTCTCATTGCAGCAGATCGGTAAGAAGACGGAAGCCCGCGCCTGGGCTGAACTGGCCCTGGCGGCCGACCCCGACTGCGAGCTAGCACGCCTGGTGCGAGACGGAAAGGTGCAGACCGCTTCTCCCCCTCCGCCCGCCAGGCTTACTGCTCCAAAGGCCGCCCCGGCGGCCCCTCCCAAACCCACAGCTCCGATGCCTGCGCCCTCCGAGGCGGCCAGGCCCACCGCGATCCTGCGGCCCGAGCCTCCGAGGCCAACGCAAATCATGGAGCCCGCTCAGGAGGGCCTCAGCTACGCCACCAAGCCTCTACCTCGGCCCCTTCCCAGCTGGGCCAATGCTTTCAAGGACCCGTCGGTCCAAGGGGTCTTCCTGCACCTGGAGAGCTACGGCAGCATTACCGAGGTCGAGCTCGTCGCCTTTCTGGGCTCGCCCCGCGAGGTGCGTCGGTTCAGCAAGGACTTCGCCGACCACCTCAAGCGGTTGCCGTTCCAGGTCATGGTGGAAAGCTCATCGGCGGGGAAGCGGTATGTGAAGCTGTGAATGAGGCACTCCGGATCAATCGCTCCTGAGTCGATTTCCTTTCTCCCAGAAGGAAATCAAGGCCCAGCACGAAGCCAGCTAGACATCCGAACAGTGAGGGAGGGACGATGGCATACTCGGCCGAGATCAGCCGGAAGAATCCCACGGCATTTTTGTTCCTGATCGATCAATCGGGGTCAATGTCCGAGCCGTGGGGAGATGGCCTGACCAAGTCCAAGGGCGTTGCCGATGTGATCAACAAGATCCTGGCCGAGCTGATCACCAGGTGCTCAAAGGAAGAAGGCATTCGAAACTACTTCCACGTTGGCGTGATCGCTTACGGTCAGGAATGTGGAGACGGCCTGACTAAGGTTCCTGGCGGCATCCTCAAACCGGTGGACCAGATCGAAGCCAACCCCACCCGCATCGAGAATCGCCAGCAGAAGGTCCCGGATGGTGCCGGATGGTGCCGGTGGCGTGATCGAGGTCGCCGTGAGGTTCCCCGTGTGGTTCGACCCCGTTGCCAGCGGCTGCACGCCGATGTGCGAGGCCTTCAGGCTGGCCGGCCAGACCGTCGGAGAGTGGGCCGACCAGAGCTCGGGAGCCTTTCCCCCGACCATCATGAACATCACCGATGGAGATCCGACCGATGGCGATCCCGAGCCTCTCGCCCAGCTCATCCATCAGCTCGCAACCGATGACGGCAACGTGCTCCTGTTGAACCTCCACATCTCGGGAGGAACTGGCGCTAAAGTGCTTTTTCCCGAATCCGAGGATCAAATTTCCGGTCCGAACGCCAAGCGACTGTTCCGCATGTCGAGTGTGCTCCCACCGATGTTTCACTCGGCGGCTGCAGGGCTCGGCTACAGCCTTCGTCCCGGCGCCAGGGGTTACGGCAACAACGCAGGGTTCATCGATCTCGTCAACTTCCTGACCATCGGAACGCAGGCCGCCAACACTCGCCTCATCGCTCGCTGACGTGACGGTAAAGGTTCTTGAGAGCCTTCGCGTTGCCAAGATAGGCTTTGCGATCGCCGAGTGCGAGGATCGCTACAATTTTGATCTCGACCACGGGGTCTTCGCTGTGGCCGATGGCGCCTCGAGCTCGGCCTTTCCAGGTCGATGGGCCTTATGCCTGATCGACCATTTCCTGGCCAGGCCAACAGTCAACATCTCTGATGAGTGGCTGACCCCGGCACGGAAGTCGTTTATCGAAGGGCTGGACCTGAAGCAACTCCCCTGGCACGCGCTGGAGAAGCTCCAGTCGGGAGCCTACTCGACTCTACTGGGCCTTATGCTGCACGAAGAGAAGGGCTCCTTCTCAGCGGTAGCAGCCGGGGACTCCGTTCTGGTCTGGAGAACCGACGATGGACCGTGCCGTACCCTTCCCTCGAATCCGGTGCTTACGAACTTTCCCCACCTTGTGTCCAACCTCTCCGAGCAGAACGCTCAACTCGAGGACAAGCTCGAGCGGCTCAGCGACGAGCCCATCGGCGGCAAGACACGCTTCTATCTGATGACCGACGCGCTGGCCGGCTGGTTTGTCAACCAACAGGATCTGGGAAGAAGACCCGACCTGGTGCTCGACCGACTCCTCGAGCGCAAACTCCTCGATCGCTGGGTCGACCTGAAGCGACAGAGACGCCAGATGGTCAATGATGACGTTACTCTGGTGGTTCTCGAGGCGGTGCGGACGCAATGATGAGATACCCATCGATGTCTGAATACCAGCTGGCCATCCAGAACCCCAAGGTCTTCCTCCAAGATCCGGAACTAAAGAGCGCCGAGGTCGAGCGCCAGCAAGGCTATCCCAGAGCCTTCTCAGGAGGCTTTGCGCTGACCTATCATCTGACCAGCAAGACCGGTCAGTTTGCGGTGCGTTGCTTCCACCGCTACGCTCCCGACATTCAAGAACGCTATGATGCGATCAGCGGGGTGCTCGGCTCGCTCCGCTCCGACCTCTTCCTGAAGTTCAGTTATCAAGACAAGGGCATTCTTGTCAACGGAAGCTACTATCCCATCGTCAAGATGGACTGGGTCGCGGGCGGACAGTCGCTGGCCCTTTTTGTAGAACGAAACCTGCAGAAGCCGGCGGCCCTTCGCAAGGTGGCAGAGAACTTCCGTCAGGCGGTCCGAGAGCTCAAAAGGCTCGGCATCGCCCACGGCGACCTGCAACACGGTAACGTTCTCGTTCAGGGAACCGACGTCCGCCTCATTGACTATGATGGTATGTTCGTTCCCCGGCTCAAGGGCCGAGCAGCGAACGAGCTTGGCCAGCGCAATTATCAGCACCCTCAACGCACCAGCGCAAACTTTGACGCGGACCTCGACCATTTCTCGAGCATCCTCATTTATGTCAGCCTGCTGGCGATCGCAGACAATCCGGACCTCTGGCGCGACTACAACAGTTCGGAGAACTTGATCTTCACAGCCGCCGACTACTCCGACCCCGAAGGCTCTGAGCTGCTCGACGACCTCAAGTCTCAGGGTGGTTCTCAAGCCCAATACTACGGTCGACTCGAGACGCTCTTTCGTGCCAAGCTGGAAACTATACCCCCTCTGGAAGACTGGCTCCAGGGTCGCGAGCCCGGGCAGCGCTCGACCGCTGTCCTGACCCCCGTCAGGGGATTGTATGAGGTCTACCAGGCCAGCGACCGCGACAAACTGCTAGAGATGGGTCTTATGGCCCAACGTACTCAAGGACTGGAAGGGGCTCAAATTAGACAGTCTGAAGGGGACAAGGGTAGCAGTGACAGGGCTTATCCAGAAGTACACTGACAAGAATGGGGAGCGTACGTGTCCCCAGATTGTTCTCGAGCATTGGAACAAGCTTCGCCTGGCCGGACCCGAGGTTCCAAGGCGGGGACTCGCCGACCCGATGCCTCGACCGCCGAAGGCCCTCCCTACTCGCAACAAGCAAGTCCTCGATCGGCTGAAGAGCGGGGAGAGTCCAAAATCCGACGAAGCACCGGCCGTCAAGCCAAAGTCACAGGCCCCGGCTCCGCAGAAGGTTTCCACTCGAGCGAAAAATCAGGCGATCCTGGAACAGTTCAACCCGTCGCCGGCTCCCGCCCCCCCGCCACCTCCTACTCCCCCGCCGAGTCCACCACCAACTGGTCCTTCAGTCGTTACAGCGCAGGCTCAAGCGAGGAGCCCCGACCCGGCTCAGGATACTCCCCAGGCCAGGACAGACAAGACGCTGCTGGCCGTCCTGTCGTCAGCCGCGCTCCTTCTCCTCCTCCTACAGGCCTGCTGATTGTTGAG
>QWHO01000245.1 GCA_021404945.1 bacterium CPR1
TGTCCATCTTCGCGGTCTGCCTTACAGCCCACGTCGTCCTCCCCTTCGGACCGCTCTTCTGGGTGGCAGATCTCAACGTCGGGTTGCTCTACGCGGTCGCCATCAGCTCTCTGACCGTGCTCTCCATCCTGATGGCCGGCTGGGCCTCCAACAGTAAATACAGCCTGCTGGGCGGATTGCGCTCGGCAGCTCAGATGCTCTCCTACGAAATCCCCCTGATCTTTGCGCTACTGGGCCCCATTTTGATGGCCGGAAGCCTCTCCATGGTCGACATTGTGCGGGCCCAGGCCGAATATGGTGTCTGGTTCTTGATCCCCAGCTTCCTGGGGCTGCTCGTCTACTTCATTTGCGGAATCGCCGAGGTCAACCGTCCCCCCTTCGATATCCCCGAGGCCGAGTCCGAGCTCGTAGCGGGCTACGTTTCGGAGTTCTCGGGCTTGATGTTCGCCATGTTCTTCCTGGCCGAGTTCGCAAACATGTTCCTGATTGCAGGCATCGCTACCACGGTCTTTCTGGGCGGATGGCTGATTCCGGGGTTCGACGCACCCGAGCTGACCCACCCCGGCCTGACGGCCAACCCGCGACTGTGGGTCCAGCTTCTTGGAGTGGCCGCCTTCTTTGTCAAGGCCTACATCCTGGTCCTGGTCATGATGTGGATCCGCTGGACTTTCCCGCGCCTTCGCCCCGACCACCTGATGAACTTCGGTTGGAAGTTCATGTTGCCAATCGCCTTCCTGAACCTGATTGGCTGCGCCATCGCCACCCTGCTCTATGAGGTGACCGGCGAACCCCTCAGCTTCTGGGCCGCCGGGTTGTTGCTCTGCCTGACCGTCTGGAGCGTCATGCGTTCGCGTCGCCCGCCTCTTCCCCAGGGGGCCAGGCCATGACCGATGCGGTCTTTTTCGTGCTGGCCGGGGTCATCGTAGCCTCTGCCCTCGGCATGGTGCAGGCTCGCAACCTGTTCCACGCCGGTCTAGCGCTGATCACCTGCTTTCTGGGTGTGGCGGGTATCTACGTCCTGTTGAAGTCCCCCTTCATTGCCGCCCTGCAGGTCTTGATCTATGCCGGAGCCATCGCGGTCATCTTGCTGTTTGGTTTCATGCTGACCCACCACGTGATGCACACCGATCCCCATAAACGCTTTACCCAGCAAGCCGCCGGCCTGGGCGCGGCCCTGGCCATGGGCCTCGTGTTGGTGGTAACCATTGCGGTGTCGCCCTGGAACAAAGGCGCCCAGGCCGTGCCAGTCAGTGACCTGGGCTCGCTGGGGCAACAGCTGCTCACCACCTACCTGCTGCCCTTCGAGCTGGCCTCGGCCTTCTTGCTGGCCGCGCTGGTGGGAGCCATCATGATCGCTCGCAAGGAAGAGGGGCCGCCACCCGCATGACGCCCGTCGGTCTGCAGCATTACTTGATTCTTGCCGCTGTGCTCTTCAGCATCGGATTGTACGGCGCTCTGACGCGGCGTAATGCCGTGGCCGTCCTGATGTCGCTCGAATTGATGTTCAACTCGGTAAACATCAATCTGGTCGCCTTCAGCCACTTTCTGCCCGACTTCACCGGGGTGCTCTTCTCCATCTTTGTGATCACCGTGGCTGCGGCCGAGGTGACCATCGGAGTAGCTATCGTCTTGTCGGTCTACCGCAACCGTAACACCATCGACCTCGAGCAGGTCAACCAGCTGCAGGGCTGAGCGCTCGCGCCGTCGACACCCCCATCAGGAAGCCGATCGCCTTGTCAGTATCAGGGTACTGGCGCACCAGCTTCCAGAAGGCCTCCGAGTGATCGGGCACGATCAGGTGCGCCAGCTCATGGACCAGCACATAGTCGAGCACGAACTCGGGAAAGAGCTCCAATTCGCGGGAAATCCGAATCGACTCACTGCAAGGAGTGCATGAGCCCCAGCGTTTCGTCTGATTGTCCACCCAGAGCACCGAGAAGCTCAGTTTTCCCGCGAAGTAAAGGTGATTCAAGATCCTCGCGCGATGCATCAGGTCCTTGTCACTCTTGACACGGCGACGCTTCTTTTCAAAATGCTTGCGCATGCGCTCGATCCACTCGAGCTCCTCCTGGCGGGTAAAACGGGCGGGCACGCGCAGGACCATGACCCCATTCTCGACCGTGGCGGAAACGGTGCGGCGGCGCTGTGCGCTACGAATGATGCGGACTTCTTCCATACCAGGCCTCCAGAAGGTTTGCCCTGGTGGGCGCCGAACCGGGGACGACCGGCCCTTGGCGGGTTTTCAATTCTTGAGGCTCCTTCAAGACCCCTGCCAGGCCGAACAGCGAGAACAATAGCTTGGGTGAACATCAGGCCATATCCTCCGCCATGGAGCTCACCGGTCAGCAGGTGACCGAAGTTGGGCTGATCCCGCTGTTCCCACTGCTGGCTTTCGTTCTCATCACCCTGGTGACGCTGCGCTGGGGTCGACTCTCGGCGGCCCTGTCGATCCTGGCGATCTTCTCTTCACTGGTCCTGTCGACCCGGCTTTTCCTGAGCCGACTGCACGGACCCGACCAGGTTGCTCAAGCCGACTTCTCCTGGATCGACCTGGGTTGGGCCAGTGTCGAGATGGGCCTGCTGGTGGACAACCTGTCGGCCACCATGCTGATCATGGTCTGCTTCATCGCCCTGCTGATCCAGATCTACTCTTTCAGCTACATGGAGACCGAGATTCACCACTTTCCCACCCAGGGCTCGGCCTCTCTCTCACGCTTTTATGCCTACATGTCCCTGTTCGCCTTCTCGATGCTGGGTCTGATCCTGTCCACCAACCTGCTCCAGATCTATGTCTTCTGGGAGCTTGTAGGGGTCTGCTCCTTTCTGCTGGTGGGATTTTGGTACTTCAAGACCAGCGCCACCCAGGCTTCCAAGAAAGCCTTCGTCGTCACGAAATTCGCCGACCTCTTCTTTCTGATGGGCATCTTGATGCTGGGCACCAAGCTTGACACGTTCAACTTCGTGGCCATCAATTCCAGCGTGAGCCTTTCAGCCGTCTGGCAGCAAGGCTATCTGCCCCTGGCGGCGGTGCTCATCTTCTGCGGAGCTATCGGAAAGAGCGCCCAGTTTCCCCTCCAGATCTGGTTGCCGGACGCGATGGAGGGCCCCACGCCAGTGTCCGCCCTCATCCACGCAGCCACCATGGTTGCCGCTGGAGTCTACCTGGTAGCCCGGATGTTCCCCGTTTTCGACGTGGCCATCCTGGCTGGCGGGACGGTGGCAGCCATCGGCGCCCTGACGGCTCTTCTGGCGGCCACCCTGGCCTGTGTGCAAAACGACGTGAAACGGGTGCTGGCTTACTCAACCATCTCCCAGTTGGGTTTCATGATGGCCGCCCTGGGCTCGGGCGCCTATACAGCCGGAACCTTCCACCTGATCACCCACGCTTTCTTCAAAGCGCTGCTGTTCCTGGGCTCGGGGGCCGTGATCGTGGCCTGCCACAACCAGGACATGTGGACCATGGGGGGCCTGCGCAAGAAGTTGCCCATGACCAGCCTGGCCTTCGCAGCCGGTTGCCTCGCCCTGGCCGGCATTCCCCCCTTCGCGGGCTTCTGGTCCAAGGATGAGATCCTGGCAGGCACCCACGGACCGGTCCTGCTGGTGTTGGTGGTGGCCGCCTTCCTGACCGCGTTCTATGTCACCCGGATGTTCTGCATCACCTTCCTGGGCGAATTCCGCGGCCCGGAGCACGCCCCGGCTGATCTGGCCGGAGAGGTGCCCCCGGCCAACCTCACCCCTCCGGTCGACCCCTCCTGGGAGGTCTTCACCTTCAAGCCCGATTGGACTGAGGAGCGTGCCGTAGTCGCCGGCGAGGGGCTTCCACCGGCCTGCCTGGGAGCCCACATGGAGCTGCAGGCGGCTGGCCATCATGAGCCTCACGAAGTCAGCCCGATCATGTACGTGCCCCTGCTGATCCTGTCGCTCTTTGCCACCTTCCTGGGCTTTGCCGGAATGCCCTGGGATAACCAGTTCCACCACCTGATCAACAACCCTCACGAGCCGGAGCACGTCTTCCAGGCCGCCATGATGATCTTTTCGGTCCTGGTCGCACTCGCCGGTGTGGCTGCAGCCTGGAGCTACTTCGGGCGCGACCCGGTGGCCGGAGAGCGACGGTTACGCGCCCAGCTCGGCCGTATCTGGGTGCTCTGGCAACAGAAGTACTACATGGATCACCTGTGGGCCTGGCTGCTTTCGGGAACCATGTACCTGGGCGCCCGCGTGGCCGCCTGGGTCGACGACAACATCGTAGATCTGGCCGTCAACACCGTCGGGCAGTTGACGGTCTGGGCCGGCAACGAGCTTCGCAAGGAACAAAGCGGTCGCATCCAGCAGTATCTGCTGCTCATCGTGCTGGCAACGCTGGTGCTGATCGTCGGGCTCGGTCTGGTCGAGCCCGAGTTTGTCCTCCACCCCTTCCCAGGACTCCCGGGAGGTAAGCCATGAGCGACTGGCCGGTGCTCAGCCTCATGGTCTGGGCTCCCTTGCTGGGAGCCATCCTCATCCTGGCCAGCCCGGCCAGTTGGGTAAAGGGCATTCAACGCCTGGGAGTGCTCTTCGCCAGCCTGCCCCTGCTGCTGGCGCTGCCCATGTACGCGAGCTTCTGGCAAGCTCCCGCCACAGGCTACCGCTGGGTGGAGGATGTGCTCTGGTTCGCCCCCTTGAGCATCCACTACAAGCTCGGGGTGGACGGTCTGTCCATGCCCATGCTGCTTCTCAGCGGCATCGTATGCTGCACGGCCGCTTTCATCTCGCTGCAGATCGATTTTCGACGCCGAGAGTATTTCGCCCTGACCCTCACGGCCATGACCGGAGTGTTGGGCGTCTTTGCCACCACCGACCTCTTCTTCATGATCTTGTTCTACGAGCTGGCCTCCATCCCGATGTTTTTCCTGGTGGGCATCTGGGGCTCAGACAAATCGGGTGACGGCAAACCGATCCACCGCCGCCAAGCTGCCATGAAGCTGCTGGTCTATCTGCAACTGGGCGGTGGGCTGGTCTTGATCGGCATTCTGGGGCTCTACTTCCTGAGCTCTCAGTTTTCTCCAAACCAGGCGTTTTCATTCGATCTCGAGGTGCTGCGCCAGATCCCGCTGCCCGTCGAAGCCCAGAAGATCCTCTTTTTGATCTTCTTTATCGGATTTGGTATCGAGGCCGGGCTGGTTCCCTTCCACACCTGGCTGCCGGAGGGCCACTCCTCGGCCCCCACCGCTCTGTCCATGCTGCTGGCCGGGGTGCTCCTCAAGATGGGCGGTTATGGTATCGTGCGATTGGGCTTCGACCTCTGCCCTGAGGCGGTGGCCGAGTGGATGCCCTTCTTCGCCGCCATCGCAGTGGTTAATGTCCTGTACGGAGGGCTTTGTGCCCTGCGCCAGACCGATATCAAGGTCATGATCGCCTATAGCTCGGTGAGCCACATGGGCATGGTCTTTCTGGGCCTGGCAGCCATGACGGGCGAGTCTCGCTCAGCCCTCTTCGGGCTCACGGGAGCCGTTTTCCAGATGTTCTCGCACGGAATCATCACGGCTCTTCTGTTCGCCCTGGCCGGCACGGTCTATCACATCACCCACAGCCGCAACCTCAGGCAGTGGGGTGGACTGGCCGCCCGCATGCCCTTCCTGGCCACTCTGTTTGCAGTGGGAGCGATGGGCTCGCTGGGTCTACCCGGAATGACGGGTTTTGCAGCCGAGCTGATGGTCTTCCTGGGCTCCTGGCCAGCCCGGCCGGGTCTGACAGCCCTGGCGATCTGTGGGCTGGTGATCACCACGACCTACTTGATCCGGTCGTTGGGATATGGCTTCTTCGGCCCCCTGAACCCTCGCCTGGTGGGAGTGCGCGACGCCCTCTGGTGGGAGCGCCTGCCTTTCTTGCTGCTGGCCCTGACGACCCTGGCCTTCGGTTTTTACCCGGTCCTGCTCACGGCCGTGACCAGCCCCACCCTCCAGGAGTTGGTGAACCGTGTCTAGCGAGCTCTTTACCCGAGTGGCCCAGCTGGTCGCCCCCCTCTCGCCCGAGCTCTGCCTGCTGCTGGCCGCCCTTTGCGCCCTGATGACCGACATGGTCGGCCAACGATCTGTGAGGCGAATTCGGATGGTGGTCTGGGTGGCCAGCCTGGCGGCCGTTTTTTGCAGTCTGGCTTTGATGACCGGCCCCCTGCCGATCTCTTTATTCAGTCGCCAACCGGCTCCGGAACTGGAACTGACACCGTCTTCCTACATAGTGGACAGCCTCGCACTCTCCTTGAAAGCCCTGATCGGGCTGCTCACCGCCCTGGCCGTCTGGCTGTCAGAGGATGCTTTCGACGAAGAGCGCTCCAACGCCGGTGAGTACTACAGCCTGATCGCCTTCGCCGGGCTGGGCATGACGGTGGCCGTCTCGGCCAACGAGTTCCTGACCTTCTTCATTGCCTTCGAGCTCTTCTCGATTCCTCTCTACGCCCTGGCCGCCATTCGCCGTTACCGGTCCGAGTCGGCCGAAGCGGGCTTGAAGTACTTCCTGGCTGGCTCGGTCTCCTCAGCCTTGATGCTGTTTGGAATCAGCTGGGTCTACGGCAGTCTCGGGACCACCTACTTCAGCGAGTTCCCCGCCCGCTTCACGCAAGTGGCCAGCATGCCGCACGCCCTGCTCGTGGGCGTGCTCATGATCCTGGCCGGGCTCGCCTTCAAGATGGCCGCTGCCCCTTTCCACATGTGGGCTCCCGACGTTTACGAGGGTGCCCCTCCCACCGTGGTGGCTTACCTCTCCTCGGCTCCCAAGGCGGTCATCATCGGTTTCTGTCTGCGCCTGTTCTGGGCAGACCTCGATCTGGAGAGCGATCTCCTGCGAGTCAGCCTGGCCGACGGCTGGATGCTAGTTTTCGCAGTACTCTCCTTGCTATCCATGGGTCTGGGTAACCTGATGGCCCTGCCCCAGGTGAGCCTCAAAAGGATCCTGGCCTACTCCGGCATCGCTCAGATCGGTTACCTCCTCATCGGCGTGACCGCGGCCGGTGGCCAGACCGCAACCATGGCGGCAGGAGCGACCTTGTTTTATCTCTGGATCTACTGCGTGACCAATCTGACCAGCTGGGCTGCGCTGCTGGCCTGTCTGCCCTCCGACAGCACCTACCAACGAGGTGAGCTGGCCGGCCTGGCCCAGCGGAATCCGTTCGTCGCCTTCGTGCTGCTGATCAGCTTCATGTCCCTGGCCGGAGTGCCCCCGCTGGCAGGCTTCGTCGGGAAATTCTACCTCTTCCGAGCGATCTACGCGGCGGGCATGCCCTGGTTGGTCGTGGTAGGCGTGGTGAACTCGGTCATCAGCCTCTACTACTACTTTGGAGTGCTGCGCACCGCCTACTTCGACCCCCCGCTTCCGGATAGTCCGCCTATTCGGGTCAAGCTGGGCGTGAGAGTCGTTCTGGTGATCGGCACAGCCGCCAGCTTGATACTCGGCCTCTGGCCCGGCTTCGCGCTTTGGAGCTTGGAGACGGCCCAGACACTCTTCGTGGGACGCTAGCCGTGGAACCGGAAGTCACGATCACCAGGAGCCTCTTCAGCCGGATGAAACAGGAGGAGTGCCTGCGTCCAGGTGACCGCGAAGCCGTTGCCTATCGCATCGCCGAGGTGATGGTGCTGGCCAAGCAACTCTACACGGAAGTGCTGCCTCGCCTGACGGGGGAGTCGGAAGAGAGCCTTTTCGACGAGCTGGCCGGGCTCCGCATGGCGCTCTTGAACCTGCGCGATCTGATCAGCGAGTATGATGAGGCCTTTCTGGAGGCCATGCACCACCAACGCGAGGACGATGCTCCGCCCGACCAGGAAGACGACCTCGAGGAAGAAACCCGCCACGAGCCGCTGAACGGAGCCTGAGCCTCCTCCGACCGGGCCAGGAGGAGAACCCCGCCGCCGGCCCCGAACCCGCCCCGAAGGCTTGATGAAACGGTTCACAACCACCACCACCATGCTGCTGGTGACCGCCGTTCTGGGAGTGAGCGGTCTGGGATTTCTGGAGGTGGCCGACGACCCCGGCAGCGCCTTCACGCTCCTGCACATCCCCGTCATCCTGGCTGCCATCCTGGATGGGCCCCTGGCCGGAAGTCTGGTCGGCCTGGTTTTTGGGGCCGTCTGCTTGCTTCACTACGACCCAGCCGATCCGGTGGTTCAACTGTTGCCTCGCCTGCTGATCGGTCCTGCGGCCGCAGGTGCCTTCGCGCTGGTCCGCGAGCTCCGGGCCAACTCCAGCGCTCGCAACAGTCTTGCCGCCCTGGTGGCCGTGATGGCCGGCTCCTGGACCAATACCCTGGGCGTCTGTCTGGTAGCCATCATGCGAGGCCACAATACGCTCGAAGAATTGGCCCCGATGGCTCTCTTGCACGGCTCGGCCGAATGGATCACGGCCGAAATGGTGGCCTTCCCCATCGTCGTCTTGATCTACAGCCAAAGAAGAAGAAAGCGCAGGTAAAGTCGATTGGGCCTCTTGATGGTGCTGGACATCGGCAACACCAACCTGGTTCTGGGTCTCTACCGGGGCGAGAAGCTTGCCCATAGCTACCGACTGCACACCAACCGCCAACAAACGGCCGACGAATACGGACTGCTCCTCAAAAGCCTGCTGGCCCAGACCGGGGCCGGCCCCGACCAGGTCGAAGGAGTGGGCGTCTCCAACGTCGTGCCCGAGCTGGCTACCCGCATTGAGGAAGCCTGTCAGCGCTACCTGGGCCACCATCCCAGGTTCATCAGCGCCCGCCTGGAGCTGGGCCTGACCCTGCAGGTCGATCGCCCCGCCGAGGTCGGCGCGGACTTGATCGCAGGCGCGGTGGCTGCCCGGGAGCGCTGGGGCCTGCCTGTGGTGGTCGTGGACCTGGGCACGGCCACCACCCTCTCGGTCCTCTCTTCCGAGGGTGCCTTTCTGGGCACAATCATCGCTCCCGGACTGGAGATCTCGGTAGACGCGATCAGTCGCCGGGCCCCCCACCTTCCGGGCATCCGCATGGAGCCCCCTCCCCGCCCGTTCGGCACCAACACCGTGCACAGTCTCCAGGCCGGACTGCTGCTGGGTCACGTAGCCATGATCGACGGCATGGTCGACCGCATCCGTGAGCACCTGGAACGGCCTGACCTCAAGGTGGGGGCCACAGGCGGCCTGGCGCCCCTGGTCTCGAGCCTGTCCCGCACCATCAGCGTTGTGGAGAGCGACCTTGTACTGGAGGGGATCCGTTTGTTGTACCGACGCAACGTCAGCTGAGCAGCACAGGAGTCGCCCCACCATTCGACGAAGGCGGCGAACCCCGTGACGCTAAAAGTGGCTCCGCATAGTCCCTGGCTGGACATCCAGGAAATCTCGAGGCTATACCGCGAGCATCTGAGCCCTGATCTGGCCCGCCTCATCAAGTTCAGCGGGCTCGGGACGTTGGAGCAGAGCGCCTCGGGCTCGCTGGTGTGGGACCACGAGGGCCATGACTATCTCGACTTCGCCGGCGGATATGGCGTCTTCAATCTGGGCCACCGCCATCCCGAAGTGGTGGCGGCCGTTCAGGCTCAACTTGCAACCCAGCCCCTCTCGGCACGGGTCTTCCTCAACCCGCTCCAGGCCCGCCTGTTGGGCCTGCCGCCATTGT
>QWHO01000747.1 GCA_021404945.1 bacterium CPR1
CACCTCCAAAGCCGACTCCGAGCGACTGCTCGAGGCCATGCACAAGAAGATCTCGGAGCTGCAACGCCGACTTTTCTCCGAAAATCAGCGCTCGGTTCTCTTCGTCTGTCAGGGAATGGATGCGTCCGGCAAGGGCGGCACCTTCAAGGACGTCTTCGCGCCCCTCATGCTCAAGACCGAGGAGGGCGTGGAGCGAGCCAGCTTCAACGTGCCCACCAAGCTCGAGGCCGACCACGACTTCCTGTGGCGCATTACCGGCGAGATGCCCCGCAAGGGCAACATCGGCATGTTTGACCGGGGCCACTATGAGGACATCGTCGAGGTGAGGGTGGCCAATCTGGCCCCCGAGGAGGTCTGGTCGGCCCGCTACGATCAGGTCAAGGACTTTGAAAAGCAGCGCGGTGACCTGGGCACAAAGATGGTCAAGATTTTCCTGCACATCGGCAAGGACGAGCAAAAGCTGCGCCTGGAAGAGCGCCGGGACACCCCACACAAGCAATACAAGTTCAACGCCGGTGACGTGGCCCGGCGCGAGCAGTGGGATGAATACCAGGAGGCTTACAGCGATGTGCTGACGCGCACCAGCACCGAGCAAGCGCCCTGGTACGTGGTGCCGGCCGACGACAAGGAAGCCCGCAACCTGATCATCGCGAGCATTCTGCTCAAGACTCTGCAGGAGATGGATCCCCAGTATCCCAAGCTGCCCGACGACCTGGCCCGCCTGCAGATTCAGTAGCATTGCTGGGCTCGGCGCGGCTCGCGCTGACCTCGAACCCCCACCGATGGCGACTGCCCGAGAAAGGGCCGACTATCTGCTCGAGTGCCGCAACTACGAGAAAGCCCGCGAGGCCTGCCTGGAGGGCCTGGCAATCGAGCCCGGAGAGGTCGGGCTTCTGGGCATCAAGGCCATCTGCGAGCACAACCTGCAGCGTTATCAAGATGCAGAAGAGACCGCCCGACTTGGCCTGGGCCTTCAAGCAGAGGACGTTGTCTGCCTGAGAATCCTGGCCCTCACCTTGTCTGTGATGAGTCGCTACGAAGAGGCCGAGGAAACGGCCCAGAGGGCCATCCAGGCCGGACCAGAGGACGCCCGCTCCTGGTATGCGGCCAGTAAGGTAGCCATCTACAGGGAGAACTACGATCTGGCGCTTGAAAGGGCCGAGAAGGCCCTGGAGCTCGAGCCTGACCTGATCGAGGCGCGCTCGCTGCTCGTGACGGCCCGCACAGATACCGGCAGAGCTTCGAAAGCAGAGGTGCTCGAGCACCTCGCTGAGCACCCCCACTCGTCCCTGGCTCATCGCAACCTGGGCTGGCTCGAGCTCGTGGAAGGGCGCGTGGAAGAGGCCGAAAAGTGCTTCCTGGTAGCCCTGAGCAATGCCCCGGAAGAGGCGGTCTACCGGCGCTTCCTGCTGGCAGCCCGCCGCTGCCGCCTGCCAATGGTCGGAAGACTGCAGCTCGAGCTCGTGCGCTGGGGACCGATCCTGGAACGACGTTACGTTCCAGTCGTGCTCTTGCTCGGCGCAAATCTCTTCTTCGCCCCCGATTATCCGCTGCTACCCGCCCTGGTGGTTGGCTTGTGGATGCTGCGGCCGGTCTCCAACCTGCTGGTCGGCCGAGGGGCGTTGATGGTCGCTCGTGAGCGACTCGAGGCCTGGCTGGTGGTCTTCGTGGCCCTGGCCAGTCTGCTGGTGCTCTTCCTGGGTTGGAAGGCCTGGTTTGCGCTGGGGCTCTTCGCTAGCGTCGTTCCCTTGATTCTGGTCTTCGTAGCCCGGACTCAAGCCCGGGTCTTCT
>QWHO01000748.1 GCA_021404945.1 bacterium CPR1
GAAGGCCTCAGCGAGTTGCAGCACCATCAGGCCCGGGTGCTCAAGTCGCGCCACCCCTTGAGGGTCGAGCTGGAAGGGTTCACCGCCTGGCCACTGGTGAACGGTCCCTCGGCCTACTACTATCTGGTGCACCCCCCTCTCCCGCTGGCTGAGCCCGTGCTGGAGGTGGTGCGCGAGCAGCACCGCCAGATCGTGGCTCTCTACCGGGAGGCCATGGCCCTGGGCTCGGACGGAGCGGCCTTCGAGCAGTTGCTCAGCCGCCACATGGACACCGAGGAGCGCACCCTCTACCCGCTTTACCAGCAAATCGTGCAAGAAGAGCGGTTGATCCGCGAGCTGGGTTACGAGCATCTGGGGTTGAGGCGAGGACTGCCCGAATTTGGCCCCTTCCTGCGGAAGATTGCCGCCGGAGAAACCAGCAAGCGAGACAAAGATGGGTTTGACATCCGCTTTTTCCATCTCTTCGAGCACCACATGGAGCGCGAGGAAGAGTCGCTGCTACCCGTGCTCGAGCATCTGTGCCCGGGGGAAGCCGCCCAGGCGGCACGCCAGTTTACTTCGGCTTCTTGAGAATGTTCGCCTCGACGTCGTCAAAAGGAGCGGGGATCACGTGCACGGCGAACAGCTCGCCCACCCGGCGGGCGGCCGCGGCCCCGGCATCGGTGGCGGCCTGAACGTCGCCCACCGAGCCGCGGCAGAGCACCGTAATCAGGGCCTGGTCCACGTTCCGCCAACCCATCAAGGTGACGTTGGCCGCTTTCACCATCGCATCGGCCGCTTCGATGGCCGCGACCAGGCCCTTCGTCTCCACCATGCCCAACGCTTCACTGCTCATAGGCGCGCATACTTTGCGGCCCGGAGGACGAGTCCTGCCGGGCCAGCCGGCAACCCGGGTCAAACCGCAGGGCGGCTTGAGGGGTTTTCAAGCCACCGATCGACTGCCGTGCCTCCTGCAGGCCTGCGTGCGCAAATGTTTCAGCACTTCCCTTTACCAGGGCCCGTCCTTGAAGGTGAGCTTGATCGGCTCGGAGGTCGCGATCTGGCCATTGCTCCAGGTGACCTCGAGCGCCACCTGGTGCTCACCCGGCCCGGTGACCCGCTCGGTCTGCTTCTCGTTGCGGTAAGTGTTCCACAACACGCTGGAAAGACTGCCTCTCTGGGAAGTGACCAGGATCTGGTCGATGTAGACCCGGACCCAGGGCTCTTCATCCTTCGGCGTGGCCTCGCAGGAGAAGTAGATCTTCTCCTCCTCCTTCAGGTGCGAGCCACTGGCGGGCGTCAGGATCTTGACCGAGCAGGGCAGCAGTCTCACCTTCGCGCCCGGCCTGGCGATAGAGGTATCCAGATCGACGAAGGCGTCGAGCGCTGTGCCCGGCGGAATGTCGACGTCGTCCCCCTCCATGAAGATGAAGGCCCAGGAGAGCAGGATGCCGCCCACGATCACGGCCGTCTCCTGATCGGCGGCGGTGGCCGCCCGCACCGCTCTGAGGGGTACCGAGGTGCCATCCACGGCCACCACGGTCTCGAGCGAGATGTCCAGAGCCCCGGAGCGACCGAAGAAACCGCTCCCCTCGGACTTGAGCACCTTGCCCCTGGCGTCGGCGCCCCGGGCGATCAGAACCTGGCCCTGCGGCCCGAGCACGTCCCGGTCCACCTTGTAGCGCACCACCGAGCCGGCGGGCACCTCACCAGACACCAGGCGGTCGACCGTGGTCAGAAGCAGCGGGGTTCCCTCCTTGAGCACCACCGGCTGGGCCAGGGCGACGGTCGCGAGGAGGGTCAGGG
>QWHO01000246.1 GCA_021404945.1 bacterium CPR1
GAGGCGCGCAAGAAGCGAGTGGCCCCTGGCCGGGACGACAAGGTGCTGGTGGCCTGGAATGGTCTGATGGCGGCCTCCTTCGCCAAAGCCGGGGCAGCCCTGGGACGGGCCGATTACGTGGCCACCGCACACCGCAACGTGGACTTCGTGCTGCAGCAGATGAGCCTGGGCGACGGCCGTCTGGCCCACACCTGGATGGCGGGCCGCGCCTCCGGTCTGGGCTACGTGGATGACTACGCCGGTCTGATCTGGGCCCTCTTGCACCTCTACCAGGTGGAGTTCGACTCGGCCAGGGTGGATCAGGCGGTGAGGCTGGCCCGGCTCGCGGTGGAGCGCTTCTGGGATGCCGACGACCGGACGTTCTTCCTCTCCGACCCCGACCAGAAAGACCTCTTGATGCGGCCCTCCGAGTTGGAGGACGGGGCGACCCCTTCGGGCAACTCCATGATGCTGCTCTGCCTGCTCTGGCTGGGCCGGCTGACTGGCGAGACCAGCTTCAGCGAGCTGGCCGAGGCCGGCATTCGCCGGCTGGCTCCCCTGGCTCAGGCCATGCCGGCGGCTTTCGGGTTGTTGCTGCGGGCCATTCACTTCTACCTGGGCCCTCCTCAGGAGATCGTCTTCACCGGTCCGGATCCCGACCTGAAGGCCGAAGTGGCCCGGCAGTTTCTGCCCCGCGCCATTCTTGCCCAGACGGGTCCGAGCTGGCCCTTGCTGGAGGGCAAGAAAGGCCCGGGCGTCTACGTCTGCTCGAGCTATAGCTGCCAGGCTCCGGTCACCAGGCTGGAAGAGCTGGCCCTCAGAGCATGAAAAAAGCCCCGCTGCCAGGCAGCGGGGCTCGGAAGACCATGAACAGGCCGGCGAACAGCGTCACCGCGCCGTAGACCGGGTTGTCATACTCGGGGTCGTGCAGCACGCCGGAGGTCGAGTAGACCAGGGTCATGGTGCCGAAGATGCCGATGCCGGCGGTGATGAGCGTGCCCACCAGGCCGCTGTGAAGGAACACCCCGTTGATCAGGATGGCCCCGGCGATGGCGAAGAACATCCCCATCATCATGGCCCGGGGGGCGGAGTAGTGCTGGCCGCTTTTGTAGACAGCGAAGGTCACCGCTCCGAAGATCACGGCCGTGATGACCAGCGCCTGCTGCACCAGGTTGGGGCCCAGACTGCCCACGCTCAAGATCATGGCGATGAAGATGAGCGGCGCCAGCACCATGCCAGACACGAAGCCGTCAGCGGCCAGGGCCAGCGAGGCCTTCATCGGGTCGGAGCGAGAGAAACGCAGGGCCAGGTTGGGCAGAACGTTGATGAGGATCATGGCCGTGATCCAGCCCGGCCAGGTGCACATGAACTGGACCCAGGGCTCGAGTTGGTAGCCCACCCAGCCGCCCGCCATGGCGGCGGCGCAGCTGATGCACAGGTAACGGTAGGTGGCCCGGATCAGCTCGGCCCGGTCGGGGCTCAGCGAGATGGTGGTCCAGAGCCGCTCCCGGGTGGAAAGCGGCCGGTAGCTCGGGGGCTCGGTTTCGGGACGATACGGCTCCGTGGTGGCAGGTTGCACGGCTTGCCTCCTGTCTTCTTCTCGGTCTGAGGAGATTTTCGAATCCGAATCCCGGGTTCCTCCCGGGGTCGTGCTATCCGCGCAGCTCGAGCGCCCAGTTGTAGAGAGAAATGTAGCTGCGGGCCGAGCGGGTCCAGGAGAAGTCGACGCTCATGGCCCGGCGCATCGCCTCCTCCCATGAGGGGCGTTGGCGATAGTCGCCCAGAGCCCGGGCCAGAGCCCCCAGCATGTCGCCCGTCTCGTAAGGGCCGAAGAGGTAGCCTACTCCCTCCGGATGATGGCGGTCCACGATGGTATCCACCAGCCCCCCGGTCGCCCGAGCAACCGGCAGGGTGCCGTAGCGCATGGCCAGCATCTGGGAGATGCCGCAGGGCTCGAACCAGGAGGGCATCAGGAAGATGTCGCTGCCGGCATAGACCTGGCGTGCCAGGTCGGCGTTGAAGCCGATGAAGTTGGCCACCCGTTCGGGGTGGTGGACGGTGGCCCAGTGGAAGGCCTGCTCGTAGTCGTGCAGCCCCGAGCCGAGCACCATCAGCTGGGCGTCCGAGAGGTGGATGATGCTTTGCAAGGCCTCCACGATGAGCCGGATCCCCTTCTGGCCGTCGAGTCGAGAGACCACCCCGATCAGGGGGACGTCGGGCCGCTGAGGAAGCCCTACCCGACGCTGCAGGTCGGCCTTGCAGGCCGCCTTGCCCCGCAGGTCGCCGGCATGGAAGCGGGCGGCCAGGGCCCTGTCGGTGGCCGGGTCGTAGGACTCCATGTCGATGCCGTTGACAATTCCGGCCAGTCGGTGCGCCTTCTCGCGCAGCTTGCCTTCCAGCCCGAACCCATACTCTTGCCGCTGGATCTCCTGGGCGTAGGTAGGGCTCACGGTGGTGACCACGTCGGCGGCCCAGATTGCTTGTTCCATCAGGTTGAGCGGACCCCTGGCGTCGTAGACTCCGACCAGGGGCCATTTCTCGGGCACGAAGGCACCCTGGTGGGCGATGTTGTGGATGGTGAAGACCAGGCCGGCCCGGTCGGGAGCTGCCCAATGCACCCGCAGAGCGGCCGCCGAGTGCCAGTCGTGGGCGTGCACGATGTCCGGCCTCCAGCCCGCGTATCGGCACGCCTCCAGGGCGGCCCGACTGAACAGCACGAAGCGCTCGGCGTCGTCACCATGACCGTAGATCGAGTCGCGTGAGCCGAAGAAATACTGGTTCTCCAGGAAGAGAGTATTCCCGTCCGGGGTAGCCAGCAGCTGGCATTCCTCGCGTCGCCAGTCCATGTAGACCGGGAAGTTGTCCAGCACCTTGCTCAACTGCCATTTGCCCGGGTCGACCGTGCCATAGCGGGGCACCATCAAACGCACATCGACGCCTTCGCGTCGCAGGGCCTGGGGCATGGCTCCGGCCACGTCGCCCAGCCCACCGATCTTGACATAAGGGACCGCCTCGGCGGCCAGAAAGAGAACGTTCATGAGCGGCCGCTTCGGCGGCTCGGGGAGGAACCCCCTCTGCGCGCGTGAAAGGGCCCGCCCCGAAACCAAGCGGAACTCGAGGAGTCTATGTCCAAGATCGCCTTCATTGGAAGCGGAGTCATGGCCGAGGCCATGATCCTGGGAATTCTGGCTCACAAGCTCTACTTGCCTGAGCAGATACACTGCTCGGACACGCTCCCGGCCCGGGGTGACTTCCTGCGCGAGCGCTACGGGGTGCACGCCACCACCGACAACCTGGCTGCGGCCGAGGGAGCTGAGACGGTCGTGCTGTCCGTCAAGCCTCAGGTGCTGGCCGAGGTTCTGGGCGAGATGAAGGGGAAGATCAAGAGCGACCAGCTGGTCCTGAGCATCGTGGCTGGAGCCACCAGCCAGAGCATCCAGCAATTGCTGGCTCACGGCGCCGTGGTGCGGGTGATGCCCAACACCCCGGCCCGCATCGGGGAGGGGATGAGCGTCTGGACATCCACCCCCGAGGTCTCCCAGGCCGACTCGGCCCGGGCGCGGGCCCTGCTGCAGGCGCTGGGCAAGGAGATCTACGTCGACCATGAGAGCGACCTGGACAAGGCCACCGCCCTCTCGGGCACCGGCCCCGCTTACGTCTTCTTGTTCATGGAGGCGCTGGTGGACGCCGGCGTGCACATGGGCTTTCCTCGGCGTATCGCTCAGGAGCTGGTGCTGCAGACCGTCAAGGGCTCGGTGGAGTTTGCCATCCAGGCCAACTCCACCCACCTCGCGGAGTTGCGCAACCAGGTCACCTCTCCTGGCGGCACCACCGCCGACGCTCTCTACCAGATGGAGAAGGGCGGGCTGCGCACCATCCTCTCCAAGGCCGTGTTCTCGGCCTATACCAAGTCCAAGCGCCTGAGCGAGGTCTCCAGCCACGCCCAGCACTGACTGTGCTATACTGACGCGCGGAGGGCCGTGGCCATCGAGTTCCTGCGCAATCTGACCCTGGGCCAATACGTCAGCGGCGAGTCCTGGCTGCACCGCCTCGATCCGCGCGTCAAGCTGGCCATTCTGGCGGCGGTGATGGGAGCCGTCTTCTGGCTCGAGCAGGCCCTCAGCCTGGCTTTGCTGATCGCGCTGGCGCTGCTTTTGGGTCGCTCGGCCGGGCTGCGCCCGAGTTACCTGTTGCGCGGGCTGCGCCCTGTCTGGCCGCTGCTCATGCTGACGCTGGTCTTCAACGCCTTCTTCGGCCCCGGCCCCCGGCTGGAGGGCTTCCCCATCAGCCTCAACGGTCTCGAGCGAGGCGGCCTGCTGGCCATCCGCCTGATCGGGCTGGTTCTCTGCACCACCCTGCTGACCCTCACGACATCACCCTTGCGGCTGTGCGACGGCATCGAGAGCATGCTGGCCCCGCTGGGCTGGGTGGGTGGAAGGCCCCACGAGGTAGCGCTCGTTTTTACCATCGCTCTGCGCTTCGTGCCCACGCTGGCCCTGGAGGCGGAGCGCATCGGGCAGGCCCAGATGGCCCGCGGGGCAGCCTTCGACCGGGGCGGCCTGCTGGCCCGGACGGGCGCTCTGGTGGCCCTGCTGGTGCCCCTTTTCACGCGCGCCTTCCAGCACGCCGACCAGCTGGCGGTGGCCATGGAGGCTCGCGGTTATACCGGCGGCAAAGGTCGCAGCCGTTGGCGCGAGCTTCGCCTGCGACCGGCCGATGGTCTGGCCTTTCTGCTCTCTCTTGCCGTGCTGGCCGGCCTGGTGGCCGGCGAACGTTTCTGGTGACCCGCTATCGTCTGGTGGTTGAGTACAACGGCACTGGCTTTGCCGGCTTTCAGAAGCTGTCTCGCAAACGCACCGTGCAGGGTGAGCTGGAGCGGGTCTACGAGCGGCTCTGCGGGCACAAGGTGCGGGTGCTGGGGGCGGGGCGCACCGACACCGGGGTCCACGCCACCGGTCAGGTGGTCGCCTTCGACTCAGCCAACCCGCGCACCGGCGAGCAGGTGGTGCAGGCGGGCAACCTCATGCTGCCGCCCGACATCCGGGTGGTCACTGCCGAGATCGTGGGCCCCGACTTCCACCCTCGTTTCTCGGCCCGCTCGCGCACTTATCGCTACTTGATCGTGAACGGTCCTCCCGACCCGATCCTGTCCGGCCTGGCCTGGGTGGTGCCGGGAAGGCTCGATCTCGAGGCTATGCGAGCGGCTGCCGAGCACCTGCTCGGCAAGCACGACTTCTCAGCCTTCACCTCGAGGCCGGAAGGCCAGCGACGCGAGCGAACTCTGTTGCATCTCGAGCTGGGGCAGGCCGAGACCGCCCCCGGCCCCCCTCCTCTGGATCGGCTGGGGCCTTTTGTCTGGGTGGAGGCCCGGGCCGACTCGTTCATGCGCCGCATGGTGCGATTCATGGTGGGCGCCCTGGTCAGGGTGGGCAGTGGCGAATGGGAGAGCGATCAGGTGCGTCGGGCCCTGGAGGCCCGCCAATCGACTCACATGCCGCTGGCCCCGCCCGGCGGGCTTTATCTGGTCAGGGTGGATTACTGAGCGGCCGGCTTGCGGGCGAACCCGCGCCACGAGTTGCGGTTATGCCAGCCGATCACGACCTCCTGGAAGCCCTGAAACCAGGCCGAGAACTCCTCTTTGCGCAGATAGTGGGAGTAGGTCGGGTGCAGGTGGTCGAAGACGATGGTCTCCAGCTCGATGAGCGGAAAGCCTCCCACATACATCAGGTAGTCACGATAAAAGAGGGGAGCCTGGGGCCAGAGCTTGAGCAGCGGCGCATAGAGCCCGCGCGCGATCAGCTTGACGCTGACGGCTCCGAGCCAGGCCAGGCCGTGCAGCATCGGGGCGGGAACGCGACGGAAGATGTTGATCCGCAGGGGGTCGAGGAAATACAGGATCCAGCCGTTGTTCTCGCGCCCGTAGACCCAGGCCGACAAGTGCCCGCCGGGCTTGACCTGACGGGCCAGAGAGTCGAAGGCCGCCCGGGGGTCGCTCAGATGGTGCAGCACGCCGATGGAGAAGGCATAGTCGAAGGTGCCGGGGCGAAAGGGAGGGTGCATCAGGTCGGCCTGCACGAAGGCCAGGTTGGACGCCTCGCCGGCGTTGGCCCGGGCCACGTCCACCGCCTCTGTGATGTCCAGGGCTACCACCAGCCGTGCGCCGTGCTTGCCCGCCACCACCGTGTGACGACCTTTGCCGCAGCCCGCCTCGAGTACCAGCTTGTCGCGGAAGAACTCGGGCCCGACCGGGGCGAGCCAGTCGAAGAACTGGCGCTCGTAGAGCGCTGTGTTCAGCTCGCGATAGAACTTCCACTGATACTCAAAGCCGCTGGAGCGGTTCTCGACAAAGCGGGGAATGCCGTCGCGCACTGGATAGGAGTGGCGGCAGGCGGGGCAGTGAAGGTAGCCCTCCAGCACCTCCTCGGCGGCTGGCTCGCTGTGCAGTTGGCCGTGACACGTTGGGCAGACCAGGAGCTCGAGCAGGCTGCGCTTCAACCCGTGGCGACCTCCTGGGAGACGACCCGGCGGACGTTGTAGATGCGCTTTTGTTGCGACTCATGGTAGGTGCGGGTGATCAGCTCGGCCAGCAGACCCATTCCCAGGAACTGTACTCCCAGAATGATCAGCATGGCCGAGAGCATCGGCAGGGGAGTGAGAATCATGCTGACCCCGCGGACGAGCTTGAGATAGATCATGTAGCTGGCTGCGCTCAGGCCCAGGAACGAGCTGATGAACCCGGCCCCGCCGAACACGTAAATGGGCTTGGTGGAGTAGCTGCCCAGGAACTTGACTGTCATCAGATCGAGCAGCACCTTGAGCGTGCGCCCCAGTCCGTATTTCGAGGTGCCGTGCAGTCGGGGATGATGGTTGACCGGTACCTCGGTCACGCGGGCCCCCTGCTGGGCCAACAGGGCGGGCAGAAAGCGGTGCATCTCGCCATAGAGGCGCAGGTGTTGGGTCAGCTCGCGCCGGTAGGCTTTCAGGGTGCAGCCGTAGTCGTGCAGATAGACCCCGGTGGCCCAGGAGATGAGGCTGTTGGCAATCTTGGAGGGCAGGGTGCGCGAGGCGAAAGCGTCCTGACGGTTCTTGCGCCAGCCGCTGACCACGTCGTAGCCCTCGTTGAGCTTGTCGAGCAGCTTGCCGATGTCGGCCGGGTCGTTTTGCAGGTCGGCGTCCAGGGTGATGATCACGCTGGCCCGGGCGTGGTCGAACCCGGCCATCATGGCGGCGGTTTGCCCGTAGTTGCGGCGCAGACCCACCACCACGACGCGCCGGTCGTCGCCCGCCAGGGCCTCGAGCCGGGCCAGGCTCTGATCGCGACTGCCGTCATCGACGAAGACCACCTCCCAGCTGCGCCCCAACCCCTCCATCGCGCTGGCGATTTTGGAGAAGAGCGGCTGGATGTTGTCCTCCTCGTTGAAGACCGGGACGACCAGGGAGAGCTCCGGCAGGGCCACGGGCGTTACTTCTCCCGCAGAGTCTGGCAGAACAGGTAGTCTTTGTCGATGTAGCTCTTGGCTGCCTTGATCAGGTTCTCGTCCTTGATGTCCGGGTGGGAGACGATCACGATGGCGAAGAGGGCCGCAGAGTCGAGCAGTTTGCCCTCGGCGTGCTTCTCCTTGATGAAGGCGTCGAGTTGCCCGTGCGCCACCGAAAGCACCTTCTTGTGGTGGTCGTCGGCCTCGGCCATCAGCTTGCCCAGGTGCTCCCCTGCCTCCAGCATGTCCTTTTCGAGCTCGCTCGTCATGGTTTACTCCTTCTCGCTGCGTCTGGTCAGCACATCAGTTGGGATAACCGGCCCTGCGTCCGGCAGACCGGTGACGGACGGCTTCGGGAGGGGGGTTCTATGTCCTTTTGAAGAAAATTCGCAGGACGGAGGAGGAATATTCCTCAAGCTACGGAAACCATGCCGAAACCGGCCTCGCTGGCCGTACGTCACCCACGAGGAGAGTTTCCATGCAGGGGGCGCTTGACCCGATCGTCATCAAAGGTACCCGCTTCGGGCTACTGATCAGCATCCGCGAGGACGCCGACTTCGCTCTGGCCATGCACAGCCTGAGCGAGCGTCTGGCTCAGGAGGCGGGCTTTCTTGGTGGAGCCTCGGTATCGGTCGACCTGGGCTGGCGAGAGACCAGCCCCGAGCAGTTCGGCTCGCTGGAAGCGACTCTGGCTGCCACCGGGGTGAAGATGCAGGGGGTGTTGAGCACCTCACTGGCCACTCGTACCCTGGCTGAGTCCCACGGCTACAAAGCTATCATCGGCCGGTTGGGTCTGGCTGAGCATCAAGGCAGGGCCATCCGACGCCAGGCCCAACCGGCTCAACTGGAGGAGACGGCCGCACCCGAGCCAGAGCCAGAGGCCGCCCTCCCTGAGCCCGAGGCGCCCCCGACGTTGGCTCCTCGCGACGAAGAGCCGACCCTGCTCTTGCGCAAGACTCTGCGCTCGGGTCAGAAGGTGATCTTCGCCGGCAACGTGGTGGTGATGGGAGACGTCAACCCGGGGGCCGAGATCGAGGCTGAAGGCGATGTAGTGGTGCTGGGCACTCTGCGGGGCCTGGCCCACGCCGGTTGCTCGGGCAAGAGCGACGCCAGCGTCATGGCGTTGGTCATGCAGCCCACCCAGTTGCGCGTGGGCGAAGAGCTCTGGGTTCCCGAGACGAGCGCCAAGAAGTCGCGCACCGGACCCATGAAAGCCTGGGTGCGCCAGGGAAAATTGTTCACGGAAGCCATGTAGGAAGAAGGTGGGAGCAAAGTGGGTAAAGTCATCGTAATCACCTCCGGCAAAGGGGGCGTGGGCAAAACGACCTGCACGGCCAACCTGGGCTCGGGGCTGGCGCTGGCCGGCAAGTCGGTCATCCTGGTGGACGCCGACATCGGCCTGAGAAACCTCGACCTGGTGATGGGTCTGGAGAATCGCATCGTGTTTGATTTGGTGGACGTGGTGGAGGGCAAATGCCGCTCGTATCGCCAGGCCCTCATCAAGGACAAGCGCTTCGACAACCTTTTCATGATGCCATCGGCCCAGTCCAAGGACAAGGACGCCGTCAAGCCCGAGCAAATGCGCGATCTGTGTCAGGAGATGAAGGAGTCTTTCGACTTTGTGCTCGTCGACTGCCCCGCCGGCATCGAGATGGGCTTCAAGAACGCCATCGCGGGGGCCGATGAGGCCATCGTGGTCACCAACCCCGAGGTCTCGGCCGTGCGCGACGCTGATCGCATCGTGGGCCTGCTCGAGGCGAACGAGATGTCCGGCATCAAGCTGATCCTGAATCGCGTCAAGGCTGACATGGTCCGGCGCGGGCAGATGCTTTCGGTGCAGGACGTGCAAGAGATCCTCAATCTCGACCTGCTCGGAATGATCCCCGAGGACGAGCGCATCATTCACGCCTCCAACCGTGGCGAGCCGGCCGTGCTCGACCGCAACTCGCGCGCGGGAGAGGCCTATCGCCAGGTGGTCCGCTGCCTGATCGACCCCTCGACCCCCGGCCCCAGCCTGGTGGAGGACCCCGGATTGATGGGCAAGCTCCGTCGCTTCTTCACCGTCGGCCTGGGCAGCCAGGTGGCGCAGTAGGAGGCAGAAAGAATGGACTTTCTGATGAAGTTTACTTTCCTTCAGCGCCTGTTCGGCCGCCAGCCGGTCGAGCAAGACCAGTCGCGGGCGGCCGCCCGCGATCGACTGCAGGTCGCCCTGGTGGGTGACCGGAGCTCGGTGGCCCCCCGACTCATGGAGTCGGTGCGCCGCGACCTGATCGAAGTCCTGAATCGCTACATGGAGATCGACGTGCAGTTGATGACCATGGACCTCAAGAAGGAAGACCAGGCCGTATCGCTGGCAGCGGTGGTGCCGGTGCGGCGCATCCGTCGCCAGGCCTCGCTGCCGACCGAGTGCCTCGAGTCCGAGGAAATGTCGCTGGAAACCACCCCCTCCGAGGAGGCGCGCCGCCCTCACCCGCGCAAGCTCAAGCGCGAAAGGAAGCGACGGCGGCGCTCGCTCGAGGTCTGAAAAAACTGCCCCGGTCTCGAAACCGGGGCAGTTTTTTCTTGGGGCAGCGCGAAGACCCGGGCGTGGAAACGGTGGTTCGGGGGGTCGAGCGCCTCTGCCTGGGCCCCTGGCCGGGCGTGAACGTGTATTTTCTCCACCAGAGCGATGGCCTGACCCTTGTAGACACTGGTTTCTTCTTCAACGGTCCCGGCCTGCTGCGTCGGTTGCAAGGAATGCCCCCGCTCAAGCGCATCCTGCTGACTCACTTCCACCCCGACCATAGCGGCAGTTGCGCCCTGCTCGCCCGCCAGCTGGGTGTGCCGGTCCTGGTGCAGCCTGGCTGGTGGCTCACCCGCACGCTCTTGCGCCTGCTTCGCCTGTTTCGAATCGGCCGGACGGCTCCGCCCCCGGAGTTGATCCCACTGGAAGAGGGCGACCGGGTGGGTCGCTTTCGGGTGCTGCACACCCCCGGCCACACGCCCGGCAGCGCCTCGTTCTATGACGAGGAGCGGGCCATCTTGCTGTGCGGGGACAACCTGGTGCACATGCCCTGGGGGTTCCGGGTGGGGGTGCCCTGGTGGACCCTGGACCATGCCCTGCAGAGGCGCTCCATCGCCCGTTACGCCGACCTGGGTGCGAAGCTGGTGCTGAGCGGGCACGGCCCCCCCTGGAGGGGCGACCTGACCGCCTTTCTCGAGGGCAGGACAGCGGGGCCGAGCTGCCTGCCCAGGACGACCCGCTGACGGTGGACCTCGACAGCCGCGCCCTGGACAGGTCAACGCCTGGGATTGTAGAACCGCCCGGGCCATGACTTCCGTCACTCTGGGAACGCGTGTGGGCAGCCAGGAGCCCGCACTGCTTCGACCCGACGACCTGGTAACCCACGGGCTCATCCTGGGCATGACCGGCTCAGGAAAGACCGGCCTTGGCATCGGCCTGCTGGAAGAGCTGGCCCTGGCCGGGGTGCCGCTGATCGTGGTCGACCTGAAGGGCGACCTGACCAACCTGGCCATGGTCTTCCCGGAGCACCGTCCCGAGGATTACCTGCCCTGGCTGGACGAGGCGGCCCTGGGCAGGCAAGGGCAGACTCCCGAGCAGGCGGCCCAGGCGCTGGCAAGCCAGCGGGCGGCCGAGTGTGACCAGGCCCGCACCAGGCAGTGGCGCGAGAAAGTGCAGGTGCGCATCTACACGCCCGGCTCCGACCTGGGCCGTCCGGTCAGCGTGCTGGGCTCGCTGGCCCCTCCCTCGCCCGAGCTGGCTCAGGATACGGCCGCGCGGGCCGACCTCATCACCGGCACGGTGCTGGGCCTCTTGAGCCTGGCGGGCAAGCAGGCCGACCCGCTGCAGGACCCCGAGGTCATCTTGCTGAGCCAGATCGTGGACAGCGCCTGGGCCCAGAACGAAGCCCTCAGCCTGGAGGCGCTGATCACCCGGGTCGTGGATCCGCCCTTCCCGCGGGTGGGGGTCTTCCCGGTGGATACCTTCCTGCCGCCCGACAAGCGCCTGGTGCTGGCCCGTCAGCTCAACGGCATCCTGGCTTCCCCCTCCTTCGCCCCCTGGACCCGGGGGGCCGACCTGGACCTGAGCGAGTTGCTCAAGACCCCCGTTTCGCTCTTCTACCTGGCCCACCTCACCGAGCCCGAGCGGATGTTCTTCCTGACCTTGCTGCTGCAGCGGGTCGTGGCCTGGACCCGATCGCTGGGCGGTAGCTCGAGCCTGCGGGCCCTGCTCTACATCGACGAGGTGGCAGGCTACCTGCCGCCCTATCCTTTCAATCCGCCCACCAAGAAGTCGGTGATGACCCTGCTCAAGCAGGCGCGCGGGGTGGGGGTGGGCACCCTGCTGGCCACCCAGAATCCGGCGGATGTCGACTACAAGGCCATGTCCAATACCGGCTCGTGGTGGATCGGCAAGCTGCAGGCCAGCCAGGACCGTGACCGGGTGGCCGAGGGCCTGGGCTGTGCTCGCGAGCAGTTCGACCAGCTCGAGAAACGCGTCTTTCTCTACAAGCCGGCCGGCTCGGAGCAGCTCGAGCTGGTGCGCACCCGCACCACCCTGGCCTGGCTGCGCGGTCCGCTCACCCTGCCCGAGCTGCGCAAGCTGGACGCCGCCCCCGCTGTCTCTCCGGCGCCGGCGCCGCCCAAGCCCCCACCGGCGGACGAGCTGAGCGCTCCTCCCCCGCTCAAGGGGCTCGAGAGCCTGGTGCTCGACCCCCGGGTGGTTTTCTCGGCCCGTCTGGAAGGCCGCTTCGAGCCTTTTGCCGAGCCTCATCGAGAGGACGGCAAGCTCAAGCTCTGTCCGGCCCTCTACGCTCAACTGGCGGTGCGCTTCGACGAGGAGAAGACCGGCTATTTGCACGACCACGTGGAGAGCCGGGTCTACTTCCCCCTCTCGCGCGGACTGAGGGGGGAGTTCCTGCCGCTGGCGCTCCAGGACGAGGACCTGCTGCCCAGGCTGGAGGAACCGGCGGTCTATACCCCCCTGCCCCCCGAGTTGGACGAGGTGAAGGAGTGGCAGGCCGCCAGCAAGGCCATCCAGGACGACATCTACCGCAATCTGACCCGCTCGCAGTGGGTCAACCCCAAGCTCAAGCTGTACGGGCAGGCCGAGGAGAGCCGGGAGGCCTTCCAGGAGCGCTGCCAGAGGGCGGTGGAGGAGAAGATCGCTGCTCGCTCCGATCAGCTGCGTCAGCGTTACCAGAGGCAGGCCGACCAGTTGGCCGAGCGCATTCGAGCCCAGAGCAGCAAGCTGGCTCAGCGCCAATCGGAGGCGGCCAGCCGGCGCACCGAGGGGATCCTGAACGTGGGCGAGGCGGTGCTGGGGTTCTTCACGGGACGGCGGCGCTCGGTGCGGGGCCTGGTGTCGGGCAGCCGCACCACCCAGAATGCCGAGCTGCGCGCCAAGGAGGCGGCCGACGACCTGGACGCGTTGCAGGAGAAGGCCGAGCAACTGGCCCTCGAGCTGCAAGATCAGATCGACCGGATCCGCACCGAAGAGGAACGGGCCCTGGATGCCACCGAGGCGCGCCCCGTTCGGTTGGACAAAAAAGACGTGCAGATGGCTCGCCTCTGCCTGCTCTGGATTCCCGTCACCCGGCGGGTTTAATCCTTCGCTTCTCAGCCTTCACCCGGATCTGCCCATTTGCAGCCAGCGACCGACCAGGGCCTCGCCGGCAGGCCCGCGGGTGAACTGTCGCGGGCCCTCTCCGGCTCGTCTGAAAGGGTTGCTGCTGGCTCGTTCATAACCCGGTTCAAGAGGTTGGGATCGCGGTAACATCGGAAACAATCTGTTTACACCCGGTCCCTCCCCGGCAGGGTGACTGCGCGGTAAGGTAGGTTCAAGACAAACTGCCCGGAGGGTCCTCTCATGATCTGCGCTATCCCTCAGCTCGAAGTCCAGTGGATTCGTCGCCGCTGATCGCCTGAGCCCTCTGCGGTGAAACAGAGCTCGGAGTCATTCGAGAGGGTCGCCTTCTGGTCCAATCGGCCCTTGGCGAGCGGGCACCAGGGGAGTATACTGAAATGCATGGACTCCAGCGGCCTGGGCCTGTTGATCTTCGTGTTCCTCTACTTCGCCCTGATTCGATGGGTTCTCCCCCGTTTCGGCATCAAGTTCGGCTGAGCCGCCCCTCCCCCGGCTGCCGCGTTGCGGCGCCAGCGCCCCTTTACCTGAATGGGTAAGAGCTGCCCCGAGTCTCGGGGTGACGAGCCCGTTGAAGATGCGCCTCGGCCTCCTGAGTCAAGGGGAGAATGAGAATGAGACCGGCCTTCAGAAATTCACCCCGGTGAACAAATCGTGCCTCGGGTTCATCTGGCTCTGTGCGGTGGCCCTCTTTGGACTCTTTCTCTATCTGACGCTGTGGTCCGACAAGCCGACCGGAATCCCCCTGATCGACCAGTTTCGTCGTCCGCAATCTCAGGCTTCACCCGGAAAAAGGAGCAAGCCTCGACTGCCATCGGCCCCCACGATCGATCCGTGATCTGCCAGGTGCGAAGTGATTCGGCCATCAACCAGCGCACTCAGAGTGCGTCTCTGGCCAGTATCTAGACGCTTCGCGCCGGCAGGGGATAAGGATATGGTGGGAGTTTTTTCGGCTCGGGCCGAAGAGCACCTGGTCTACATCGACGGGGGCCGCCGCTGAATGAACGAGGTCAATCCGCTCTGGAGCGCCATCAGCAACGAGGGGCAGGGGGTCGCGCCCCCGGCTACGCCTGTTGTGGCCGCGCCGACGGCTACCACCACCCCGGCCACGGCCCAGCCCGCACCCGCTCCCACTCCTGCCCCGCCCCCAGAGCTCCAGCCCGACGCTCGTCTGCTGGCCGGCACGGCCAACGGCGAGCTCTTTCAGGAATGGAAGGGTATGCAGCTCGGGGATGTGGCCCACTGGAGTGAGATGGACCTGGGTGGACAGGCTCTTCTCTCTCAAACCCTCGACACGCCCGAGACCCCAACCACTCAGCCGGCACCTGCGCCCCAAACGGCTCCCCAACCGACGCCCACACCGCAACTGGCCCCCACACCTCCGGCGCAAGCTGCTCCCCCGGCGGTCGCCTCCCAGACGCCGGCTCCCACTCCTCAACCCGCGTCCGCTCCTCCGGCCCAGGTTCCAGCCCCGGCAGTCACGTCCGAGACCCCGTCGCCCGCTCCAGCGCCATCCCAGGGCGGAGCTCAGGGTGCCCTGGCGGGTGCAGCCACGGGCGCCCTGATCGGGTCGGTGGCAGGGCCTGCCGGGACGTTGGTGGGAGCGGTCGCGGGGGCGGTGGTCGGCTCCCTGGCTGGAGAGGCTCAGCCTCCCGCCGCCGGGACCCCCACGCCGGCTCCCGCCCCGTCCGGTGGACTGGTGGGCGAGGTGGCCGACTCGGTAGGCTGGCTGGCCAGGCAGGTGACCGGCCAGACGGCCCAGCCCTCCACTCCTGAGTCCTTCAACCCGCAAACCGACAGTCAGGCTCTCAATGAGGCCATGATGGGCTTCGGCACGGACGAGGAGAAGATCGTCAACACCCTCAAGGGAAAGACCCCCGAGCAGTTCGAGCAGATGAAGGAGGCATACAAGACCCAGTTCGGTAAGGATCTGGTGACCACGCTCCAATCCGAGCTCACAGCTGACGAGTTCAAGCATGCCATGGACGGTCTGGACCAGAGCAAGAAGTCGGTCACAACAACCGCTACGCAGCCCGCTCCAGCCGCTCAGCAAACCTCCCCCGCTCCGGCTCCCAAGGAGCCAGCAGTGGCAACGACCGGCCAGCCGACTGCTCCCGCTCAAACACCTCCACCCGCCACACCGACGGCTCCAAATCAAAGCGCAGGCCCTCAAGCTCTGACCGAGCAGCCGACCCAGACTCCCCAGGCTCAACCCACCCCGGCAGCGACAACACAGGCGTCGGCTCCAGCCCCGCAAGCGGTAGCGGTCCCTGTAGCTCCGCCGGTTGCCCCTGCCCAGGAGTCGACTCCAGTAGCCACCCCTCCAATGACCGCAGCCACGGTCAATGCCGCGGCCGCCGGCGCTGCGGCCGGGGCTCAAGCTGGCGCGCAGGCTGGGGCTCAGGCCGCAGCCACGGGAGTCGCTTCGGATGCAGCCTCGGGCGCGGCTGCCGGAGCTGCGGCGGGTGCGACAGCGGCGGAGGGCCAGGGGACAGAAGCCATCATCGCGGCTGCGGCGGCGGGAGCGGTTGCGGGAGCAATGGCTGCCGAGGGCCAGGATCCGGTCACGGGAACAGGTGTGGCTCAGGCCGCCGGAACCGCAGCAGGAACAGCCGCTGCGGCCACGGCCGCTCAGACAGAGGGAGCCACCCCCGCTGCGGTGGGCAATCCTGGCAGTAATACGCAGGCTGTGGCTCAGGCTGCAGGCGCGGCCGCAGGTGCGGCCGCCGGCCAGGTATCCGGCAACACCACCAACACCGCAGCTACGGCGGCCGCGATCGGTGCCGCAGCTGCGGCAGAGGCGATCGAAGCGGCTGCCGGACAAGGCACGGCTGCCGCAGCGGCGGCCGGGGCCGCAGCTGCCGTTGCGGCCGTCGATGGAATGGGACAGGAGGCTGTGGCGGCCGCAGCGGCAGCGGGAGCCGTGGCCGGGGCCAAAGCTGCTGAAGAGGCAAAAAACGCAGGCCAGGTCCAGAACCAGCCGCCAATCAGTCAAACCACTCCACCCGGCAGTACCAGCCAGGGGCCTGCGCCCCCGCAAGCTCCCACCGGGACCACGGACTGACCCTGGCGACCTTCCGTCGATGGCGTAGCTCGCTCAACGGCGCTTCTGAGGCGATGGATAGGGTTGTGAGTGCATACTTGTCGGACTTGACAGGAGCTAAGCCGTGGTGAAGGAGGGGAGAGGGCTGTGAGCCAACGACGCCAGCCGCGCCCCGGAGACCGTGT
>QWHO01000247.1 GCA_021404945.1 bacterium CPR1
TGGCCATCATCCACCGCTTCCTGAGCCCCGAGCGGCAGGCGGCCGAGGTCACCCGGGTCAAGCGCGCCGAGAGCTTTGTGGTGGAAGATCCTGTCACCCTGCCAGCGGACGCCCCGCTGGCCCGCGCCCGCGAGGCCCTGCGCGAAGTGGGCGGCGTGATGGTGGTGGACGCGGACGGAAAGCTTTGCGGCATCCTGACCCGTCGCGACCTGGTGCTCTACGAGTCAGAAAACGGCCTGGTGAAGGAGCTGATGACCCCCCGCGAGCGGCTGATCACCGGCCCGCGCGGCATCGGGCAAGACGAGGCCCGCGAGCTGTTGCACAGGCATCGCATCGAGAAGCTGCCCCTGATCGATGAGGACGGCCGTCCGGCCGGACTCATCACCTCGCAGGACATCATCAAGCTGCAGCGCCACCCCCACGCCACCAAGGACGAGCGGGGCCGGTTGCGGGTGGGTGCAGCCGTAGGCGTGCGCGCCTCGGACGTGGAGCGGGCCGAGCGGCTGCTGGCCGCCGGGGCCGACCTGCTGGTGGTGGATGTGGCCCACGGCCACTCCGACCTTTGCATCGACATGGTCAAGCGGCTCAAGCAGAACTTCCCCGATTGCGAGGTCATGGCTGGCAACGTGGCCACCGCCCAGGGAGTGCGCGACCTGGCCGAGGCGGGCGCTTCCTCCATCAAGGTGGGAGTTGGCTCGGGCTCGATCTGCATCACCCGCGTGGTGACCGGTGCCGGGGTGCCCCAGCTGACGGCCGTGCTCGAATGTGGCCTGGCGGCCCGCGAGGTGGGGGTGACCCTGATCTCCGACGGCGGCATCCGCAATTCGGGCGACATCACCAAGGCCCTGGCCGCGGGCGGCCACGCGGTGATGGTGGGCAGCCTGCTGGCCGGCACCACCCAGAGCCCGGGCGCCAGCGTGGTGCGCGACGGGCGACGCTTCAAGGTGGTGCGCGGCATGGCCTCGCTGACGGCCAACATCGACCGGCTCGAAGTCGAGTCGCGCCGCGAAGTGGACCCGGAAGACTGGGAGCGCGTCGTCCCCGAGGGCGTTGAGGCGGTGGTGCCCTACCGGGGCGACGTGCACGACATCCTGCACCAGCTGATCGGCGGCCTGCGCTCGGGCATGACCTACGTGGGCGCCCACAGCCTCGAGGAGCTGTACGACAAGGCCGAGCTCGTGCGCATGACGGGCGCCGGCATGGCCGAGAGCGGTGCCCACGACGTCACCAAGCTCTAAAGTGCAAGGCCTTTGGTCTTGCACTTTACAACGCGCAGGAACGCAGTTCCGGCGCGTTCGTTAGATTGTGCTAATGTGCAAAACCAAAGTGCGAGCACATTAGAAGGCGGGCCGCACCCCCCATGGGGTGTCGAAAGGGCTGCCCCCGCCTCCACAAGATATTGTAGGCGGCCGGACTTCTAGCACAATATGTTGGGCGTCGCGCAGCCGGAAAACCTTGTCAAGGGAGTTTCCGGCTGCGCTCCTGGCTCTCAACTGGCGCAGGCGGCCAGCGGCTCGTCAGCGGACGGGAGGGGTAGTTGCGTGGCGCCCGGGACTGGACCCCTTGTGGACGACGGATCCGGCACCCGGTGCCACGCAGACCTCAATCTACTCCAGAGTCGGGCCCGGATCTGTGATCCAGATTACTGCCTGCGGGGAACCCGCACGCCCCCGACCAGCACGTAGTCGGCCAGTTGGGCGACCTGGTTACCCCCACCACCGTTCTTGAGGTGGTCGGCCAGGTAGCCCAGGTCCGTGTTGTGGGCGCTTTGCGTCCACAGGGTGAGGCTGTAGTCCAACAGGCTGACGGCCAGCTGCTTGCCATCGGGCGAAAAGCTGATCTGGCGGATCCCCTCGGCACTGGCCATGCCCGGGGTGTGGGGCAGCTCCTGGCGGCGGACCTCCCCGGTGGCCAGGTTCCAGTCGTGCACCGCGTTTCTGATGGCCTCGCCGACCAGAAGGTGGTTGCCGTCCGGAGTGAAGGCCAGGCTGCGCGCCCCGCGGATGGCCCGGGCGTCGACCTCGCGACCGGTCTCAACGTCGAAGACCTTGATCTCTTTCTCGAAGACAGCCGCCACCTTCGTGCCGTCGGCCGAGAGGGCCATCCCACCACCGCCCTCTTTGCGCGTATCCTCGAGCTTATGCAGGAGCCTCTGCTCGCGGGCGTCCCAGATGGCCACTCCACCCCGGTAGCGGGTCACGATCTTGGAGCCGTCAGGCGTGAAGGCGATGTCGGTGACCCAGTCGGGGTGCTGCAGGCAGCCGGTCTGCTCGCGAGCCTCCGGATCCCAGAGCAAGAGGCGTCCGTCCATCGCGCCGGTGGCCAGCGTGCGACTGTCAGGCGAGAAGGCCACGCTGCGCACGTCGTCGTTGTCGAACAAAATGCCAAGAGCATTCGGTTTTGCGGTGGGACAGTGGGTCTGGTGGGTGATCTCAACGCCCCGAGAGGAGAAAACCGAGAACTTGCCGTCCTCCCAGCCCACAGCCACAAGCTCACCGTCGCCCGAGGCTGCCACCGGGCCGATGCGAACGTTCTTGTGCGCCACCTGGAAGCTCTGGGGCTCGCCTCCTTGCAGGTCCCAGAGGCGGAGCTTGCTGGGAGTGCCCACCAGGCTGGGCGACTCGGTGCTGATCAACTTGCCCCCCGGCGTCCAGCAGAAGCCCTCGATAGGATGGGTATGCTTGAGCGCAGGAGTGTCCCTGGGCTGATGCAGCGTGACCGTCCTCAGTCGCAGATCGACCCGATCGGCAGGGCCTGCCGGCTCTTTTGTCTCGCCCTCGGGGCGCGAAACGGATGAGGCCGGCAGGGCAAACAGGGCCAGGGGTTGGATCCTCATGGCCCTAGCCTACCGACCGGGTCTGAAAAAAGCCTTACCGGAGAGCCCGGGAGGCCTGACGGACCAGAGAGTGACTATCCTGGCGCGAGTCAGCCGAGAGCTCCCAGAGAAAGCCTTGCAATTTTTTCAGCCAGCTGCTAGACTTGGGGAGTTCCCGGCCACCTGCTTCCAGAGGCGAAGCGCATTCGGTCGAGGACGGAGGGTCCTGATGAAAGGAGACCCCAGGTTGCAGGAACTGCTCGAGCTGATCGAGACGATCGAACGAACTTCCAGACAGAGCTGTCGTCGCTGGAAACGAGTGGGTGAGCGACTCGACGAGTGGATCGCGATTTCATTGAAGATGCAAGAGGCGCTGGCCTCGATGCAAGAGGCGCAAGTTGCGACCATCAGGTCGCTGGCCGCCACCCAGGAATCGCTGGCCGCCACCCAGGAATCGCTGGCCGCCACCCAGGAATCGCTGGCCGCCACCCAGGAATCGCTGGCCGCCACCCAGGAATCGCTGGCCGCTACCCAGGAATCGCTGGCGGGGACACAAGGGGCGCAAGTCTCCATGCAGGCGTCTCTCAACACGCTCGAGGAGGCACAGTCCTCGACCAGCCAGGCCGTGCTCCGGCTGCGGGCCGACCTCGACCAGGCGCAGGCCAGCGACGAGGCCCAGGAGAGAAATCTAGGCAAGGTCGTCCGGGTCCTGAACACCTTCGTGGATGGCTACGAATTGCGCCTGTCCAACGTCGAGCAGCGCCTCGAGCGGTTGGAGAAGAGCGCCTGAAGGTCCGTCCGCTAACGTCTTTGCTTCCTGCGCTCCAATCTGCTGGGCGTCGCGCGGCCGGAAAACGTTGTCAACGGGGGGTTCCGGCTGCTCTCCTGAGAACCGGACCAGGGCCGGGGCCGGAAGGCACGAACCTCAAGGGGTGGATCCGCTGCGCCCCACCTCCCCCCCCACACCGGTCCTGCGCTCCAACCAGCCCGCCCGTGTGACCGAGGGAGGACCGGCCGATGGCTTCCTCCCCGCCCAGGTGCGCCCGGGTCGCCCGGCTCGCGGGAGCGAGGCTCCCATCGAGCTGATCCACCCTGCTACGGCCGAGGAATTCCGACCCGAGCTGCAGGCTGCCCTCAAGCTGCTTCCACGCCGCCTGCTGGCCGGCATCGCCGAGCAGGGCTACCGGCTGCATGTGGTGGACAGCCAGGCAGCTCACTGCCTGACCCTGGAGGTGGAGGAGGTCTGCGACCCGCCTTTGGAAGAGCTCTACGCAGAAGCCTCCAGCCTGGGTGAGCTGGCTCGCCAGCGAGGACTCGTGCCGGGTCCGCAGTGGTTGCAGCGCGTGCTGCCGGCCAACCCCGAGCTGAACGTGCTGCGCGACCACCCGGCCGAGACCCCGCTGACCCCCGGTCAGGTTCTGCAGGTCCCCGCCTGCTACGGATGGCAGGGCCGCTGGATCAGCCCGGCCGCCTGGAGCTTTCTGACCGCCCCGCGGCTGAACAACCTGGCCGGAATGGTGGTCAACGGCGAGCAGGCCGGCTTGCGGGGCCGGCAACTGGCCATCGTGCTGTGGGACAAAGTTTTCCGCCGAGGAGACGGCCTGACCGACTGGTACGTCCTGCACGAGCTGGGCCACACCACCGACTTCAGTTTCGCCTTCCGCCAGCCCGAGCCCTGGCGCGCCTGGCGGGGGCGCCTGGAGGCTGCCTTCGCTCAGGCCAACTTCCTCACGCGCTACGCGGGCGAGAGCCCTGTGGAATACTTCGCCGAGGGATTTGCCGCCTGGGCCACCCCGGCCGGCCATCGCCGCGCTCCCCGGCCGGGAGTCGAGCCCGAGCCGCTGGCCCGACAGCGCTACGAGGTCGACCGCAGCGTGCTGCAGGAGCGCGATCCGGGGCTCTACTCGCTGATCCAGGAGGCCGTGCGACTTACGCTCACCTCGAAGGATTCCTGATCGTCGATGCCGTCCAGGAAGTCTGGCCGCAAACCCCCTTGTGGTATCGGAGGGGCTACGCCCTCGGGGGCCCCTACCCCCGCCTCCGCCACCACAAGCCGTGTCCAGGGGGGGCCGGCTATGCTCCTCGCTCAGCGCAGGAATGCGCCGGGGAGGGTGCAACAAAGTTGGAGATGACTTTGCGACCCGAGGGATAGCGTGGGGCGAGGGCGTTATCTGGCCATCAGCGCGCTGTTTCTGTTTTCCGGAGCAGCCGGCCTGATCTTGCAGCTCATCTGGGCCCGGCGCCTGGCCCTTGTCTTCGGCAGCACGGTCCACTCAACGTCCACCACCGCCTCCGCCTTTCTGCTGGGTCTGGGTGTAGGTGCCTACCTCGCCGGGCGCTACCTCACCCGGCGCCCCAACCTGCTGGGCATCTTCGGTCTGTTGGAGCTGGGGGTGGGCGCCTCGGGCCTGGCGGTGACCTGGCTCATCCCCCAGATCGTGCCCCTGGCCGTTCAGCTGACCCGTACCCACCCCGACGAGGCGGTTTTCGGAGGACTTCGCTTCGCCATCGTCTTCGTCATGCTGATCGTGCCCTGCACCCTCATGGGGGCCACCCTGCCCGTGCTGACCCACTTCCTGGTCTCTCAGGAGGGTCTCTTCGGGCCCATCCTGGCCAGGCTGTACACGGTGAACACGCTGGGCGGGGCCATCGGAGTCATGCTGGCCGACTTTGCCCTGGTGGGCCGGCTGGGGGTCTTCCAGACGGCGGTGGTGGCCGCTCTGTTCGACATGGCTGTTGGTCTTCTGGCCCTGCTGGCCTCCAGCCGGTTCCCTGGCCCCGCTGAGCAACCCGACGAGTCGCCCTCCGGCCGAGTGCCGCTCTCGCTCTCCTTGCTGCTGTTCGTCATCGGCTTCTGCGGGCTGGCGCTGGAGATTCTCTGGACGCGGCTGCTGGTGTTCGTGAACGGCACCGACATTCACGCCTTCTCGCTGGTGCTGGCGGTCTTTCTGGTGGGCCTGGTCGGGGGTGGATTCCTGGCCGGGCGCTACCTGCGCGCTCGATCCGAGGAGAGGGTTCTGGCCGCCCTGCTGGTGGCTCTGGGCTGGCTCAGCCTGGCGAGCCTGCTGACGGTCGCTTTCATGAGAAATCTCAGCCTGGCTCTGATCGGAATGCTTGGCATCGATGGCTCGCGGGTGGTGGTCAACGCCCTGCTGGTGCTGCCCTGCGCGCTGGTGCTCGGGGCCCTGTTTCCGCTGATCAACTCGGCCCTCTACCGCCAGCTTCAATCGGCCGGCCCGGCGGTGGGACAGGCCTACGTCTGGAACACGGCCGGCAACATGCTGGGCTCATTGATGGCGGGATTCGTGCTCATCCCTCTGCTGGGGCTGCAGCGGAGCCTGTTGCTGGTGGCCCTGCTGGCAGGCATCGCGGGCCTTTGCTGGCAGCGCCGTCCGGCCCTCTGGGCGGCGGTGATCGCCCTGGCCTTCACCAGCCTGTTGCTGCCCGGGGATTACCTGCTGCGCCAGCTTTATGCCAGGGATTATCCCAACATCCTCTACCACGCCGAGGATCATCTCAGCTCGGTGGCCCTGGTCAAGCAGTGGAGCGAGCTCGAGCTCGACTCCAATCCCAACCTCATCGTGGACGGCTTCACGATGATGCACAACGACCTGCGCAGCAAACGCTACGCCACCATGCTGGGGCTGGTGCCGTGCACGCTGCATCCGGAGCCCAGAGAGGTTCTGGTGATCTGTCTGGGGCTGGCCAACACCCTGTCGGCCGTCACCCGCAACCCGCGGACCGAGCGAGTGGATTGCGTGGAGCTCTCGCCCAAGGTCAATGAGGCCATCCGGCTTTTGCCCTACGCCCGGGAAACGCTGGAAAGCGACAAGGTCAAGGTCCACCTGGGGGACGGCCGCAACTACCTTCTGACCACCGACCGGCTCTATGACGTGATCACTGCCGAGCCGCCGCCACCTCGCAACGCCGGCATCGTGAGCCTCTATTCGCGGGAATACTACCAGTTGTGTCGCAGCCGTCTCAAGCCGGGCGGGCTGGTGGCTCACTGGCTGCCCATCGGCCTGATGACCCGGTTCCAGGCCCGGGCAACCCTGCGCGCCTTTCAGGACGTCTTTCCTTACACCTACCTGTTTCAAGGCGAGGATCTGCACATCGTCATGCTGGGCTCGGATCGCGCTCTGGACCTGCTCTCGGTGGACCTGCCTGGGGAGGCCTGGCTGGAGGAGTTGGGCCTGGCGCCAGGAGCGCTCTTCGCGGCCGCCTACCTGCGCGGGCCCGAGGAGGTGCGCAGGTATGTGGCCAACACCCCACCCCTGACCGACGATCACCCCTACCTCCAGTATGACCTGGGCCTGGAGGAGCCCGACTGGGAATTCTTCTTCTCCGGCTCACTGCCGTCTGAGCTCTGGACTCCCGAGACCAGGAAGGCCCAGGTGGCCCTGCGCACGCTGCCCCTGGTGGTGTGGACCCGTAGCGGCAACCCGCTGCTCGATCGCCTGGTGCAGCTCGAGGCCGCCCGGGCCGTGCTGAAGGGGTTTCCCGACAACGCTTATTTTCGGATGACCACGCGCACCAGTGAGCAGCACCAGGCTCACTACCAGGGCCTGCCTGGAGCGGACGGGGCCTACAACCGCGCCCGCGTAGCCTTCAGTACGGGCGACTTCCCCACCGCGCTGCGCGAGATCGACAGTCTGAAGGTGCCCGACAACCCCGAGCTGGCTCTCTTCTTGCAGCTGTTTCGAGCCCTGGTACTGACCGAGGCTGGCCGGCTGGAGGAGGCGGCGGCCCTCTACCAGGCCGCCTCCAGCCCGGACCCGCGCCTGGACGGCTACATCAAGAGCAAGAGAGGCTCGAGCAAGGCACCCTGATCGGTTCGGGGGGCAGGCAAGGCAAGGTCTCAAGCAGAACAGATTCTTCGTCTTCGTGCTGCCCTGGCTGGTGATGCTGGGGTGGCTGCGGTGATCTGTTCAGCAACGGCCGGATGATGGTCACCTCGACCTACCTCTACTGGCGGTGGTATCACTCATGTGCTCGCAATTTGGTCTTGCAAATCAGCACAATCAGACGAATGCGCCAGAGCTACGGCCTCTCGCGCATCGACCAGCGCAAGGGTCCGCCGGTGGGCCGACTGGACGACTGGACATCTACCTGCTCGGCACAGGCTCGGTCTTGCCTGCTTTGAGACAGGCGAAGAGAAATTGACACATTCAATGATGCGAGAGCTCGAGGAAAACTTTCCTCCGGCTGGCCGGTTCCACCTGGCATGAGGAAGAAAGCCCGCCTCCTGCTTCTCCTTGTCTGCCTGGTCGCAACAGCAGCGGTCTGGGCCAAACGAGACGACGGTCTCCTGGAGGGCAAACTGACGGTGGATGGGCGCGAGCGCACCTATCGCCTGACCCTTCCGGCGAACCTGGAGCCCGGCCGACCGGTTCCGCTGGTGCTGGTCTTCCACGGTGGAGGCGGCAACGCGCGCCAGATGGCCCGCCACACAGGTTTCCCCAAACTGGCCCGGCAGGAGGGCTTCATCGCCGTCTTTCCGGATGGCTGGAAGAAGAACTGGAACGATGGCCGTGAGGACTTCAAAGTACCCACCTTCACCGAGAACGTGGACGATCTGGCCTTCATCCGGGCCCTGCTCGACGAGCTTACCGCCAAATATCCCGTAGACGCTCAACGCATCTACGCCACCGGCATCTCCAACGGGGGTATCTTCTCCCACTTTCTGGCCGCGCGGATGGCCGACCGCATCCGAGCCGCCGCTCCCGTGGTGGGAGGCATGGCCGAGCCGGTGGCGGCCTCCTTTGCACCTTCTCGCCCGGTGTCGCTGCTCATCATTCAAGGGACGGACGATCCGCTGGTGCCCTACGCCGGAGGTGGGATCGGATTTCGGGGCGAGCGGGGTCGGATCGTCTCCACCCAGAAAGCGCTCGAGCTCTGGCGCGCGGTCGATGGATGCCAGGACCAGGCCAGCAGCCATGAGTTGCCGGACCTCGACCCCGGGGATGGTTGCCGGGTGACCTGCTCATCATGGAGCGGAATCGACGGTACGGAGGTGGTCCTCTACACCGTCCAGGGGGGCGGTCACGGCTGGCCGGGCGCCTCGCAGTACCTGCCCCGGCGCACCATCGGCACAGTCTGCCGGGACTTCGAGGCCACCAGGGTCATCTGGGAATTCTTCAAGTCTCACTGAGACGGGACTGGACTGGACCCTGTTGGAGGACCCTCTCGGCCCGTAAGAGAATGCACGCCCGCGCGTCCCATTCCCCGATCGGAGCTTTGTGCCATGCTGAAATTCAAAGTCACTTACGCCACCTTGACGGCTGATAATACCGAGTTGCACGCCCAGCTCGACGAAGCCTTTGCCCGCGTCAAGGGCCAGTTCGGCAAGGAGTTTCCCCTGCTCATCAACGGCCAGCAGAAGACCGGCCAGGAGACCATCTCCAGCTTCAGTCCGGCAGATTCCGGCGTGCTTCTCGGCAAAGTGCACGCCGCCACCGAGGCTGACGTGAAAGAGGCCGTGGCTGCCGCCAGAGCGGCCTACCCCGCCTGGCGCCGGACCCCCTGGCAGGAGCGCTGCCGATTGCTCGAGCGAGCCGCCGAGATCATCCGCGAGCGCTCCTACGAGCTGACCGCGTGGCTGGTTTTCGAGAACGGCAAGAACCGGGTCGAGGCTCTGGGCGAGATCGAGGAGACGGCTGACCTCTACGATTACTACGCCCAGCAGATGCGGGCCAACGACGGGTTCGTGCGCGAGATGAGCAAG
>QWHO01000248.1 GCA_021404945.1 bacterium CPR1
GACCACGCAGGCATTGCAGCCCGAAGCACTCCGGAGATGAGTCAGCGCCAGGGCCGTCCTGGCGAGCCTGGGCGCGAACCAGTCGGTCGCGAGGCACCTCGCCACGAGCAGGTCCACGAGCCCGCACGCACCGAATCGGCTCCAGGCAGCCGCGAGGCAGCTCGCCACGAGCAGGTCCGCGAGCCCGCACGCACTGAATCGGCTCCAGGCAGCCGCGAGGCAGCCCGCCTTGAAAAGACCCGCGAGCCGGGCCGCGCCGAATCAGCTTCCGGCACCCGTGAGGCAGCCCGCGCAGAGCAGGTCCTGAGTCGCACGGGATCCGCCGTCGGCAGCCGAGAGCCTGGCGCACTCCAGGCACCCGGGGTCCGCGGCTGGGAGGCAGCTGTCCGAAGGCAGATCGAAGGAGGGACGACCGAACGGCAGGGACCGGCCGATCAAGCTTTAAGGCAGCCCGGGGGCCCCCGGGCAGGGGTTCGCCCTGTCGAGGTCCCCGGACCAGGCGAGCCGTTCTCAGCTCGCCCGCACGGCTATACACCGGGCAACAAGACCAGACACGAGGAGTTGACCAGGCTCCAGGACCTGGAGTCCAGGCTTCGCGGGGAAGTCCCTCCGCGGCCCCGCTTGCAGGGGCCGGTGCGCACCGATTTCCCCCTGCAGGCGAGCCGACGCGAGCTGATCCGTCCGGCCGAGCCTGCCCCGGGCCCGCGCGAGGATGCCCAGCGTCCAGCGACAACGCGCGGGGTGCAACCACCGCCACCAGGTGATTTCCGCCTGCACACGCCGGACAAGCAGCGAATCGAGCCCAGAGGTCCTGATCGCTCGACCAGCACCGGCGAACGCGAGGTGGGCGAGCTTCAAAACCTTCATCGCCAGCGCCGGACGACGACTCCGCCGGTTGAAAGCATCGTGACTGCCATCGATCCCAACCGCTCATCGCGTCGAGACGATCTCGAGGAGAGGGCCGAGCGCTTCCTTCCGGAACGCGAGCGTCCGGTGGCGGCCGCGCGAGACAAGTCGCTGCCAGTTCCCAAGAGCGACGACCCCCAGCGACCGGACCGGGTCAACCAATCGGCTCCCGGCCAGGGGGGTGACGACACGGGTGGCTCGGGTGGGGGGGGCGATTCAGACGGCTCGGATCGGCGCGAGCAAGCCCGCACGGCCAGCGAGAAGCATCAGAAGGCCGAAGCTCAGGTCTCGGCAGCGGGGAAGGAGAACGAGTCCCAGGCTCCCTCCTCCCCTGCCCGGCGTATCGCCGTGAGCCGCGAGTCCTTCCAGCTCTCCCTGCGAAAGCTTGATCTGATGGCTGCCACACGCACGACTGATGCTATCGTCAGCCGGCATGTAAGCCATTCCATGACCTCGGTGTTGCGACGCGTCTATCGCCAGCAGGAAATCGAGAGCATGGACGTTGAGACCGCCGTCAACAGCCTGGGCGTGCTGTTGCGCCTGGGAGGAGAGTTCACGTTCGATCATTCCTCGCGCGTGCTTGAGTTTGCCGTCGACCTCGCCGACCAGGTCGGGGTCACCGACCGCCGCACTCTGAGCCAGGTGCGCTATGGCGCTCTGCTCAAGGACATCGGCGACGTAGGGCTGCGTTTTTCTTACCAGAGCGAGGAGACGCTCGATCAGGTGGGCGGCTTCCTGGCCGGTCAGGACGTGCGCCGGGCCGGCCTGCTCCACGACATCGGCAAGACTCGCATTCCCGCCAGCATCCTGCACAAGCCAGACAAACTGAGCGAGCACGAGTTTCAGATCATGAAAATGCACCCCATTTACGGCGAGGAGATGGTGCACCCCATCCCCTCCCTGCGTCACCTCTGCCCGGCCATCCGCGGCCACCACGAGCGCTGGGACGGCAGGGGCTACCCGGACGGGCTCCAGGCCGAGCAGATCCCCCTGGCTGCCCGCATCATCGCAGTAGCCGACGTCTTCGACGCCCTGTCCGCGCCTCGTCCCTACAAACCCGGGATGCAAGTCGAGCAGGTCTGGCAGATCCTGCGCGATGGACGGGGCAACCACTTTGACCCTTTGCTCGTGGACGCATTCCGTCAGGTGCTGCGGCGCCGTTATCCCCACAGCCACCTGCCGGCGTGACCGGCTAGAAGTCCGGCCGCAACCCCCCCATGGGGTGTCGGAGGAGCTACGCGCTCGGGGGTGCGGTTGTCAAGTACTTCCAACCCAAAATCTCCGGAGGGCGAGTTTGGCGAGGGTGCGATTGCTTGAGGCGCCCTCCCCACCTGGTAGCCGGTGTTTGATCAGCGTCGTCGATCAGACACCTATCGTTTCAGTTGCGGTCGAGGGCTCTTTTTGCTGCCAGACCGCAACATTCGCCCGATGCATCGGCTCTGTCACGTAGCCGGGAAGGTTGTTCAGGCGGCCGCGAGGGCAGTGGACTGTGAAATCAGGTCAATCAGGTCCTCGCGTCGGCGCCGGTCGGTCTTGAACGCGGAGGCGATGCGCCGGCTGAGCGAGCGATAGGTAGCAATCCTGGTAGGCTGCGACAGGGCATAGAAAGCCTCGGCGGCGGCTCTACCCCAAAACTGGAAGTCGATCGTGAAGGTTGCGTCGAGCGCCCGATCGGCGAATGCCTGTGGAAGCGCCTCGGGGGACAGCTCGGCTCGAAGCTTCTCGGCCGCCTCCGTCAATGGTGCCAAGCTGATGTCCCGGGCTCGGATTCGTTGAGCCAGTACAGTCCCGCTCGTTGAATTTTTCACAACCCCAAGCATGATACATAAGAGGTGCTTGGTCCACCCATTGTATCTAGAAACACCCCACCCCACTCAAGCCCGCACCAGCTCTATTCTCCAGCACACCCAACCACATGCCGGATCACCCCAGATCACGCCCCTGCTTATCTACCCGGGGAACCTACATGGGGCTAACGAATGAGGCCCCGTCGAGTTCTCGCCCAAGGAGTCCAAGGCCAGCTTCTCGGGCTCCGGCGGCTGAGGCGTTTGACGCTGACCGCAAGCCGTCGGCTGAATCTCCGGTGAGCACAAAGGAACAGGTGGGCTACCCTGAAGGGGTTGGGGGTCGGGGCGGGAACCAGCGCTCATAGAGCTCCCAGGAGGTGTCCCATGTCCACCAGCACCATCGCTCACAGTCCCGCCGTGGACAAGTTTCTTACCGACCAGAAGAAGCTACTCATCGACGGCCAGTGGGTCGAAGCCCAATCCGGCAAGACCTTCGACGTGCTCGACCCGGCCACTGAGGAGGTGGTGGGGAAGGTCGCCCATGGGGAGGCCGCCGATTGCGATCGCGCCGTGCAGGCAGCCCGCAGGGCCTTTGCCGAGGGCAGCCCCTGGCGCAAGATGTCGGCCTCCGAGCGCGGCCGGCTGATCTGGAGGCTGGCCGACGCGATCGAGCAGAACCTGGCAGAGTTCGCCGAGCTCGAGTCGCTGGACAACGGCAAGCCGCTGGCGGTTGCCAAAGGCGCGGACGTGCCGCTGGCGATCGACCTCCTGCGTTACATGGCCGGGTGGGCCACCAAGATCGAAGGCAATACCATCCCGATCTCGGTTCCGTTCGCGCCCGGGGCCGAGTTCTTCTCCTATACGCTCAAAGAGCCGGTTGGCGTGGCCGCCCAGATCATCCCGTGGAACTTCCCGCTCTTGATGGCCGCCTGGAAGCTGGGCCCGGCCCTGGCCACGGGTTGCACCGTGGTGCTCAAGCCCGCGGAGCAGACGCCGCTGTCGGCCCTGCGCCTGGGCGAGCTGATCAACGAGGTTGGCTTCCCGCCCGGCGTGGTGAACATCGTGACCGGTTTCGGCGAGGCCGGCGCCGCGCTCGCCTCCCACCCGGACGTCGACAAGGTCGCCTTCACCGGCTCCACGGAGGTGGGCCGCCTGATCGTCCAGGCCGCGGGGACCAGCAACCTCAAGAAGGTCACGCTGGAGCTGGGCGGCAAATCACCCAACATCGTGTTCGCGGACGCCGACATGAAAGCCGCCATCGCGGGGGCCGCCAATGCCATCTTCTTCAATCACGGTCAGTGCTGCTGCGCCGGGTCGCGACTCTACATCGAGAGGAGCAAGTTCGACGAGGTCGCGGAAGGCGTCTCCGCCCGCGCCGGCAAGATCCGTCTGGGACCGGGCCGAGATCCATCCACCCAGATGGGCCCGCTCGTATCGCAGGAGCAACTCGCGCGCGTGTGCGGCTACCTGGACTCGGGCGTCACCGAGGGAGCCCGTGCCACGGCCGGAGGGGCGCGTCACGGGGACCGCGGCTACTTCGTCCAGCCCACGGTGCTGGTGGACACCAAGCCGCACATGAAGGTCATCCAGGAGGAGATCTTCGGCCCGGTCGTGGCCGCTATCCCTTTCGAGGACCCGGCCGAGATCTCGGCCGAGGCCAACAACAGCATCTACGGGTTGGCTGCCGCGGTCTGGACCCGCGACGTCTCGCGCGCCCACAAGCTGGCTCGCCAGCTGCGCGCCGGCAACGTCTGGGTCAACTGCTACAATATCTTCGATGCCGCTCTGCCCTTCGGGGGCTACAAGCAGTCGGGTTGGGGGCGCGAAATGGGCCACAACGCCCTGGAGCTCTATCTCGAGACCAAGGCGGTCACCCTGCAGCTCTAAAGCCGGGTGGCTGTGGTTACTTTCCTTTGGCCCTGGGTCCGGCCTCGAGAATCTCGCCGATGGCCCGGGCGACGGCCTTCTTGAGGTCCGTCTGCAGGTTGGATGGCCGCCTGATCGCCCAGGGTGGTGAGCATGCGGTCCATCGGCTCGCCCGACGCCAGGGAGGTCAGGTGGGCGAACAGCCGGGTCAGCACCTGCAGCGAGAAATCGTGCCACACGCCCTCGGGGAGGTTGTCCACGTTGACGTTGACTACGACGACCAGGGGCACCTCTCCGTGCTGGCGATCCACATCCAACACGGCAGCTCCAGCTCGCGGCCGATCGGGTTGGCCGATGGTTCCAAGCCCACCGCGGCCCAGTTCGTCGAAGCCGTGCACACCAAGAACGTCGCCCTGGCCAAGGCCATGCGGGCCAAGGACCAGAGCCTGGCCAACACGCGCACCGATTTTCGCAACCAGACCATCCTGGCCTTTGCCTGCAGAGGGGGTAACCTCGAGGTCGTCAAGCTGCTCACCAGGGCCGGAGCCGACGTGGAAGCTCCAGACGAAAACGGGCTTCCGCCTCTCTACTCGGCTTTGCCCCATCCGGACATCCTCAAGCACTTGATCGCCAAAGGCGCCACCGTTCGACGCCTGAGTAAGTCTGGCGAAAGTTACCTGAATATCGCAGCCGGCGCGATCGGTCCGGGGGAAACTGTGGACATCCTGATCAGCCGCGGGCTCGACGTGGACCATCCGGACAGCCAGGGGGCCACGCCCCTGATGAGGGCTGGAGAGCACATGCGACTGGAGATGGTCCAAGCGCTGCTGAAACATCACGCCAGCGTTACGGCGCGCGATAAGAACGGCAACACAGCTCTGCACCATGTGGCCAGGCCCAACTCCTACCATCACAGCCAGGAAACTTGCACCAAGCACGAGCCCATCATCAAGCTCTTGCTCAAGGCCGGAGCCGACCCGAAAACTCGCAATCAGGCTGGGCAACCCCCCTACGAGGCGGCTTTGAAGGAGAACCACCAGGAGGCTATCAAGCTCCTGGCGCCCTGATGGGCCAGAGCTCGAGCGAGTCTCGCAGCCGGGCCAGGGCAGACTTGTATTTGGGGTCGTCCTTGACCGTGCAGTTGAGGTTGACCAGAAGCGCCCGCCGCTGTTACCACCGAGCACCAGGTGGGTCGCCGCGCGAACACCTGCCGAACGCAAGCCTGTAGGCCCGGGCTCCTGGAAAGGCCCGTGGCAATTCCCCGGTCGTCTACCGGCGCTCGAGCACCAGGTCAAGGCGGACCGGGCGCAGGGTGATGCTGGGATCGGGGCGCACCTTGCCAGCCGGGTAGAAGCGCCAGTCGCGGGCCAGCACGGCCAGGAGGAGGGCAGCCTCGAGCCAGGCGAAGTGCTCGCCCACGCAGACCCGGCTGCCACCGCCGAAGGGGAAGTAGGCGTAGCGAGGGCGCTGGGCGCGGAGCTCGCTCTTCCAGCGATCCGGGTCGAAGCGCAGGGGGTCGGGATACCAGCGCTCGTCGCGCTGCACCGTCCACTGGGAAGCCAGCAGCAAGCTGTTTTTTGGGAAGCGATAGCCCCCGAACTCGAGCTCTCGGGTGATGCGTCGGCCCATGACCCAGGCGGGCGGAAAGAGGCGCAGCGACTCGGCCAGCACCGCGCTCAGCAGGGGCAGGCGCAGCACCTGCTCGGCTCGGGGCAGCTCCGAGCCGAGCTCGTTGCGAAGCTCCGCGGCCAGGCGGTCGGCCCATTCCGGGTTGTGGGAGAGAAGGTGCAGCGTCCAGCTCATGGCGGCGGCGGTGGTCTCGTGGCCGGCCAGAAAGAGCGTCATCACCTCGTCTCGCACCTGCTGATCGCTCATGGGAGTCTCCAGCAGTCGCGAGAGCAGGTCCTGGTGAAGCTCGGGGTTGGCCCGGTGCTCGGCGATGATGGCCTGCACAGTGGTATCCAGACGCGACTTGATGCGCTCGAAGCGACGCCGCAGCGGGGGAATCACCTTCTCGAGCAAGAGAAAGCCCGGGATGGAGGCCTGCATGAAGAGATAGCGGGCGTCGGTCAGAGCCCGTCCGATCTCCTCGGCCTCGCGCTGTTGATCGACCGAGGTCTCAAAGAGAGCCCGAGCCACGATGGCCAGGGTCAGGCGGGACATCTCCTCCCCCATCTCGAGCCTGGCGCCACTTTCCCAGCCCTGACTGGTGCGCCGGGCGAACTCGGCCATCAGCTCGGCAAAGGCGGTCACCTTCTGCTTGTGGAAGACGGGCTGCATCAGAGCGCGCTGGCGCTTGTGCAGCTCGCCCTCGCTGGTCAACAGGCCCTCGCCCAGGAGGCGCTTGGCGATCTGAAGGCCCCAACCCTTGATGCAATGCTCGTCTTGCACGACCAGCAGCTCGCGCACCAGGTCAGGGTGGTTGAGCAGGTAGACCCGCTGGGGGCCAATGCGAAAGTAGGCCACGTCCCCGTAGCGGTGGGCCAGGCGCTCGATGAAGCGGAGGGGGTTCTTGCGCAGGGAGAAGAGCAAGGACCAGCTGACCAGGGGTCGGGGGCCGGGAGGACTCGCAATTGCTTGACTCATGGTGCTCATTGTAACCGAAGCCTGTCAACAAAGTTCCAACGAACTCTGAGAATCGAACGCGGCAGGCCACCCGGAAAATTGTAACCTGCCGACACAAAAAGGCAACATCGGTAACACTTGGTTTACAGACTTCCTCTTGTCGATCAGTCTCGAGGAGGGAATAAACCAGTATGGTAGGCACCCGCGCAACGAACCTGGCTCTGGCCTCCGGACCCGTCACCCCGGCCTTTGAGCTGTCGGTTGCCGACGGGGTCGTCGCCCCCCAGCCCGCCAACGGAGGTTTGGGCGTGGTGGGCCGCAAGGTCGCTTCCGAGAGGCTGTATGAAGAGCTGGCCGCCACCGCCGGCGGCCCACCACCGACGCGCCTGGCCACGCTGCCCAGCCCTGACGAGTTGCGCGAGCGCGGCCAGACCTCCGACAGGATCCACGACGGTCTGGCTGATGCCGTGGGGGCGCTCAATTTCACCCGCAAGGAGCAGGGGTTGCGCGCCGACCAGCGCCGTATCAAGCAGGGTCACGGAAGGACCCTGTCGCGCACCAACACCCGCATCCAGCGCAGCCACCGGGACATGATCCGGGGCATCCGCGACACCCGGGTGGCCGCGATGGTGGGACGCAGCTCGCCCGAGTCGGCCAAGCAGGCGATGAACCGGATGGCCCTCATGACCACCGGATTCAACAATCTCATCCGGCCTCAGCTCGAAGTGATGCGCTCAGTGCACGCCGCCAACCTCCAGATCGTCGATTCGCACAGCTCTGAGAAGACTTTCGTGGGCCAGGCCCTGGGCCGCACCGGACCCGGGGGTCGACGCGACGAGGTCGAGAGCGCGGCCTATACCTCCAGCAGCGGGGTTCGCTTCGACGTGGACGAGGGGCGCTTTGAGATGGCCCAGACCCGCAACACCGTGCGCGACGCCCTGTCGCTGGTGGACGAAGCGGTCAACTCGATGCGCGACGCCATCGACAACCTCAAGCAGCGCCAGAGCCTCACGCCCAGACAGGAAGGCTACCAGCGAAAGCAGCTGGCCCGCTTCGAAGCGCGACATGGCAGCGGAGATGGCCTGCAGACCTGGCGCTCCGAGCCGGACGCCGACCCCAAGAACATTCGCCTTGGCTCGGAGATGGTGGCGCTGGCCACCTTAGAGCGCGACCGCGAGAACCTGGCTACCAGCTTCCGCGAGCTCTCGGCCATGGAGACCTTCGTCGCCTGAAGGGCCCCGCCCGCCCTGAAACGAAAGCCAGCGGGTCTTTTTCACGGAAGGGGTTCGCGAATGCTGCAGATACCGAAACTCGTCACCATCCAGCGCCACATCATGGAAGAGCAGGGAAGCCACCCTGACGCCACCGGCGATTTCACCCGCCTCCTCTGGGACCTGATCCTGGCCATCAAGATCATCTCGCGCGAGGTGAACAAGGCCGGTCTGGTCGAGATTCTGGGCGCCACGGGGGCCGAGAACGTGCACGGCGAGCACGTCCAGAAGTTGGACGCATTCGCCCAGGACCGCATCTTCAAGGCCATGGATCACGGGGGCCACCTGTGTTGCATGGCCTCGGAGGAATCAGAAGACATCATCCCGATTCCGCCTCAGTTCGAGAAAGGCAAGTACATCCTCGTCTTCGACCCCCTCGACGGCTCCAGCAACATCGACAAGAACGTCTCCATCGGCACCATCTTCTCCATCCTGCGCCGCAAGACCAGCGGGGGCGACGGCACCCTGGAGGACGTGCTCCAGAAGGGCACCGAGCAGGTTGCAGCCGGCTACGTGGTCTACGGCTCCTCCACCATCTTCGTCTACTCGGCCGGCCAGGGTGTGCACGGCTTCACCCTCGACCCGAGCGTGGGCGAGTTTTTGCTCTCCCACGAAAACATCCAGACCCCCGAGAAGGGCAAGGTCTACAGCATCAACGAGGGCAACTCCAATCACTGGGATGAGGGCACCCGGAGCTTCATTGCCTGGCTCAAGGAGGACGACCCCTCCACCAAACGCCCCTACTCGCTGCGCTACATCGGATCGCTGGTAGCCGACTTCCACCGCAACCTGCTCGATGGCGGCATTTTCTTGTACCCGGCGGACCGGCGTAACCCCGACAAGCCCAGGCCCAAGCTGCGCCTGCTCTACGAGGCCAACCCGCTGGCTTACCTGGTGGAGCACGCCGGAGGGCTGGCCACCACGGGGGCGGAGCGCATCCTGGACGTCCAGCCCACCGCCCTGCACCAGAAGGTTCCGCTGGTCATCGGCAGCCGGTTCGAGGTTTTGAAATACCTCGAGTTTTACAAGGCCAACCTGTGCGCCCCGGCCCACACTTGACAGGGCTCCCTGCGCGGGGGAAGAGAGAGCTATGGAGCCCCAGCGACTGGTCATCGGGGCCTTTGGGCCCCCGACCAGGTGGAAGTCCATTTCCTACCCCTGGACTGCTCCCCGGAGGGGATCCAGGATTTCGTTCAGAAGGCCCAGCAACTTCAGGCGGACCGGGTGCTGGTCATGGGTGAGTCGGGCTTTCGAACCCGTATCGCGAGACCAGGGCCTTTGATCGGGGCGTCCCCTCCGGGCTGCTCCAGAGCGCGCCCAAAGAGATCGTGCCCGGGGCCGATCGCGAGGACGAGCTGGCCACCAGGGCTCCGGTGGAAGAGATGGCTCGAAACTCGAAGTGCTTTCTCTCCCACGACGCGGGTGAGTTCTACTGCAACTACGCTTACCACTCGGCCCTCTCGGCTGGTCTCAACGCGCTCTTCGTGCACGTGCCCTCGGGCTTTCTGGGGCTGGCCCGCTCGACCAGCCGGGCCAGCCACAAGGTCGAGCAGATCCTCGAGACATGGTATCTGACAAAATAGAAAAAAATTCTTCCCCGTCAGGGCGCCATCTCGGCCTGAAAACGAACATTTGCGCGGTTTCTTACTGCAGGGGATGAGCCCGCGCCAGGGAATGGATTCCCCCCATGTCCACCCGTAAGATCTACCTTCTCGACACCAGTGTGCTGCTGCACCGGCCCGACTCCCTGTTCAGCTTCGGCGACAACCAGGTGGTCATTCCCATCGTGGTGCTTGACGAGCTCGACCAGTTCAAGAAAGGCTCGATGGAGCTCAATCGCAACGCCCGCGTGGTGATCAAGTTTCTCGACGACGTCAGCCACCAGGGCCCGGTCAGCAAGGGGGTCAAGCTCGACAACGGGGGCACGCTGACGGTCGACATCACCCACACCGTGGGTGAGTTGGGAGCGTTGGGCCTGCCCACCACCAACGACAACTTGATCCTGGCCTCGGCCGTGGGCATCAAGAACAAGAACCCCAAGAAAAAGGTCATCCTGGTCAGCAAGGACATCAACATGCGGGTCAAAGCCGAGGCCCTGGGGCTGGCCTCGGAAGACTATCGCGCCGACCAGATCATCGACATCGCCGAGCTTTACAGCGGCCAGGGCGAGCTGACGGTGGCCCCCGAGATCATCGACCAGGTCTACGAGGAGCGTGAGGTCTCCCTGGACGGACTGAAGCTGAACGGTCAGCAGCTCGCTCCCAATCAGTTCCTCATGCTCAAGTCCACCAGCTCGGCCTCGGTCACCGCTTTGACGCGTTACGACTCCGACCGGCGCGCTCTGGTGCTGCTGCGCGAGCTTCGCTACGACGTGTGGGGCATCCGGCCGCTCAACCGCGAGCAACGCTACGCCTTCGAGATTCTGCTCGACGACGAGATCCAGCTCATCACCCTGAGCGGCAAGGCCGGCACCGGCAAGACCATCCTGGCCATTGCCGCCGGACTGCAGAAGGTGGTCAACGAGAAGACCTACCGCAAGCTGTCCATCTACCGCCCGGTCATCCCCATGGGCCGCGACATCGGCTTTCTGCCCGGCACCGAGCAGGAGAAGCTCTCTCCCTGGATGCAGCCCATCATGGACAACCTCGAGTTCTTGCTCAACGAGCACAGCGGCGGCGGCACCGGGCGCAAGGGCGGAGGGGCGGGGCGACTCGACTACCTGCTCGACTCCAACGTGCTCGACATCCGCGCCCTTACCTACATTCGCGGCCGCAGCCTGCCGCAACAGTTCATCGTGGTGGATGAAGCTCAGAACCTGACTCCCCACGAGGTCAAGACCATCATCACCCGGGCGGGCGAGGGCACCAAGCTGATCTTCACCGGCGACCCCTACCAGATCGACCACCCCTACCTCGACTCCACCTCCAACGGTTTGACCCACGTGGTGGAGAAGTTCAAAGAGCAGTCCATCGCTGCCCACATTACCCTCTCCAAGGGCGAGCGCTCACCTCTGGCCGAGCTGGCCTCCACCTTGATGGAGAACTGAGGTCGCCGTGGACGGTCTGCGCAACTTCGCCCTGGAGGCCGAGCGGCAGTATCGGCGACTGGCCGAGTATGCCGAGTCGCTGGGAGTGCGGAAGGTGGCCGGCCAGTTGCGCGACAGGGCTGCCAAGATGCGCGAGTTGCTCGAGCAAAACCCTGGCCCGGCCGCCCAGGGCGAAGGCCGAGCCTCGTTACTGAGCGAGGCAGCTGATGAGCTCTACATTCTGGGCGAGGAAATCCACCATCGCCTGAGCCAGTGGCCACCAGGCTCGCTGGGCGAGCTCCAGGACCTGGTCTTCTTCGTGCAGGCGCGCAGCGAGCGCCTCAGCATGCTGCTTCGCATCGAGCAGCGCGCCGCGCTGGGAGGGGCAAGCGATGCGAGCGGCGAGGTGGGTCTCTTGACCCAGCGCCGACGCTGGGGTCAAGAGACCCCGGCAGTCCTGGAGCCTCCCATCTTCCCCTCCTCCTGAGAGCGCTTCTCTGCCTGCTGCTCCTGCTGGCCTGCGCCCCGGCGCCGGTCGCGCCGCGTCCGGGCAAAGCCCAGGGCCCTCCCCTGCTGCGTCTGGCCACCTGGAACGTGCACAACCTGCTCCACGGGCCCCACGAAGAGCGCAAGGTGATGGAGGTGGCCCGGGGAATCTCCGCCCTGCAGGCCGACCTGGTGGCCCTGGAAGAGGTCGAGGACCAGGCCCTGCTCGAGCAGGTGGCCCTCAAAGCGGGCTACGAGACCGCCCTGCTGGTGGAGGGTCACGACCCGCGCGGCATCGACGTGGCGCTCCTCTCCCGAGTGCCCCTGCGGGGCTATCGCGTCCACCATGAGTCGCTCTTTGCCCGACCCTGCCTCGAGGTCCGGGTCGAGAGTCCGCTGCCTCTGGCCTTGTTGTGCAACCACTTCACCTCCCGCCTGCGCCAGGGCCACCGTTTCGATGAGCGGCGGCGAGCTCAGGCCGAGCGCGTTCTGGAGCTCGTTCGCGAGTTGGGATCTGGGCCCGTGGCCGTGCTGGGCGACCTGAACGACGAGCCAGACTCCTGGGCCCTGCGTCCGTTGTTTCAGTCTCTGCACGACCCCCTGGGCCAACAGAGCGGGCGATCCACCTTTCACCATCGGGGACGCACCCAGGCGTTGGACCACATCTTGCTCAACCAGGCGCTGGCCCACTGCCTGCTGAGCGCCCGCGTGGCCCGCGGGCCCGAGTTCTCAACCAGCGACCACAGCCCGGTGGTGGTGGAGCTGGGCCGCCCGAAAGGGCATCCCACCCTGGGGCCGGAATCAATCCAGGATGTCCGATGAGACCCCCAAGCCCAAGAACTGGCTCACGCCACAGCTCAAGGCGGCGCTGCTCTCCAAGATCTTCCCCGGGGCCGGCCAGTTCTACAACCGCCAGTACGTCAAGGGTGGAATGTTCCTGGGTGGCGCGCTCATCACGTTGATCGCGGGCGTGATCTACCTGGCGCGGGGGTTCTTCATCGTCTACAGCGGCATCGTTGCCCTGGCCAGTCCAGACGGCTACGCCGAGCAACTCGATCCCATCGCCGCCATCGGCCCCGGGCTCTTGCTGATCGGACTTTGTCTGGGTATCTGGCTGGTTGCCATCGTGGACGCCTGGAAGACCTCCAAGCGGCTCAACCCGGCCGGGGCTGCAGCTCCACCAGAACGCAGCGAGCCTCGTCGCGAGATATCTCTACCTCCCCCGCCTCCGTCGTAAAGCTGAGTCGCTCGCTGCCGCCCTGGCCGCGCAGCTTGCGCCCGTGCTCCAGACCCAGACCCCGCAAGCGCTTGAGACGCTCTCCTCCGGCCCGCAGCCGGAACACCTGCCCCGCCTTGCCGGCCGGTAACTGGTCGGCCGACAGGCGCACCCCACAGTCGCGCAGGGCATCTTGCACGTAGACCCCGGCGCACAAAGACTCCTCCAGCTCCAGCTCGCGCACACCCACGCGCAGCTTGCGAGAGCGGGGAGTGCGACCGAGCACCTCCAGGGTCACCCCGGGCCACAGGCCCACCTCGGCAAAGCGACGCAGCACTCCGGCGTCCTCGTCGGCTACCCGCAGCACCACCTGCCGCTGACTCGAGTCGAGCTGCGTGAGAGCCTGGCCGGGCTGCTCGGCGATGGAGCCGTCCAGGGCGGGAATGGGCGAGCCGTGGGGATCCATCTTGGGATAGCCCAGGGCGGCGTCGATGCGCTCTTCCAGCTTCTCGGAGATGAAGTGCTCCAGGCGCTCGGCCTCGGCGTGCACCTCGTCCCACGAAAAGCCCAGGGCCTGGTTGAGGTAGAGCTCGAGCAGGCGGTGATGACGCACCATCTCGACTGCCACCTTGCGGCCGCTCTCAGTCAGCTCCACGCCCCTGTAGCGGGTGTAGTGCACCAGCCGCTGCTCGGCCAGGCGCTTGAGCATGTTGGTCACTGAGGCCGGAGTGACGCCCTGCCAGTCAGCCAGGAGCTGGGTGGTGACGCTGCCGTGCTCTTGCTCGAGGGCATAGATGGTTTTGAGGTAGTCTTCCATGGCCGGGCTCAGGGGGCGGATACTTTCTGAGCGCGAGGGCTTGCGGGCCGGACTCAACGGCTCTCCAGGCGCCAGCGAGCGCACCAGAACCCGGCCACGCTGCCGGTCAACAAAAGCCCCCCCAGCAACCAGGGGTCGGGTGGGGGCAGGAAAGCCAGGTCGTAGGGGTAGACAGGGGTCATTCCTCTGGGGTAGGCCTGGTAGAGGCTCAGCTCAGGCCGCGACAGCAGCACCCGGGTCGGAGCCAGGAAGGCTAGCAGTAGACCGACCAGGGCGCCGCAGGCGGCCCAGCCAGGGTGCGCCAGCCGGAAGCGGGAGACCGAGCGCATGGCCAGCAGGAAGCTGAGCGGCACCGCCAGTACCGCCGAGGAAGGGAACAAGATCAAAAGCCAGAGAGCCGTTCCCACCGCCATCCAGCCCAGGCCCAGCAGGCCGCGAGAGCCCTCAGCAGGCACGGGGGGCTCGGCCGAGGAGGGATCGGCCCACAGGTAAATCTGGTCCACCGCCCAGCCGCTGATCAGCCAGCCCACGATGGCGGCCAGCATCCAGGTGGCCCCGTTCAGCCAGCCGTCCCCCAGCCAGAGGGGTTGTAAACGAGAGCAAAGCACCAGGGCGCAGCCGGCCGAGAAGAGACCCCAACCGGCCGGCAACCGGCCGGCCCCCAGGGCCGAGAAAAGCCCGGCCACCAACCCGCTCACCAGGGCCCGAAGCACCGAGTCGACTCCCAGCGTCACCAGCATCCAGGCGGCCAGACAGCCGAGCAGCACGGAGGTGGTGGCCCTGAGCTCGAGGGGGGATTCCAGCCACTTCATGGAGACTTCAATAGACCTTTGAAGTGCGCTTCTCGCCGGTGTAGTCGATGTAGACCGATTTGATCTCGGTGTAGAACTCGATCGCCTCGCCCCCCTGCTCGCGCCCACCCAACCCGGTGTTCTTGAGACCGCCGAAGGGCATGTGGGCCTCGCCGCCCATGGTGGGCGAATTGACGTGAGTAATGCCGGTCTCGATGCGGTCGAGGTAGCGGAAGACCCGGTTGATGTCCCGGGTGTAGAGCGAGGAGCTGAGCCCGAACTCGACACAGTTGGCGACCTCGATGGCCTGGTCGAAGTCCTTCACGCGGATGATCGAGAGCACCGGCCCGAAGATCTCCTCCAGGGCCAGTCGGTGCGTGGGCCTGACCTGGTCGAAGATGGTGGGCTCCACGAAGAATCCGCTGCTGTGCTCGGCGTCTTGCAAGCGCTGACCGCCAAGCAGGAGCTTGCAGCCTTCCTTCTTGCCGATCTCGATGTAGTCCAGCACCGTCTCCAGTTGGGACTGGTCCACGCTGGGCCCCAGGTCGGAGTGAGCGTTCAAGCCGTTTCCCACCACCAGCTTCCTGGTGCGGGCCACCAGCTTGTCCACGAAAGAATCGGCCACCTCGTCCACCACGATGGCCCGCGAGGTGGCCGTGCAGCGCTGACCGGTCGATCCGAAAGCACCTTGCACGGTGGCCTCCACGGCAAGGTCCAGGTCGGCGTCCTCCATCACGATGATGGGATTCTTGCCGCCCATCTCGCACTGGATCTTGATGCCCCGCTCGGCTCCCCGGCGGTTGATGTCCATGCCCACGCCCGTGCTGCCCGTAAAGGAGATGGCGCGAATCTTGGGATTGGTAACGATTTCATCACCCACGGCGCAACCCGGGCCGAGCACCATATTGACCACGCCCGGAGGCAAACCCGCCTCGTGCAACACCTCCATGATCAGGCAGGCGGTCCAGGGAGTGTTGGTGGCCGGCTTGAACACGATGGTGTTGCCGCATACCAGGCAGGGAGCCATCTTCCACAGCGGGATGGCCACCGGAAAGTTCCAGGGAGTGATGATGCCCACCACCCCCAGCGGCTGGCGCAGCGTGTAGCAGAAATTGTTGGGCAGCTCGGAGTCGACCGTGTGGCCGCCCAGGCGGCGCCCCTCGCCGGCGGCGAACTCGACCGCGTTGATGGCCTTCTGCACCTCGCCGCGGGCTTCGGTGATGACCTTGCCTTCCTCCATGGTCAGGGCCCGGGCCAGTTCCTCGCGCCGGGCCTCCAGCAAGCGCACAACCCTGAAGAGATAGTCGCCTCGCCTGGGTGATGGCACGGCTCGCCACTGCTCGAAAGCTTCGTGAGCCAGCTCGATGGCCCGCCGGGTATCCTCGCGGCTGGCCAGGATCACCTCGCCCAGCGTCTCACCGGTGGCGGGATTGAGGTTGGGGACCGACCGACCACCCTCGCCCGGGTCGTGCCATTCGCCGCCGATGTAGCTCTTGAACTGATGGGTGGGGGGAGAAGCCAGTGACATGCCGTTACCTCGCCTTCCGCTGGTCAAATCGCTTGAATCGGTGGGCCTTTTCGTCAGCTCAGGGAGGCGACCCTCCAAACGCAGGAATCGAGCCTGCGTGGTTGAATATCCTTCAATAGAACCAGAGCGAGGTGCAGACAACGTTGGCTGTAGTCTACAAGTTCACCCGTAAGGGTATCATCGATGAGCTCACCTTCCCCAGCATCGAGCGCGCGCTTGATCGAGCCGTCACCGACCACAAGTCCGGCGAAGCCGAGCCGGCCCAGATCCTCAAAAACGGCGTGGTCTTGCTCGATCAGCAGACCATCCTGGAGACGAC
>QWHO01000749.1 GCA_021404945.1 bacterium CPR1
GTACTGTTCACCTTTCCTCCGGCGTGGAGTTGCGCCATACCGGCAAGAATTGGATGGGCCTGTGCCCCTTCCGATGACGCCGACTCGGGGCCCTCAGCCGGGCAGAGGTGGTCCGGGCCCCGGCCGGCGTCACCGCAGGAGGTCTCCCCCAGCTCGGCGGCCGGCCGGTGTTCTTCCGGGGAGAGAGGGCTCAAGCTGGGAGCGCCCTGGCCTGTCAGCGCCTGAGTGCTCAGGGAGACTGCTGCACGTAGCTCTCGAAGATCGTTGCCTCAATCTGCTTGAGTGTCATTGGCTCTTGCTCGTCCGGGTCGGGCGTGATCGAGGTTGAACCTGCGCGAGCTTCGTCTGCCCAGGAAAGAAAGACGATGTTGGTCGCCTTCGTGCCCGTCAGCAGGCCGCAGGGAAGCTCGCCCCGGGCCAGCCTCTGGCGCATCTGGCCGGTCAGGCTGTCGACGTCGGAGTCGGCCGTCAGGGTCCAGCCTCTCAAGGACCGGTTCTTGAAGCGCACCAGCAAGGTCCCGAACGTGCCGTCGATCATCGTGATCCCCGTCGGTTGATAGCCCTGCTCGACCCAGGGGTCGGTGACCTTCTTGATCTCGGCGGCGCTGGGAGGGCACACCACCCAGGCCCAGCCCTCGGGAACGGCCTCCAGCGCAAGAAAGAGCACGAACAACCGATTCCCCTGGTAGGAGAGGTCCACCGGCGTGAGGCCCTGGTTGATGCCCTCGGTCAGAGCCTTCTTGAAGAGCTCGAAGTCGTCGTAGCTGCTCATTTTCCACGACCTGGCCCCCAGGCGGGAGTTGTGCAGCGACAGGACGGTCATGGTCTTGCCATCCGACTCGATCCCCACCGGCACCAGGCCCTGCTCGTCGTTCTTGCGCCGGAAGGCGCGACCCATCTCCTCGGTGTCCAGCGGGTAACGATCAAGCGACCAGAGCATCTCTTCGGCGCCGGCGCTCAGGGCGGCCAGGACCAGCAGCACCAGGACCATTCGCACCATGAGTGGATGATAGCCCACGCTCCCCAGGCTAGAAATGACTCAGATCATCGCCCCTGGCCCGGGAGAGCGATAGAGTCGAGCCATGCGAACCGGGGCGGCCTGCGTCTTGATGCTCCTCCTCTTCGGCTGGCTTCCCGCCCGGGGCCAGGCCGGCGAGACGCGCGAAGTGCGCTTTGAGATCACCGACCAGCAAGGCTCCGACACCTATCAATACAACCTTCGATTCATCTTTCCGATCCGAGGCGGCCCGATCCGGGGCGAGGGGCGCATCGAGCGGAAGTTTCTCGACCGGGGCAGGCCGCTCGTCGAGGTCTACACCGGCACGATCACAGGGGAGTATCGGGCCGGCGCCAACTTGAGCGGCGAGCGCCAGTATCGCCCCGAGGAGGGCGGCCGGTTCGTTCTGAAGATGCACGGCCAGGAGGTCACTCCCCCCTGCTCCTTTGAACCCGAAGGGCGCACCGTCGAGCAGTGGCGTGAATTCGCCGGCGTGCTGGAAGCGTCCGGCAAGGGCACCTTCAGCGACAGGCGGCTGCCCTTCACGTTCCACCCCTTCGGGGGCGCCTGCGGCTGCAAGCTCAACCTCACCGTTTACGGGGTCGCCGTGCGCGAGAAGCTCATGGACAGACTGCTCGAGCGCACCTCCCAGGAGCTCTACACCAGGTTCGTGGCGGGAAGCGAGGCCATCGCCAGCAGCCTGCTCCAGAAGGCCCAGACGGCGCGTGCCCTGAAGAGGCTCAAGCACTACAAGCTACCGGGGCTGACCGACCCGCTCCCCA
>QWHO01000249.1 GCA_021404945.1 bacterium CPR1
TCCTGCGAGACGTCGCGGCCGGGACAACGGTCCGCGTCAGTCTCGACTCAGCGGCCGTTCCCGGTAACGGGGACAGCGGTGCAGCTCGCATCTCCTCCGACGGCCGTTTCGTCGCCTTCGCCTCGGTAGCTACCAATCTCGTATCGAACGATACCAACGGCGTGCGCGACGTCTTCCTCCGCGACCTTCAGACAGGCCAGACGACCCGTGTGAGTGTGGCCAGTGACGGAACTCAAGGGAATGCAGACAGCGGCGGGACCGGCTTGCTCGCCCTGCGCGTTCTCGACGTTTCCGATGATGGTCGTTTCGTGGTTTTCCAGTCTGATGCCAGCAACCTCGTAGCAGGTGACACCAATGGAGTTACCGACGTTTTCCGCCACGATAACCAAACCGGAGTGACAACACGCGTCAGCGTCGCAACCGGAGACGGACAGGCCGATGGTCGCTCGATCAACCCGAAAGTCTCGGGCGACGGGAGGTTCGTCGTGTTCGGTTCGCTGGCGACCAACCTCGACACGCGTGACCAAAACGGATTGGCCGATGTCTTCCTTCATGACACTCAGACCGGGACCACGCAGGCCGTCAGTCTCAATATCGTCGTGACCAACACAGGCAACGGGGCCAGTCAGAACCCCGACATCTCCGGGGATGGTCGATTGATCGTCTTCTCCTCGGATGCGACTGATCTGGTGGTCGGAGCCACAGCGGGAATACGCAATATCTTCTCCGCAACGAACCCATTGCTGCCATGATTAAGCAAGAAGCCTGCTATGACGAGATCCGCGGCTCTGGGGACCAGCGGGGGACGAGATTGCCGCTACGGCACGATCCAGGTCACCAGTCGACGACACGGAAACCCGCATGAAATAAAACTTATCACCATGGGTCACCATGCCCCAACATGATGAAAAAAACACTCGTAAAGTTCATTTATTCAGTACACCAATGGCGTTTTATGTCAGGCACCATGAAAGCGTCTCGTCTGGACTAGACTTGTGCCGGCAATTTCGTCCCCACATTCAGTCTCGCCGCAGGTGTCTCTCAAGGCTCGAGCGCGGAATCATGTGGTCAACCACGAGGCGGCGTCCCTCGCGATTCACTCGGAAGAGGAGCCGGTGGTGCAGGCCTATTCGGGCCGAGTAGCAGTCGCCCATTTTCAGGGACTTGACGCCGGCCCAGGCGGCCTCGTCGCCCGCGCACAACTGGCCGATAAGCCGCATGCTCTGGGCCGCCCGGGCGGTGGGGAGCGCCTCGAGCTCTCGGATGGCCTCGCGGCCCAGATCTGGCACCAGCACCGGGTATCGCTCGCTGGTCGGCTCCCCAGGCTCCTCCTCTTCCTCCTGCATCCCCGGCTGGGGTTCGTCCACCGTCGGCCGTCGCAAGAGCTGCTGACGCAGCTCCGTTCTCTCTTGGTTACGCTCTTTGAGAAGCTGCTTGACTTCAGCCAAGCGCCCACGGAGGCGTTTGAGTTCGGCCTCTTGCTCGGGCAAAGGCTCCTTCGCCGCCTCCGGCGCAATGACGGGGGACGGACTCTGAGCCAGGCTCACCTGTTCCTCGGCCTCCTGCAACTTGGACTTCAGCAACTGCACCTCGTCGCTCGTGGCCTGAAGACGTTGACGCAGGTCCGACTCGTCCCCGGTACGGCCATCGCTCTCGGACAGAACATCCCAGAGTTCCTGGAAGCGATCGTCTGGAGGCAGCTCCAGGTCGGCCAGAGCCTCCTCCACTGATTGGAGCAGTGTCACGGAATCCAGGTCTCGATCCAGGCCCAGGGAGGCGCGGGCAAACACCACGCCAAGCCCGGGTCGAAGATCGAGCAGGAAATGGGCGAAATCAATCTCGGCATCCCGGTTCTGCAACAACTCGCGGGCAAAGGCCTCGAGCTCGATCAGAGGGCAATCCCGCAGGACCAGGAGAGCCCCGCGCCGCAGCAATCGAAAAGCCCCCTCAGGGTCGAGGGCCTCGATCTGGCGGGTCAACACCCCCAGGTCGCGGCGGGACTGCGCGTCCAAAATGAGCCCATACCGACAGTCGTCGGGGTGGTCGCGTTGATCGGGGTGAGCGAGGAAGACGTCGAGCGCTCGCTCAGCCTCTTCCAGGAGACCCCGTTGGCCAAGCTCCTCCACCAGTAGCTCCAGAGAAACCAGAGGAAGCTCGTGAGGGTCAAGTGCGATCAACTGGTTGACAGCGAGCTTGCGCGGGTTCACCCGAGTTGGGGCGGGCAGGGCGGGACCAACCTGCTGGACGGCCTGCTTCTCACAGCATTTTTTGAGCTTCTTGCCACTTCCGCAGGGGCAAGGCTCGTTGCGACCCACCTTCGGCGCGGTTCGCCGGGCCGTCAGGCCGGTTGCGCCCAGATCCGGGAGAGCCTCGAGGAAGTCACCGGCCAGGCAGCGCTCGAATCGACTCACCATGAGCTTGAAGCCGATGCTCCGCGCCAGCGAGCGCAGCGAGCTGGTCTGGTCCCTAAGTCGGGCGTCGTCAAGCAACTCGCAAGCGGCCCCAATCGGCAGTTGAAAAGTCGGGTGGGTGACGCGCGAGAGTCGTCGGGCCTGGCTGACCAGCGCAGCCGAAGGCGCCCGTCCGCGGGCCAGGATAGCCGCGCTCAACAGAGCCGCCACCTGCACCTCCAGGTCCGGCTCCCGTTCGAGGAGGCGCAGCAGCACGGGCTCCGGCTCCAGGCAACACGAGACCAAGCAGGGCAGCAGTACAGGGTCCTCCAGGCGCGGGAGCAACCACTCGAGTTGCTCGGCGGTCAGGCGGAACGCGTGCCCCCGCAGACGGGCGGCCAGTGCCAACCCCGCCGCACGCACGGAGTCCAGCGATTTCACCGCCGCAGCGAACTCAGTCTCACTGTCGGCCAGGTAAGGCTCGAGGGACACGACGTAGGGTCTGGACAGAACGAGGATGGGGGCGAGTGTCACCGGGGGTGTTTCTGGGTGAGATGAGGCGACCCTTTCGGCGCTACGATCCGGCGCCTACCCTGCTCCGGGTAAGGGCTTGATGGCGTGGTCTTCGGGGCCTCTTGCCCCCTGGTTCCGCGCTACCAGATTTGCTGCCTCAACCCCAAGCCGGGGGGATGAACGGCAATCTGTCCGAAAAATACCGCATATTTCGGACAGCACTGTGGTGAAGCACGACATCATACAACGTCTCCTCGGAAGGTCTGGACCGCCGTCGACTTTCTTGATTTCGGCAGTCGTGACGCAGTAGACAAAGCCTTGCAGCGACTAGTTGCCGAGGGTGACGTGCGTCGCGTCGAACGAGGCCTCTATGACCTTCCCGCCCCTAACCAACTGACCGGAAAACCTGGCCCACCACAGACGAGCGCCGTAATCGATGCCGTAGCACGGCGTGACCAGGCGCGACTTCTTGTCGACGGAATGACGGCTGCCAATGACATCGGCCTTACGACGGCAGTTCCAGCCCAAATCGTAGTTCTCACCGACGCCCGCCTGAAGCCGATCAGGCTCGGCGCCCAGCAAATTCGCTTCAAGCAAGCATCCCCGAGCCGCCTCTACTGGGCCGGTCGTCCAGGAATGCGGGTTGTCCAGGCACTGCACTGATATGGGTCCACGACACGCTCGAGACCGATCACGACAAGGTCATGGAGGTTCTCCGCAACCTGCTTGCGCGTGATGAATCCGGAAACTTGGCCGCAGACCTGAAGGGCGGTCTTCAGGCCATGCCGATCTGGATGCAGTCGTTCGTCAGGGAGTTGCTCGCCTGATGGCCATCGACCCGGGGTTCAAGCAGGTCCTCTCGGCCAGTGCAGACGAGCAACGCGGACTCTTTGCCGAGGCAGCGCGACGGCTAGGAACCAGCGAGCGCAATATCGAGAAAGACTTCTGGGTCTGTCTCGCTCTCGACTTGCTTAAGTAAACACGCAAGCATGAATTGGAGGCTCGCAAAGCAAAACCCACACTAAGCCCGCAGTGTCGTTAGTACACCTGTCCATCTCTGTGCTGGTATGATGCTCTCGGCCGATGGAAGTAGCGAATTCTCGCGCTCCGCGGCCAGTTAGGGTGATTCGGTTTCTCCGCCCTGAGCCGCGATCGAATGCCAGACGCCGACTCGGTCCCCTGATGACCTCGTTGTGTGGATGGCGCAAAGGCACCAACATGGCTTGAATAACTTTCGTCATGTTCAGGTCGGGCGGCCGGAAGCTACGGAAGTGGCCCCAGGACCCGCAGCTCCAGGCTCTCGGCCTGCTCCTCGGCCGTGAGAGGGGTGGGCTGCACGTTGGAGGCGATCCAGCTGGCGGCTCCGTCGGTCAGCTCGTCGATCATCTGCAGGGCACGTTTGCGGGCAGCGCCCTGGGCGTTGAAGGTCAGCCAGGGCATGCCACGCTGGGCGGACAGAGTTTGCATCGTCTCGCCGGCCCGGTCGAGGATGGTTAGCTGGACGGTCACGGAGGTTTCCCAGGCATCCACGTCCAGCTTGACGGCGCAGTCCCAGGGCGCCTGAGAGTCGACCAGCCGCAGGTCGGCCTCGTCCATGCGGGCCTCCAGGCGTTGGGCCAGCTCGGAGTCGTCGAACTCGACTCCATCCCCGCTGGGGATGGGCAGCAGGTCGTAGGATGGACCGATCAGGTAGCCATCGGCGTCGATCTCGGCCAGGCCCACTCGCACCTGCCGGGGAGTCGGCCGCAAGATGGCCTGGGTGCGGGTCTGGGGCTCGGCTCGCAACTCGAGCTCGAGGGGGAAGACTCCCGGGCCCGAGGCCTCCAGGAGGTGTTGGCCCGCCTGCACCGGCAGGGTCAGCGGAGTCGTCCCCACCTCCTGGCCATTCAGCACCAGGTCGAGCGGAGGACCGGACGACTCGATGCTCAGCTCAGCCGGGCTGTGGGTCAACTGCAGCGAGCGCTCCAGGTGGTCTCCGGCCTTCAAGTTCAACACCACCGATTCGCTGGCGCAGTCGGGATGGAGCAGGCTGAGTTGGCGACGACCGGGAGCCAGGCTGACCTGGCAGGGGGTGACCCCCAGCTCGGTCTCTCCCTCCAGAACCCGGGCTCCGGGAGGGTCGGTGGCCAGGCTGGCGCCGGTCCAGACGGTGGTCGAGGTGATCAGGTTGGGCTCGTCCACCTGAATGCAGCGAAAGGCTATCTCGGCTGTGGCCAGGGGATCCTTGTAGGCGCGCAGCAGGTTGCGCATGTCGATGCGGTTGCCCTGGCGCCGGTAGTATCCCAGGGCGGGCAGATCGCGGCCGGTGAGCTGGAAATCGCGCTGGAAGCGCCGTCCCTCGGCGGTGGCCAGATCCATCGTCTTGAGGCTGAGCTGGTAGTCGGCCAGCTTGTTCTGGCGAATCAGCACGTAGAGAAAGCGTTTGGCGCGGGCTGCCAGCTCGGACTGGCCGGAGTGGCGAGAGTCGAGGAGCACCGCTATCCCGGGTTCGGCTGCAACGGGGAGCGCGAGGAGCACGATCAGGACCATCAGGCTGATTCTCATGACAAGAGGATCAGTGATCGGGGCCCGGATTCCTGCCTGGGAGGGCTGAGCCATCCAGGAGCCCGGGCTCAGGCGCATGGCGGACCGAGCCTCTTGCAGCCCCGGAGCAGAATCCGGCTGAATCCGTAGAACACCGGTCGCTCCTGGAACAGCACCCCTAGCTTGAGCCGACAGCGGTCCAGAAACGCTTCCTGCAAAACGGGCTCGAGCCGCTCGAGATAGGGCACCAGGGCGGTTCCTCGCACCCACTCCACCATGGCGTCCGAGTCGGGCAGAAGGTGCGGGTAAACCTTCTGCAGCACCACTTGCTCGACCGCCCCGCAGGCGTGGAGAAGCTCGGCGTAGCGCTGCAGGGGCAACACCGGTGAGCAGCGCGACCAGCCCTGCAGTGCGCTCAGAAAGGGCTCCTCTGAGGCCGTCTCCAGGATGGCCAGGTGACTCGGATGGTCGTGGTTGCTTGGCATCTGCACGGCCAACTGCCCGCCAGGCGCGAGATGTCGGAAGAGGCGAGGGAAAAGTCTCTCGTGGTCGTCCACCCATTGCAGGGCGGCGTGGGAGAAGATCAGGTCGTAGGAGCCCGCCAGCTCCTCCACCCGGCCCAATCGGAAGTTGAGACCGGGACGCTCCAGGGCTCGGGCTTTCTCCAGCATTTCGGGGGAGGAGTCCAGCCCCGTCAGCCTGGCCTCCGGCAGGGCTTCGAAGAGTCGAGCAGTCAAGACCCCGGGCCCGCAGCCCAGATCGATGACCCGCATGCCTGCGACGGTTCGCAGGAGACCCAGCAAATCACAGAACGGCGCCTCTCGCTCGACTTGAAAGCGGGCGTAGCAGTGCGGGTCCCAGGGCATGCACTCGGGTTCGCCCTCACCAGGAGGGGCGACCTTCCCCAGACCACGAACCGCCCAGGGCATGCGTAAGATTACCTCCATCGACCGGTTCCGCTATTTCTTTGACAACACCATGGCACGGGGCCCGGCGGCCATGATCGGCTGGCTGGGACTGGTATCGCTATCGATGGTGGTGGTGGCGGCGACGGTGGTCACGGTGCTCGGCATCAATGACACGGGCTTTATCGAGGAGCTCTGGCAGGGCACCATGCACGCCATCGACGCCGGCACCCTGGCCGGCGATCAGGGTTGGTCCCTTCGGCTGGTGATGGCCGCCGTCACGGTGGGCGGCATTTTCATCGTCAGCACCCTGATCGGTATTCTCTCGAGCGGCCTGGAGAGCAAGCTGGATGAGCTGCGCAAAGGACGCTCGTTCGTGATCGAAGAGGGCCATACTCTGATCCTGGGTTGGAGCTCCAAGATCTTTACCATCATCAGCGAGCTGACCGTGGCTCAGGAGAGCGAGAAGAGCCCCTGCGTGGTGGTGCTGGCCGACAAAGACAAGGTGGAGATGGAGGACGAGATTCGCTCCGAGGTGGGCAACCTGCGCCGCACGCGGGTCATCTGCCGCTCAGGAAACCCCAACAGCCTGGTTGATCTGGACATCGTCAACCCTTACCAGGCCAGGTCCATCATCGTGCTCTCGCCCGAGGAGGGCAACGCCGACTCGCAGACGATCAAGACCATCCTCGCCGTGACCAACAATCCCGATCGGCGGCCCGAGCCCTATCACATCGTGGCCGAGATCAAGGACGAGCGCAACCTCGAGGTGGCTCGGATGGTCGGCAAGAACGAGGTGGAGCTCTTGCTCGCTGACGATCTCGTCGCCAGGGTGATGGTGCAGACCTGTCGACAGTCTGGCCTGTCCGTGGTCTACACCGAGCTGATGGACTTCGAGGGGGCTGAGATTTACATGCGCCAGGAGCCGAGCATGGCGGGCAGGAAGTTTGGCGAAGCGCTGTTTGCTTATCCCGAGTGCACCGTGCTCGGTCTGCAGTTCGCCGATGGCCGGGTCAAGGTGAACCCGCCGATGGATACCGTGATCGCAACCGGCGACAAGCTCATCGTCATCGCAGAAGATGACAGTACTCTGCGCGTCGGCACGGGTAATCCCAGTCTGCAGATGAGCGCGGTGGTCAGCAAGTCAGAGACTGAAACAGCGCCCGAGCGCGCGTTGCTCCTGGGCTGGAACGAACGAGCCCGCATTCTGGCGCGCGAGCTCGATCGGTACGTGCCGCCGGGCTCCTTTCTCAAGGTCGTGTCCACCCAGGACGTAGCCGAGAGAGTCGCTGAGCTCGACCTCAAGAACACAACCCTGGAGTATGCGAACGCGGACACAACTGACCGGCGTGTGCTCGATTCGCTGGATGTAGCCAGCTATGACCACCTCCTGTTGCTCTGCTACAAGGATCACCTTGACCTGCAGGAAGCCGACGCCCAGACTCTGGTGACCCTGCTGCATCTTCGCAACATCTCCGAGCAAGCCAACATCGACCTCTCCATCGTCAGCGAGATGCTCGACGTGCGCAACCGCGAGCTTGCCGAGGTGACCAAGGCCGACGACTTCATCGTCTCGGACAAGATCGTCAGCCTTTTGATGAGCCAGGTCTCTGAGAACAAACACCTGATGCGAGTCTTCGAGGACCTCTTCAATTCCGAGGGCTCGGAGATCTACGTCAAGCCCGCCAGCGACTACCTCAAGGCTGGCAGCACCGTCACCTTCGCCACCCTGGTGGAGGCTGCCCGCCTGCGCGGTCAGGTGGCCATCGGCTATCGAAACGTGCGCGATCAGTTCAATGCTTCCAAAGCATACGGAATCGTGGTCAATCCGCCCAAGTCGAGGAGCATCACTCTGGGCGCCGACGATCGGGTCATCGTCATCGCCGAGGATTGACCCGTCCGCTGGGCGAAAGTGCCCCGGCTGTGAGAACACTCTTGTTGCTTGCCCTGATCGTACTGTCCGCCGGTTGCTCGGGAGTCGGTGGAGGAGGAGGAGCGACCCCCCCCGTCACCCTGGCGCCAGTCGGCAGCTATCTCGAATATTCGCTGGTGCACACCGATCGGAACGGAAAGAGCCAGCACAGGAAGTTGCGCCTGACGTTTCTGGCCGGTAACGAGCTGGGGCTGGGGGAGGAGAAGAAGCCCATCGCCGCCCTCGACAGCCAGCTGGCTCCAACCGATGGCCAGCCCTTGCCCGAGTCCAACCTGGGCTTGCTCTACCTGTCGCCCGCTCAGCGCAAGGCCAGCACCCCATCCAGAGCTGGACTGGTCCAGTTCGAGAAGCGCTGGGAGCGCTGGAGCGTCTGGCAGGTGCAGGTGCGCGAGGGAGACCTGTCCGGACAGCGTTATTATGACGCCCGAACGGGCTTTCTGGTCGGCTATGAGCTGAACCAGGACGATCCGAATCGCTCCAAGGGCGGGTTTGTCAAGGTCATTCTTGATAGCACGGACCTGCCCGGCTTGTGAGCTCTCACATCGAAAATTTCGAGATCCTGGTGCGCCACGGTGCCATCCGGGGGGTCTATCTGATCGACGAGTTCCTGGACGCCTTCCGGGCCATGCGGCCGAGCCTCCACCGCTACTGCAATGAGAGCGCCCTGGTGGACGTAGATGCCCTGATCTACTGTACCGCTCGACTCCCCGAAGGAATCCACGCCCTGCGCGAGTTCCTGGTGCAGGCCGACGTGCCCGACAAGCTGCCCACCATGGCCGGGGTGCAGCGGGTCAAAACACCGGCTCGTCGGCGCTCCACCTTCCTGATCGGGGATGACATCGTGATCGTGGTGGCTCGCGAGGGCGTGACCGAGCTGCTCGACCTGGTCACCTTGTTGACCTCCTATGCCATCGAGGCCCACAAGATTCGCGAGTTACTCAAGGGAACTCCTTTGCTGGCCGATATCCAGCGCTACCTGGACGGTCCCTTCGACATCGCCGTGCAGAACCGTCTGACGGCGCGTCTGGCTTTCCAGCTCGGCAGCACCGATGATGCCATGGTTCGCCTGGACGAGCACTGGAGGGGAGAGCTGCTGCGTCGGGTGCTCTACCTGACCGAGCACCCGCCCAGCCTGGTTGTGCGCCTGCACCGCGACTACTCCATCGAGGCCTCCATCGAGCGGGCCCGGGCGTGGTCCGAGCACCTGTTCCAGGAAACGGCCGCGTCAGCCGAGCACGAGGTGCACATCCTGTCGAGCAATCTCCAATCCTGTCTAAACCTGCTCTCGAGCTATCCGCGCAAGGAGCAGGCGGCTATCTGGGCCTGGGCGGCCGAGCAATCGGTTCATCGTGATCTTTACGGAGGCGAGCCCACCAGCAATCTGGTCTATCTGGCTCTGGCTGACTGGCTGGCGGCGCATCCTGACAAAGCGGCTGAGCGCCGGGCCTGGGATGAGCAGCACGGCCTGCGCAACCTGGAGGACACCTTTCACGTGGGGGTGGGGGCCCAGGCCTTCGATCTGGCCCGCATCGATTTCGATCAGCTAGATCCCCGCCTCAAGCTCGACCGCCAGCGCATCACCAGCGAGCGCCCGCTGCTCCTCAACGTCGACTACGCCTTCGGCGAGCAGGCAGGCATCGTGGTGGAGCAGCTCTTTCGCCGCTTTAACGGGCGCGTGGCCAGCTTCTCCATCATGGGCAAGGCTGGCACCGTGGTGGGGGATCGGGGCGGCGTCATGCTACCCAACTACCTGCTGCGCGAGGGCAGCCGAGACGTCTACGACCTGCCCTTCGGGAACTTTCTGGGCCGGGAAGATTTCCACGATCTCGAGCTGGGCGAGGTCTATGCCGATGGTCCGATGCTGACGGTGCTGGGTACCATCTTGCAAAATGACGAGATGCTCAAGCGCTATCGAGACGAGTGGAGGATTCTGGGCCTGGAGATGGAGGGGATTCCTTACGTGCGGGCCATGCACCAGTGTCGCAAGCTGGGTTACCTGCGCGAGAATCTGCGGGTGGGCGTGGGCTACTGGGCCTCGGACGCGCCCCTTCGGGCAGGGGAGACCCTCTCGCATGAGTCCGCCCTGCAGGGGCTGACGGCCGTCTACGCGATCA
>QWHO01000750.1 GCA_021404945.1 bacterium CPR1
GCAAACCTACTACGAACGCGATGGCCTGAGCTCGGGAACGCCTCTTCCCAGCGGCTGGACCTGGCGGGTTCGCCTGTTCCCCGACCAGTTCACGGCCGGGAACGCCAACCTGGTCGGTGCCAACTCGGCTCATTGCTACAAAGCAGTCATCGATGCCATCGACCGAAACGCGGAAGGAACCGGCAGAGTCCGGCGGCGTGCGGTGGCCTGGCTGCACCAGGGCAGCTTTGCTCAGTTCAGCTATTTCTTCGGCCAGTTCGCCACCGGCAGCAATCTGTGGCTGAATCTCAACACCTTCCGCGTGGAGGGGCCGTTCCATACGAACGGTCGGCTGCGCCTGTCCATCCCGTCCTCGATAGACTGGAATGACCTTGGACCGGGCAATGATGGCTCCACCGCCAACTTCCAGTCCATGTCGACCTTTGCCTCCACCGATTCGACTACGCCCGATGGCATCGAGTACAACACCTCGACCAGGCCCTATGACTCGACCACGCTGCTGCCCGTCAACCTGACCATCCCCGGCAAGACTCGCTATGACCGGATCGCTCGTCTCGGCCAGGCGGGCCTGAAGCCGGACAACCCGATCAATATGCCCGCGGTTTCCACCCTGATGCAGGAAGCCGCCTGGGGTGACTCCACCATGCCCACCAGCCCTCGCCACGGCATCAACGTCAACCCCGGGAACGTGGTGGAAACCTTGAGCGCCGGAGGCACCTCCGTCCCAATCCCCAAGAATGTCAACGGCGTGCTCCTCCACGGAAATGACATCGACGCCTTTCAGATGCAAGTGGGCAACGATTCCCAGTTCCCCATCAACACCGCCGCCCTGCGCGGGGCCAACAACGACAATGCCTCCTTCCTGATGCGCCAGACGACCGGCGGAACGGCCCGCACTCGCCGATTGACCCAAACCTACTCCGATACGGTTCTCAATCCGGGCGGCACCTGGACCATCAATGGGGTTTCCACCAGCGGCTCGATGACCATTCCTGCCGGCTACACGCTGGTCCAGAACGATACCAGCGTCAAGACCTACGAGATCTACAAAGACTACGGCAACGGGCTGTTCTATGGAAACCAGAACATTCGCAGCCTGGAGGGAAAGAATAAAGGTCGCCATACCATCTCGGTCAATCAGAGCGGCAACAAGGAGATTCACATCTCCGACGAGCTTTTGCGCGCTGACGTGACCCCGGGCAACAAACCCACCATGGGAACCACTCGCGACCAGCTCGGCGTGGTGGGCTACGCCATCCGCTTTGCCCGCTACCGCACCGACGTGAATACGGGCACTACCGCTCAGATCAACCGGAGCCAGTGGAGCCCGAACGACCCGCTGTACGTTTACGCCGCTCTCTTCGCGGGCAAGCCAGGCGACCCCAACGCCAACAGCGATACCGCTGGTGGCGGCGTGGGCACCATCAACTACAACGATTCCTCCATCGGAGCGGGCGCCTTCCGGGTCTACGGAAGCCTGACCGAGAACATTCGCCAGGCCAAGGGCACCTTCAACTCCTCCACCGGCCAGGGCACCTCCGGATTGAGCTATCGCTACGATTACGACCCCAACTTCCAGAACGTCCAGCCCCCCTACTTCCCGGCCCAGAGCAACTTCGAGGTCCGCTCCTGGAATGACCAGCCGATCAGCGAAGACGCTTGAGCCATCCCTGGTCCCCCTGAGGTGGGCGCCCGCAAGGGCGCCCTTTTCTTACCTCAGGCCGGGTGACAGGCCCAGGGCTCTCTCGAAGCGGGCTCGGGCCACCTGGGCCA
>QWHO01000751.1 GCA_021404945.1 bacterium CPR1
CCCGCGATCGAGTCGGGCTTCTTCTTGTCGGCCATGGCCGGGACTTTAGCAACGTGATGCAAAAGTCCTCGGAGAGGGCTTTTGCATCACGTTGCGCGCAACACATTGTCTGGCAGGCTGAACCGCGCGGACCTGCCTTCAGCCGAGCACCCAGGGCAGGTCGAACTGGCGACCCACCCGGTTCTCGCAGAAGGCCCAGAAAGGCCGTCCTTCGTCTCTCCACATCTCGGCGACGTCGCGCAGAACGTCCAGGAAACGCTCGAGCACGTCCGTCTCCAGATCGTCGGTCTCGTTGATCCAGACGGCGTAGCCATCGGCCTCGTCGAGGTCGAAGAGGCAGTCGCGCAGAGCATCCCAGTTACGGCCAAAATGCTCGGGAAACTTGAAGGTCTTGTAGCAGGTCTTGAGCAGCTCCTTGCGGGTCGCAGCTCCGTCCAGGCGAAGGTCGAAGACCTTGAAACCCGCAGTTTCACAGGCTTCCAACAAAGACAGTGGATCGCCGTTGACGGCACAAACCCCGGCTTGTTCCGGTTTGAGCAACTGTTCGGTGGTCATTTTAAGGAGTTTTGGGTGCCTCCGGGAGGGGTTTTCGGCCCAGGGCCTGGTCAACCAGGGCATACCTGTATGTCTTCCCCCGCTTGAGCTTGAGCATGAAGCGCGAGCGCTTGTCCAATTCCGGCAAGAGCCGCTTGAAATCCTCCACCGACCGGATAGGAGTCTCGTCCACCGCCACGATTACGTCGCCCACCTCGATGCCCCCGTCATCGCCGGGGCTGCCTCGGGTCACGTAGGAGACCAGCGCCCCCAGGCGATCGCTGAGCCGATACTCCAGCACGTGCGGGGTGGTGATTGCCTGGACGCTGATGCCGAAGTCTGTGTAGGTCTCCTCCGAGTCCACGGCCGGCTGGGTGCCGATGCTGACGGACACGAACAGACGCTTGCCCTCGCGATAGATCTCAAGGGGCACGCTGGTGCCGGGCTTGAGCTTGGTGACCTCCTGCGTGAACCTGTTGATCTCCTCGTCCTGCTCGGCCTCCACCGGCTCGTCGGCAAAGCGGAGCAACACGTCGCCCGACTTGAGGCCGGCCCGCTCGGCGGGCGAATCAGGCATGACGTCGGCCACCAGAATGCCGCGGGTGCCGTTGAGCTTCATGTACTCGGCCATCTCGCGGCTGAAAGGTTGCAAGAAGAGCCCCAGCCAGCCGCGCTCGATGCGACCCTCCACCTCGCTTCGGGTAATCACCTCGCGCACGATCCTGGCGGGAATGGTGAAACCCTGCCCGCGTCCGATTCCCACCGAGTTGATCCCTATCACCTCGCCGCGCAGGTTCAGCAGGGGGCCGCCCGAGTTGCCCGGGTCGATCAGGGCGTCGGTCTGGATGAAGTCGTTGAGCAACGGCACCTCGCTGTCCAGGTCAGGAATGAAGCGCCCCTTGCCGCTGACGATGCCGAACGAGACCGTGCGGTCGAAGCCATAGGGGTTGCCGATGGCCAGCACCCACTCGCCCACCTGCACCCTGTCCGAGTCGCCCAGTTTGGCGAATGGAAGCTGGCGTCCAGCTTGAATTTGCAGCAAGGCCAGGTCGGTCTGCTGGTCCTTGCGCAGCACCCGGGCCTCGAACTTGCTTTTGTCATCGAGGATCACGGTGATGAGGGCGGCCCGGTCGATGACGTGATAGTTGGTGATGATCTGGCCGTCCGCGCTCAGGATCAGACCAGAGCCGAGGCCCTTGCGACGCTGCTCTCCGCGCTTTGCCAGCACCTCGAT
>QWHO01000250.1 GCA_021404945.1 bacterium CPR1
ATCGCGGCGGCCTTATGGAGACTTCGTGCTGCTCTACCGCACCAACTCGATGTCTCGCCTCCTGGAAGAAGCCCTCATCCAGGCCGGAGTCCCCTACAAGATCATCGGAGGGCTGCGCTTCTTCGAGCGCAAGGAGATCAAAGACGTGCTCAGCTACCTGCGCCTGCTGGTCAACGAAGCCGACTCGATCTCGCTGCGCCGCATTCTCAACGTACCCCCGCGAGGCATTGGCGATACCAACTTGCAGAAGCTCGAGCGCTTCAGCCAGAGCCAGGAGATCTCGCTCTATGAGGCCATGCGTCGCTCAGGCGAAGCAGGCCTGACGGGCAAGGCAAAGGAGGCTCTCGAGGGCCTGGCGGGCTGGCTCGACAGGCTGCGCGAAAGGTTACGCTCGGAGGGAAAGCCCGTCGCCCCGGCCGAGTCGCTCTTCGACGAACCGGTGGCTCTCGAGGCGGTCAGCGTCACCGGCACTCTGAGAGAGGTGCTCAAGAAAAGTGGCTACCGTGACTGGCTGGGTGCCGATCAGAAGGTCGAGGCCCAGGCCCGTCTCGAGAACCTGGACGAGCTCGAGAACGTCACCACCGAGTTCGACCAGAATGCCGAGGAGCCGTCGCTGGAGACTTTTCTGGCCGAGGTCTCCTTGCTCTCTGATCAGGATACCTATCAAGACTCCAGCCAGGCGGTCACGCTCATGACGTTGCACGCGGCCAAAGGATTGGAGTTCCCGGTGGTCTTCCTGGCCGGGTTGGAGGAGGGCACCTTTCCCCACCAGCGCTCCATCGACAACCCGGATGAGCTGGAGGAGGAGCGGCGCCTGTGCTACGTGGGGATGACCCGCGCTCGGCAGGTGCTGCGGCTGAGCCGGGCTCAAACTCGGGATGTCCATGGCACGCGCATCCCGAAGATGCCCTCTCGATTCCTGGCCGAGATCCCACACGAGCTCTTGTTGCAGGCCCGCAGCGAGTACTTCGTGCCCGAGCAACGTCGCGAGCGCGAGAGCCCCAGCGTGGGCTCGGGCAAGTTCTCAGGCTGGGGAAAGTCGAGTCCCCCGGCGCGGACCACCCCCGCGCCCGAGAAACCTCGTCCCGTTCGCTCCGAGCTGCCGGCCCGCTTTCGGCCTGGCCAGAGGGTGATCCACAAGGTGTTCGGGCAGGGCTCGGTGGAGAAGACCGAGCGCGATCTGGTCACGGTGAGCTTCGACGAGAAGGGCGCCAAGACCGTTCAGGAGAGCTTTCTCTCGCCCATGGCCTCAGATCCCCTGGGTGTCGGCGATCGGGTCTTTCACTCGCGCTGGGGCAAGGGCGTGGTCAAGACAGCCGATCCGGGTGCGGTCACGGTCGTGTTTCCGGGTATGACCTTGCACCTGTCTGCGGAAGAGGCGGCCAGGACCCGCCGACTTTAAGGTCCAGCTCCAAGGAAGGGACGGACGAACCGGACGATGCACCGCAACTTCGGCGAGCCCGCATTCACCCCCGACGGGGCACTCGCACGCCGCCAATGACCACCGCGTCCTCCTGCTGGGCCACGCTGCCCTGGCTGGTCGCCCCTCCAAAGGAGGCTTTCAGAGCCTTCTCCACATCGTCATGAAGGACCAGGCTCTGCAGGAACTGGGTGACCCGCTGATCGGTCTGGCGAGTGTCGCTCTTGCCCTCGCGCAGGTCCTGCTGAAAGTAGGCGAAGACCTCGGTGGCCTGGTCCTGGTGGCGGCCCACGGCCATGCCTTCCAGCAACTTGCAGAAGCGCTCGCCGGTGGCCGCCAGGCTCTCCGAGCCCGCCCGCTCGGCCAGGATGGTCCGGTAGCAAAAGCTCGTCTGGTCGGTGCTGCCGGCTGGCAGCCGGCGAGCGATGTCGGTGAAAAGGCGGATGCGGTCCTCTTGACTCTCGCTCCCCACGCTGATGCGGACCAGGTCCATCCCCTCACTGGCAGCGGCGATCGAGCCGCTGGCTGATAGCAAGCTGAAGAACAGGTCTTCGAGTTGCTCCTGGCGCTGAGGGCTGTTGGCCGCCCTGGCAGCGATCACTTCCTGGGTCTGGCTGAGCACCCGATTGGCCTGCTGGTAGCCCTGGCTGGCATAGGTCGTGCTGACCAGGGCCGCCTTGCGAGCCAGCTCAAAGGGGGTGGCGCACTCGGCGAACAGCTTCCTGGTCAGCCCGCCAACACGCTCGTCGACACGATAGTGATCATCGTCCCCCTTCCTGCTACCCCGTAGCAATTCTGCGTAAACGGCTGCGGCCACACGCAGCGGGAACTTTTCGCCCCCCTGGGCCACGATCTCAGGAAAATACACGGTGTCGCGCCCCCATCCCACCTCGGCGTACGCTCCCGAGAGCACCTCGCGATAGACGGCGTCATACTCGGCCAGGCGCTCAGAGAGCGCGGGCAGGTCGGCAAGCTCGTCGCGACTGACGCTCAGCAGGACCCCTTTCCCTTCACGCGCCCAGGTGTTCTTGGCTTGCTGCAAGTACACCGAGCGCGCATCGAGCTGGTCGCGGTCGCTGAAGAACTCAAAGCCCTTCTCTTGTGCTTGCTTCAAATCTTCGGCCAGGGCCGGATCCTTGAGCCCGCGGTCCTTCCCTGAGCCGCAAAAGTAGTCGAGTGCGGACAGGGTTTCGGCCTTGGCCGCCACCCGTTCGTTGCCGGGCGCGGTGAAATAGATATCTTGCCCGGCGGCGAGTCCGCGCAGGTGCTCCAGGGTATCGCTTGGACGTCTCTCGTCCTCGTCATAATAGTAGTAGGAGCCAGAAGTCGGTTTGTAATCGTTTGCTTCCAGACTGCGCAGGATCTCGAGCCGGGTCTTGTCCTCACCGGTGAGGACGTCGTGGCCGAGGACAGCGTCGGCAAACTGGAGATCCCGCAGGGCGGTTACCCGCCTCCGGTCGGCGCCAGGAGTCGTGATTTGCAAGCGATCCAGTTTGTCGGGTTTCTGGCTCAGGACGTGCTCGCAGGCTTTGTCGGCAGTCAGCTCCAGGTATCTTGGGCGGAGCCCGAAGGGGAGCACGAAGCGGCGACGATACTCGAACTTGACTCCGCTCTGCTCCAGCCTGCGGAAGGCTTGGAGCAGGTCCTGGCGGGCGGTCTCAGTGATGACAGTGCCAATGGGCCCACCCACGGTCGAGCCAGCCACCAGTACGCCCGCCTGTGCGAGGTCGGGCCAGGGATTGGCCAGGGAAGTGGATTGCAGCTGAACCTGATCGCCCGGGTCGGCCGGTGTGGCCTCGGCCGGGGCGGATGGTCGCGAGGTTGCGAACGTCGGTCGAAGGGTCAAGCTCTGGAGTGATGTGATCATTACGCCTTCAAGTCTACGCTCTTCCTGCCACAATGAGGTGACGGTCGTGTTAACAGCTCGCCGAGCCCGTCTTTTCAGGATTTTTTCAGTGAATGCCAGCGGAGCCTGGCATCCGCAGGAGAACCACGATAGCCTTCGAATCGAATTCACGTTAAGAATTTGCAAAGCGAGGGCTGGAATTTTGTTGAACGCCAGGAACTTGATCGCGGCGGTGGCTGGAATTGTGCTCAGCCTGGGGATGGTGGCGCAGGCCGAGCAGCAAGATTATTGCGTCCTCTCGGTGGACCAGGGCAATGGCACGCTGACGGTGGTCGAGGCCGACGAGTTGTCGATCCGAAATGTTGGCTGCGATCCGGCCGACCACCAGTCGGCTCCCAAAGTCACCGTCAAATTGGCCCCGCATACCAATTATATCCAGGCTCACGCGCTCGAGAACGAGCAGGAGCACGATGAATGGTATCATACCGAGGAAGACTTCCTGTTCACTGTTCGACCGGGGGATCTGATCGAGGTCGAGGGGAATGTTTCCAGTCCTGATCAGATCTGGCTCCACCGCATCCGGTACTAGCCTTCGGAACGGCGGCTGGCGCCGATGATCGAGGAAGTCTTCGAGAACCTGGTCGATCAGTTCAGCGATCCCTTCACTTTTTACCGCGAGCTGATTCAGAACGCCATGGACGCGGGCTCGAATCGCGTCGAGGTTCGCGTGGAGCACCGTCCGGCTGAGCAGCGCGCAGTGGTGGATGTGATCGACTTCGGCGAGGGGATGAACCAGCGAATCATCAACACCGAGCTGACCCGGCTGTTCTCTTCCAGTAAAGAGAATGACCTCACCAAGATCGGAAAGTTTGGTATCGGCTTCGTCTCGGTCTTCGCGCTCAATCCCGAGGTCGTCACGGTGGACACTGGCCGTGACGGCGAGTACTGGCGAGTGGTCTTCCAGGGGGGAACCAACTTCGAATGCCTCAAGCTCGATCATCCGGTCGAAGGCACCCGGGTGCGCCTCTACAAGAAGCTCCAGGCCGACGAATTCGACCATTTCCTGATCAAGTCGCGGGATACCATCTCCTTCTGGTGTCGTTTCTCCGACACCGAGGTGCTCTTTAACGGGCTCAAGCTGAACGAGCCCCTGGCAGTCGATTCTCCGTGCCAGGTGCGTCACACCCGACCCGGAACCGAGATGGTGGTCGGGGTCACCTCGGTCAAACCTCCTCCTTTCGGGATGTACAACCGCGGTCTGACGCTCAAAGAGTCTGCCCAGGAGTTTTTTCCAGGGGTTTGCTTCCGCATCAAATCTCGCTATCTCGAGCACACCCTCACCCGTGACAACGTCATCGTCGATGAGAATTACCACAAAGCTTTGAAGATCTTGCGCGAGTGCGTGCGCAACCAGCTGCCCGAGGAGATGTTTGCCCGCATCAAGAGCTGGCTTTTCGACTCGTCCTGCTTTGGCAAGCTGGACGAGCTGCTCGGGGAGGCGGCCCCCTATCTGAGCAACTACCGCGAAGGCATGGCCAAGAAGTTTCGCACGATGCCGATCTTTCCCGCTCTCCATGGTGCTCCTCTCAGCCTTTCTCAGCTCCGCTGGGCCAGCTTCTTCGAAGGAGCCGTTTACCTCGAGCTCGAGCCCAACCGGGTCTCCAGCGAGCTGGCCCGGGTCGGAATTCCCGTCTTGAAGGGCGAGGTGGGCTCGGGCATCGCACTGGCTGCCCAGGCCGTGACCGGGCGGAGCCCGCTGGTCGCCTCTCACTCGGTGGCGGTGCCCATCCTGCGAACGCGCCAGACAGCCCGTCGCGAGCTCAGCCGGCTGGGGACGGCCATCAAGACCATCTTAAAGCGGGGAAAGGTCAGCATTCAGGAAGTACGCCTGGCCTCGTTCGACTACCCGGGCTCTGTGGTTCAGAAGCTCCCGGCCCTCCTTCAGCCAGGAGAGGGCGTTCCCATTCGGCTCTTCGACCGCGGCATCTTGCGCAGTCTGCGGGTCAAGCCAGGCTTGTTGCTGCTCAACGAAAGCCATCCCCTGGTCGTTCGGGCGCTGGCCCGCTCGGAGCACACGCCCCTTCTGGCCAGCTTTGTTCTAGCCAAAGCTGCCCTGCTCAACGACGGATTGCCCAGCGAAACGGAAGCCTGCCTGGTGGGTCAGGCCCTCAAGCTGGCGTGAGCCTGCCCCAAGAGATCCTTGCGGGGGCCCAGAAGGGCTACAAGGGCTCGTTTACCCTGGCGGTTGAAAAGGCACGCGAGAAGCTAAAGCGCTTTCAGCTCACCGATCCTCGCTACTACATCCTGCAGGTCATCGAGGCCCTGCTGGCGTCCGGAGCGACCGACATCCGGATTTCTCACGAGGTCGTGCTGAGCGTTGATCTGACGTTCAGCTCGTACATCCTGATCATCGAGTTCGATGGGCCTGGCTACACCCGCGAGGAGCTCGAGCAACTCTATGACTTTCTGTTCATTTCTCAGGCCGATCGGCAGCGGGATCGGTTGCGCGAGCTGGCTCTTGCCTTGATGAGTTGCCAGGCCCTGCGGCCCACCGTCCTCAAGCTTGAGAGTCAGGGGACCGTGTGGCAGCGCTGTGCTTCCGACAAGCCGGAAGAGCACCTCAAGGAGCGCGTGCTCGAGCGAGCCTCGCAGGCGGGCAGTCGACTTGAGATTCGCGGGCCTGGCAAGGGCAGCGAAATCGAGTTGTTGCGGTCTTACTGCACGCTCGTGCAGGTGCCCATCCTGGTCAACGGTGAGCAGATCAGCGCCACCCCGAAGAGCTTGACCGGAGTCTGTCCCTGGCCGAACTATCGCTTTACCCGGGGCCAGCTGAGCGGATGGATCGGTCTACCCTATGCCGAGATGGCCCGTTCCTCGCTCACCTTCCTGCGTTACGGGGTGCAATTTGCCCGACGGCTCGAGCACCGTCTCACCCCCGCCGTCTCGGTGGTGCTCGAGGACCCGCGAATCCGCAAGAATGCGAGTCAGACCGACGTGGTCGAGGACGACGGCTACTTCGAGGTCCTCCAGGAGGTCCAACAGGTTCTCTTTGAGTTCGCGCTCGAGTTCAGCCGCAAGTATATCCCTGGCTATCAGCGCCAGGCGGTGCAGAACTTCCTTTCCCAGCTCCTGTGCGATTGGATGAGCCCGGAGGTGCTGCTGTCGGCCGAGCAGGACACGACTCCCGAGCTTCAACAACTGCTCAACCTGCCTCTGTTCACCGATCGCCTGGGGCAGATGTGGCCCCTCAAGGACGTGGTGGCCCAGTACCGCAAGGACGGATTCGTGAGCATTTGCTCGCGGCGGATGCCCCACGCCCACCGGGTCGACTGGCTGGTGCTCAACCCGGGTCCCGATGAATCGAGCTTGCTCAAGTCGCTCTTTGACCGCATTCGCAACGTGGACGAGGAGATCAAGCGCATTCAAGCCCTGGGCACCGGGCGAGCCACGCCCGCTCCGGCCCCTAACACCAGTCCGGCGCTGGCCGAGCGGGCCGTCACCGGGGGGGGATTCTCCTGCGTTCTGCGCATTCCCAACGACTACCCGGCAGGCTCTCTGGAGCTCTTTTTTCCGGCGCAACAGGGTTGGGTGCGCCACACCGACTACTTCAATGGTCTTTCCATGCAAGTCGAGATCACCGGCCCCTGGCGAGCGGATGCGGTTCGACTGGCCAGGACTGCAGTCGAGGAGAACTACGCCGAGCTCTATCGGCACCTGCTGGCTCGCCTGCTCAAGAGCCACCGCACCCCTCAGCACCGCCAGCCGATTCTGAGGGCCCTCGAGCACCTTCTGGCTTACTGGTCAAGTCTTTTTCCCACGGGCTGGCCAGGGGCGCGCAAGTTCAACGAGCGGATGATCAGCGCCCGGAACGCGGTGGGGGAGGAGATCTGGCAGGCCCAGGTCTTTGCCACCCGCTCGGGCAGTCTGGTCTCTCTGAACGACATGTCCGTCTGGCTGGGCAGCTTCGAAAGCCTGGCCCTGGCTTACGGGGGACGGCCCATTGAAGGGGACCACGCGATCGATGGCAGTCCGGCCGTGGCCCGTTTTCTCAGTCTTATCTTCGGAACCGAGCGGATTCAGCGGGTGACGCTGGGCACAGCCCTGCTTCCGCAGCGTCAGAAGCAGCGCCTGTTGTCCGGGGCGGCTGAGAACCCGGCCCAGCTCGTGGAGGTGGAGGCTGCGGCGGAGACCGATGATCCCGAGTTGGAGGAGATCTCGCTGGACGCTCTGAGGGCGGCCATGGAAGCCGAAATGCCCACCCCCGAGCCTCCGCCGCCTCCCCCGCCACAGCTGAGAGTGGAGACAGAAGAGCTGCCTGGACCAGATGAGAGCGAAGAGCCCGAGGAGATTCCTGCCTCGACGGACAGCGAGCCGCTTCCCCCTCCTGAATTTAGCCCGCTACCCGAGCCGGTGCGCACTCAAAGTGAGGAGACGATGACCCTCCTGGCCATCTCTTTCAGCCAGGAAGGGCTGGCCGGTTGGCTGGCCCTGACAGCCCAGGGCTCCGGTACGGTGAGCGTCTGTCAGGGCGGACATGAGGTGGCCGGAGGGGTGCTGCTCGAGTTACCCGTCACCGGCTGGGTGGTGGCGGCCGACAATCGCTCGCTGGTGGTGGAGAACGGCCTCGTCTTCTGGACCGAGGATCAGGGTGCCGTCTTGCTCGGCCACCTTGAGCGTCTCTATGAGGAGCTGGCCCAGTGGATGGCCGACAGGCATCCTCAGGGACGTGAGTTTCGACGCGGGCGCGAGCTGTTGGTCCATTTCCTGGGGCGTTTTCCAGACCTGACTCGCAGTCGGCTCGAGCGCTGTCGCCCCGGTGACCCCATCGGGTCGCTCAAGTTTTTACCGGCGGCCGGGGGCACTCTTTGCTCCCTGGCGACCTTCTATGAGGAGACGCGAACTCGAGGCTCCTTGCACGTCATTCAGGAATTCGGGCTCAATCCTGATATGGCCTACCCGGTGGCGGTGGTCGGGCGGACCGTTTCCGAGTCCTTCTACCGCGAGCTTCTGGGGGTGGAGACCTTGCACCCGTTCCGCGAGTCGGAGCGACCGATCGAGGAGCGGTTTCTGCAGGTGCTGCGTCGCGAGCTTCGCCTCCTGCGCGAGCGGGGCGACTTTCGTCTATCGGACGAGATTCTGGCGGGAATCGATTGGCAGGCCAACGCGGCCCATTTCGTGGAGCACAACCCGGCCACTCGCACGACCGGTCTCGACCTCGAGCACCGTATCGTGCGCGAGGTGCTGCGGCGCTTTGATCATGATCGACGTCTCCTGCCCATGCTGCTCAGCTCCCTTTACACCGCCATCAATCGGGCTCTGGAGGAAGTGGGCGACGAGGATGAGCTCGAATTTCTGGAGACTCTGCTCGAGGTCTACCCGGATGAGCAGGCCCGCCAACAGCGTACCGGGAGCCTTCTGAAAGATTCCTGAAAGGCGAAGTCTTGCCAGGACGTAAACCTGGTTACCGGAACTTTGATTTTTTTTGTCATTGCTGTGAACTGACGGCGTGGTTACAGCACCTTTTGCCACTGAACGCGGTCTGAGCCGCGCTATCGCTGTGTTCACACCCCGGCAACATCCAGTTCATCTTCCTTACTTTTGCCCCTCATATAGTGACCGCGGAATTCATCCCCGTCGGGGACAAAAAGAGGAGAGAAAAAAGTCACCATGATGATTCGCGATCTTAGCAGCAATTTCAGCACCCAGCGCCCCCAGTCAGCCGGCAGGCCCGATGCGGCCCCGGCTGCGCCGTCGGATACGGCGCAGCTGTCCGGGGCGCGGCCAGAAGCCTCGATTAACCTGGCCTCCGTGCTGGCCGCCACGGCCGCCGAGGCCAACTCGCTGGCGGGCAAACTGCCCGAGCACGTGGAAGGTGAAGTGCTGGTCAAGCTCAAGCCGGGAATGGACCTGCAGGGCATGGAGGACTTTGCTTCAACCTACGGCGGCCAGCTGATCGAGAAGATCGCGATGCCGGACAACATGTACAAGTCCTTCGGCGGCGACCTGCTGCACATCAAGCTGCCGGCCGGGATGAGCACTGCCGAGGCCATGGCCGCGATGGGCAAGGACGACCGGGTGGCCTACGCCGCCTCCAACGACATCATGCATCGCATGGAAGGCACCAATGTGCCCAACGATCTCGAGCCGCGCCTCTGGGGCCTCAACAACACCGGTCAGGACGGCGGCACCTCCAATGTCGACAT
>QWHO01000251.1 GCA_021404945.1 bacterium CPR1
TCAACGCCGAGCTGGCCCTGGCGGCCGTCAAGGCCGAACCCGACGCCCAGGAGTGGGTCCTGGGGAAACTGCTGCAGCAGCCCGAGGCGCCGGGCGGCGAGCTGGCCTCTCCTCTTGCCTCCCCGCTCCTCCCACGCGCTAGTACAGGTGCTCTTGAGCCCGCGCGGCGAGAGCGAGGAGGTGGCTCGGACCCTGGTGCTCTCGCAGAAGCTGGAGCTGCCCGAGGCTCGCTCGAAGGCGGTGCAAGCGCTTCTGGCCGACCCGAGTCCGAAGGCTTTCCGAGCTTTCATCCGATCTTTTGTCGACGAGCACAGAGCTTCCAGCGGGATGGACGTCGGGAAGATCGATGCCGGGTACTTTCGAGGCCCGTCAGATGGTCTTGCATTCCCTCGACGAATCGGTGGAGCAGAATCCTTCGCTGCAGGCGGCCGCCGACTTGACCCGAGCGGTGCTGACGAAGAGCTTCCCCGAGCAGTCGGTGCGCAATCTGGAGAACTTCCACCGGTTCGCCGAGGGCCAGAATCCGCGCATGGTCGAGTCGCGACCGGCCGGGCCGAAAGTCGCCGAGCGTCCCCTGCCCAACGATCTGCTCGGGCTGGCGCAGAGCGTGCTGGAGTCCGTAACCTGGCGCCTGGCCCAGGGCAGCTCGCGAGCAGCTTCGGGAGGCAGCCAGGCTTCTGCGCCCCCCAGATTGACTAGCTCTGCCCCACGGCAGGGGTCAGCCGATCAAGAGCCAGGCCAGCAGCAAGGTCACCACCGTGGTGGGCACCCCGGCCCGCAGGTAGAAACCAAAGGTGAGCTCGGTCCGAGGCCGGGCCTGCTCGGCCACGATCAGATTGGCCACCGAGCCCAGCAAAGTGAGGTTCCCGGCCAGCGTGCTGGAAGCGGCCACCATCAGCCAGGCCTGCTGGGGGTCCCCCAAACCTCCTACCAGCGGTCGCAGGAGCAGCACGGCCGGCACATTGGAGACCAGGTTGCTCAGCGCGGCCGTCAGAATTCCCAGTTGCACCAGCCCTTCTCCGGTCAGGCCAAGCAGCAGCTTGACGATTTCAGCCGACCAGCCGCTGGTCTGGATGGCGCCGGTCACGATGAAGAGACCGCTGAAGAAGACCAGCAACTGCCAATCGAAGTCAGCGAAGATCCTGGCAGGATCGAGCCGCCGCGAGATCAGAAGGCCGCTGGTGGCCAGCAAGGCCGCTCTGGCCACCTCCACCCCGGCCACGAACATGACCAGCAGGGCCGCGATGGCCACCAGGCATTTGCGCAGCAGCGGCAGGTACAGGGTATACTGAGGCTTGTGCGGCTGCCACTGTTGCTGGCCTCGAAACTCGGCCGGATAGACGGCTACCAGCACCACGAAGGCGGCCACGACGCCAACCAACGAGACCGGCGCCAGCGCCAGGAAGAACTCCACATACCCGATCTGGCTGGAAATGCCGATCAGCATGTTCTGCGGGTTCCCGGTCAGTGTGCAGACCGACCCAATGTTCGCGCTGAGCGCCACCGCCACCAGGTAGGGACGAGGGTCGCGTCCCACCGCCAGCGCGATCTCCAGCACCAGCGGCGTCAACATCAGGCAGATGGTGTCGTTGAGAAAGAGGGCGCTCAGAGCGGCGCAGGTGGCCAGGATCAACGCCAGCAGGCTCTTCGGCCCGCGCGCCAGACGCATGACCTTGGAGGCCACCCAGCCAAAGAAGCCGCACAGCCGGAGATTTGCGTTGAGCACCATCATCGAGAAGAGCAACGTGAGCGTGGAGAGATCCAGGGCCGCGAAGGCCTGCTCCAAGGTGATAGCGTTCAAGCCCAGCAGCAGCGCCGCTCCAAACAGGGCGATCGCGGCCCGATTTGCCCGCAGCCACGGCCAGCGCCCCACGGCCACGCCCACATAGGTGGCGATCGTCACCAGCAAGACAATGTTGTGCTGCATCTGTGCAGTCTGCCCGGGCGGGCTGAAAGGGCATTGAAAGGGGGGGGCTTGAATTTTATTCCAATAATGGGCAGGTAAACCGGGCCTGCGCCAGGAAGCAAGCCCGCACCATGAGCTGGAAAGTGTTCACCCTGTGGTGTAATCTGGCCGCCTTCTTCGCCCTGGTCACGGGCTTCGCGGCCGTGTTCCTGTGGCCCGAGCAGCTGGCAGCCATCGGCTTTACCCGACGAGACGGCACGGTCTTGTTGCTGCAGCTGGTCTCCTTCCTGCTTCTCTCGGCCGGTTTTCAGAAGAACCTCGAATCGTCCTGGCGCCGCTCGGCCCTGGCAGCCTCCTTCCTGGTGCTGAGCCAGGCCTCGCTGCTGGCCTGGATGCCGCTCTACCTCAGATGACTCCCTCGGGAACCGTGCACGAGGCCGTGCAGCGCGTGCTGATCGACAGCGATACGCTGCAGAACCGCATTCGCGAGTTGGGCAGGCAGATCTCGGCCGATCACGCCGGGCAAGAGGTGACGCTGATCTGCATCCTCAAGGGCTCCATGCTCTTCACGGCCGACCTGATGCGCACCCTGGACGTGCCCGTGGTGGTCGACTTCATGGGCATCTCCTCCTACGGCGCCTCCACCAAGAGCTCGGGCGTGGTCAAGATCGTCAAAGACCTGGAAGAGCGCATCGAAGACCGCCACGTCCTGGTGGTGGAAGACATCGTGGACACGGGCCTGACCCTGAATTATCTCCTCAACGCGCTCACGCTGCGCAAACCCGCCAGCCTGAAAGTCTGCGCCCTGCTCGAGAAGCCAGCCCGGCGTAAAGTCGAGGTGAAGATCGACTATCTCGGCTTCACCATCGACGACCATTTCGTCATCGGGTATGGACTCGACTACAACAACCATTATCGCCAGCTGCCCTACATCGGGATCATCCGGCCCGAGATGGTGAGCGAATGACCTTATCGGCCCGGCTGCTCGAGCTCGAGCGGCTCGACCAGGAGGCCGACCGATACGAGAAGGAGCTGCGAGGGCTGGACGTGGCTGGAGCGCTGGCCCAGGTGCAGGCCGAGCAAGACGAGGTGGCCGCTCGCGTCAAGAAGCTGAAGCAGCTGCAAGAGCGGCTGCGACAGGGCGAGGAAGATGTGCGAGAGCTGGAGAGAAAGACCCTGGCCCTGGACCAGAAGCTCTATGGCGGCATGGTGACCAGCCCCACCCAGTTGGCCGCGCTCGAAATCGAGATCGCCGGCGTCAGGAGCGACAAGGACCGATTGGAAACCGAGCTGCTCGAGCTGCTCGACGAGGTTGGCCTGCTCGAAGCCGGGTGCGCCCAGCAACTTGCTCGCGTGGAGCAGGCTCAGCAAGACCTCAAGAGTCGCGAGCACGAGGTCGGGGAGCGTCTGGAGGTCATCCGAGAGAACCTCCTGGGCCTGCGTCGCACCCGCGGCGATCTGGTGGCCAGTCTGCCCGACCACACCGTGGCCCTCTACACCAAGCTGCGGGCCGCCAAGGGAAGCGCCGTGGCAGCGGTGGAATCGGGAGCCTGCGGGGGCTGCAACATGGGACTGCCCGACCACAAGCTGCGGGCCCTCTCCAAGGAAGAGCTCGACCGCTGCCCCAACTGCGGGCGCATCCTGGCGCCTAAACCTTGATCTTGCCTTTCAGCATAGCCTGAACGGGGCCGCCGATGGCTGAGCTGAGCTCTTTCTTGTCGCGCTCGGGCAGGTGGGGCAGATCGGGGAAGAGGCGCGCGGCCAGCTTGTTTCCCACCGTTTCGATGCGAATCTCGACCGGCAGCGGACGGCGTGGCGCGGGCGCAAGATCGGTGATGTTGTTGAACAGACGCATCAACCACTGCATGATGAAGTCTTTCCAGGCTCCATCGGGTGGGAGTTCGAAGGGCACGCTGGCCATGTCCCACAGCTTCTCGAAGGCTTTCTCACCATTGGCTTCATACAGCCAGCGGGCCCCCTTGCGCAACCAGTTGATGCGGGGCGTATCCTTCATCAGGTCGATGCCGGAGGCGGTGGCTGGCATGGCCAGAGGAGCCAGCACCCTCGTATCCACCTTCTTCTCCAGGATGAGCGCCAGCCAGAGCACATTGGCCTGCTCATAGTCGAGGGCCGCTTTCTGAGCTTCCGACACGGGCAGGCCAACGCGGGCCGCCGCCTCGGCGATGGCGGGCGTGCTGGCCGACTCGGTCTCCAGCGCCTGCTTGCAGAGCCGGGGCAGGACGCTGCGCGGATCAGCCTGCTTGAACAGCCCCCCCACTGTTCTAGAGGGCGGCCTTCTCCATCCCGCGCGAGTCAGCGAACGGGTTGGCCTTGTCCAGGACCGCCTGAGCGGCGATGAGGGGGAGGCTCTTCTTCTCCTTGTCGTCCCCGTCGCCGAGGCGCTTGGAGGTGGAGTAGATCTGGTAAGCGGTGCGGGCCACGAAGGCGCCCGCCGCCACGATGGCGGGAATGCGGGCCATTCCGGCCGGACCGAGCAGGCAGGTGGCCACCGCAGCCAGGCCGCCGACAGTCTGCAGAGCGCCGTCGATCGTGCCGTCCAGGTTGCGGTTGATGGCCGAGTGTTTGGTCATGGCCACACCCGTAGCCACCGTGTAACTCGAGCCGATAAAGCCCAGGCCCGGGATGCCGAACAATCCACCGCTGGCGCTACCGGAAAAGACTCCGCCGGCGACGTTCCAGAAGGAAGCGATGCCGCCGATGCCACGGAAAAACTGATCCACCGAGTTGACGAAGGCAAAACTCTGCTCGAATTTGCGGCTGCGGTCCGCCTCTTCGATATCAGCGGTCGCAAGGCCCGTCGAGCCCGAAGGGGTCGAGGCCAGAGCCAGCGGCTGGGGCGAGCTGCCCGGAACGGAAGGATTGGCGGGAGCGGCGGGCTGGGAGGACGGAGAAGAAGCTTGCTTCTCCTCGCCAGCGCGTGCAGCCTGAGCTTTGGCGTAGGCGGCCACGCCCTTGCGTCCGGCCCAGGCGGCCACAGCCACACCGGCGGCGACGGCGCTGGCAACGCCCGGGCCTCCGAAGGCAGGGGCCAGGGCAGCGGCGTAGGTGGCCAGGCCCTGCACCACCTGCAGGCTGCCGGCCAGCGATCCCAGGCCGTCGCGATTGACGGCGGCCTGCTTGGCGGCCGAGGCGCCGCGGGCGATGTCGAAGGTGCCGGCCACCAGGGCAGCCGAGCCGGCCAGGGGTCCGGCCTGGAACCCGGCCAGCGGGCCAGCCAGACTGAGAACCTGGCCCGTCTTGGCGGCGATGTCGGTCAGGGCGCCCAGAGTGCCCACGCCGTTATAAATGGTCTCGAAGGTGCGCTCGTGACGACTGGGGCTGTTGGCCTGGAACTCGTCCACATCGGGCTTACCGGCGGGCGGCTGAGCCGGCTGCTGGGCCTGGGCAGGCGGAGCGCCGGTGGCGAGAATGGGCCGATGGGCGATCATCTGGACGTTCACTTGTATAGAGCCCCTTTCGTTCTCGGCTGGCCCATGGAAACCGACCAGCCCCTCAGGTCGCTACCATCCTATCCGGAGACCTGGCCGAAGGTGTTACCCGGATGTTTCTTCCGTGACACGAAGGCCAGTTGGGTCGAGGGTGCGAAGTCGGCCGAGGCATGCGGGCGGTCCGAGTGGTGGTGCACGGGGACGTTCAGGGGGTGGGGTTTCGTTACTTCACGCGCAGCCAGGCCGGCCGACTCGGACTGACGGGCTGGGTGCTGAACCGACCTGAGGGCACCGTGGAAGCCTGGGCGGAAGGCTCTTCCGAGGCAGTGGAGCACTGGCTGGCAGCCCTCCGCCGGGGCCCGGAAGGCTCCTGGGTGCGCCTGGTAGAGCAGAGCGAGGAGAGTCCGCAGCTGCTGCGCGGGTTCGAGGTGCGCTGGGCCTCGCCCTAGGAGCGCAGCCGGAAACCCCCTTGACACAGTTTTCCGGCTGCGCGACGCCCAACCTGCTGTGCTAGAAGTTCGGCCGCCTACAATATCTTGTGGTGGCGGAGGTTCCCTCCGCCACCACATGGGGGTTTGCGGCCGGACTTCTAGCGAGAGGCAGGCTTGCGAGGAAGGCGAGGGGCGCCGGTCAGGCGACCGATGGTGAGGCGGCCGGGCGAAGGCAGGCTGGGCAGCCCGCTGGTGCGGCGCGAGGGCAAAAGGCCCGTGGGGATGCGCTGGGATTTGTTGCGTTCGTTGCTCACGAGCGGAAATCTAGCACGCCGGGACGATCCAGCTTGTTAACGAAAGGTATCCTCCTCGTCGCGGTGGACGCGTTTCTTGCGCCAGTAGACCACCGCTCCGCCCCAGGCGAACAACGAGACCGCGATCATCTGCACCGCCAGCAGAGCGATCAGAAGGCTCAGCTCGGGCGCAGGCACGCCAGGAAAATCTTGTAAGAGGGCCGGGTTGGAGGGATCGGGGGGGATCAGCGCCAGCACCGGGAGCCCACCCGCCCAGCGCGGATCCCCGCTCAGCCGGCCGGCCAGGAAGCCCACCGGAGCAAAGACGGCCAGGCTCAAGAGCAGCCGGATGGAGACCCAATCCTCTCGCTCGATGATGGGCTGCATCGCCTCGAACAGGGCCCTGGCTTGCGCCTCGCGATCGTCGTGGTGGGTCTTTTGCAGGCTCTCCACTTTCTGGCTGAAATTGGGCAAGCTTTCCTGCGCCTCCACGAACAGCCAGCTGGCCAACACCAGGTAGCCCACTTTGACCATGACGATGACGGTCAGCCAGAGCACTCCGTAGACAAAGAAGGTGCGAGTCCAGCGCATCAGGAGCTGGCCTGCCGAAAGATAGCCCCGAAGTAGTCCTCGACCGTGGGCAAGCGCACCGGGCGAAAGTCAGAACAGGTCTGGACCGCTGTCCAGGGGACCAGAAGACCTCGACTGTTGGAGTCGGCGCCCCGGGTGTGCACCGAGCGCCAGGACCCCTCCTTGAGAAAGCGACGTAAGCTGGGTACCGTGACAATCAGCCCCCGCTCGCCTTCCCCCAGCACGTGACACCACAGGTCGGCGGTGGTGGCCATCACCCCGGAAGGCTTCTGCTGACGGGTGTTCTCGACTTCGAAGTAGAGATTGCCCGACTCGGAGGCTCGTTTATCCCACTTCACCTCCACCGAGCGCGTGCCATCCTGACCGGCTCGCATCAAGGTGATGTCGTAGCGTCCGTTGGTAAAGCGAATCTGGCTGTGGTAGCCGCGCAGCATGAAAAGCAGGGCCACTCGCAACTCGTTGTAGTGACCCTCGCGCAGCTGAGCCTGAAAGGCCTCCGGCGAGTTCTGAAGCAGGGTTAGAGAGCCTTTGCCCGAGCCACCGCCAGGGTGGGCCCCATCATGCCGATGCCCATCGAGTTGGAGTCAAAGTCGCCCTCCAACTCGAGCTTCTGGCCTTCCTTGAGCAGCTTCTCATCCAATCCGTTCAGGTGAAATCGCTCGCCCGACTCGGTCACGAACACCCATACGCCGCCCTCGAGGTCTGACTTTTTCAACATTCCGATATACTTGCTCACGCTCATCCTCCTGGTTCTCTTCGTCGCCTGGCCCCTGCCCCCTCATCAGAGATCCACGTAAGGACGGATCCCTTCGAGCTTCTTCTCCTTGATCCCGGGCACTTTGAGCAGATCGTCCACCGAGGTGAAGCGCTGCTTCTTGCGATACTCCACAATGGCCGCCGCCGAGCTGGGGCCGATGCCGGGCACCGACTCGAGCTCACCGCGGGTGCCCTTGTTCAGGCTGACCCGGGCCACACTGTCGGAAGGCTTCTGATTGATGTACTGGCTCCAGTCCGTCTGAGACTGAGGGCCCGGCGCGCTCGCCGGTGGCTCGGGCGGAGCCGGGGGCTCGGCGGCTGTCTCGGAGGGGTCCGGCTCGGGTCCGGGCCCCTGCGCTTGCGGTTCGCTCTGATCGGGGGCAATCGAGGGCTGCACCTCCACCGGGGAGGCGTCCGCCTGTCCCCGGGCCGGCACCACGATCATCTGCTCGTCCTTGATCCGCGAGGCCAGGTTGATGGCCAGAGGATCGGCCCGTGGAGTCATGCCCCCGGCTTTGGCCAGGGCATCCTCCACCCGACTGCCGGCAGGCAGGGCCACCACTCCGGGCTTGCGGACCTCGCCCGCCACGTAGACCTTGATGGTGCCGGATGGCTCTGGCAGGGTTGGCAACTCTCGCCGGGAGGGGCTCGGCGAAGGGCGGGCGGAGGGCGAAGCCAGCACGAAGGCCTCGCTGTCGGCCGGGCGCTGGTAGTAGTAGCCCAGGACGAGCAGCGAGAGCACCACCAGCACGCCCAGCGCCACCGACAGGCTGCGATTGCCCAGGGTGGGCTCGTCAAGCTCGACGTCGGCGTCGTCAGCCATGCGCCGGCGATGGGACGTCGGTTTCCAGCGTGAGCCCCTGCGGGTCGAGCTTGACGTCCATCACCTGCGCCCCCGCCCCTGTCAAAGCATGTGTCACGGCCGCCCGGGCGCTGGGAGGAGCCAGCGTCAGCAGGCATCCTCCCCCACCGGCTCCGCAGATCTTTGAGGCCATGGCCCCGGCCTCGGCGGCGGCGGCGATCATGGCATCGATCTCAGGGGTGGTCACCCCCTCGGCCAGGCCCTTGCGATTGTCCCACTCGCGTCCCAGAGCCCGGGCCACCCCGGCCAGATCCTGGTCCTGCAGGGCGGCCTTCATCTCCCAGGCCGTCTCAGCGATGGCCCGCATGCGCTCAACCGTGTCGCCTTCCTTCTCGATGTAGCGCTTGAGCATGTTCCAGTTGGAGGTGCCCGAGAAGTGGCTCACTCCCGTGAACGACACCACCACCGCCTGCTCGAGCTCTTGCCAGAAGGCCGGCGAGAACTCCAGACTCTCGCGATGGCTGCCCTCGGCGTCGAAGCACAGCGCCTGGAAGCCGCCGAACATGGCCCCGAAGTAGTCCTGCAGGCCGGTTGGAATGCCCAGGCTGCGAGCCTCCAGGCCCGAGCCGATGCGGATGATCTCCTGGCGGGAGATCTCGCGACCGGCCTTCTTGCAAAGCGCCGCCGAGAGGGCCATCAGCAGGCTGGAGGAGGCACCCAGCCCCGAGCCGCGGGGAGCCGTGTTGCGCGTGGTCACCGCCACCCCGCCCCCGGGCAGATAGTGCTGAACCGCCAGGGAGAGCAGGCCCAGCTCGCCGTGGGGGTCGAGTTGGGCGGGGCTGTCAGCCTCCACCTGGCGATCGAAGTCTTGCGAGCGAATGCGCACCTTCGTGCCAGGCAGCTCCTCCAGGGTGACGTGGGAGCGGAGGCTGATCCCGGCGTTGACGGTCAGGCTGCGGGGCTCGAACAAGAAGAGAGGATAAAGATCCAGCGTGCCGCCGGCCAGATCGATGCGGGTGGGAGTGGAGGCGGTGATTCTCATGCAGGGGCTCCAGCCGTGACGGGTTTGGGGGCATAGTCGTAAAAACCCGAGCCGGACTTCTTGCCCAGCTTGCCCGCCTCGACCATCCGACGCAGCAGCGGGCAGGGACGATACTTGTCGCCCAGTCCCTCGTGCAACACCTGCATGATGTGCAGGCAGACATCCAGGCCGATCTTTCGCATCGCCTGTTGGA
>QWHO01000252.1 GCA_021404945.1 bacterium CPR1
GCCTCGACGAGGATGGTGAGCTGAATCGCAACGAGGATTTCCGTTTCGAAGGCCCCGGGGTCACCCCCTGGGCGGGCGAGGTGGAGATGGTGGGCACCCCCTTCCCGGATCTGGAGAACAAGCCCGGAGTCTGGGTCGATCCGTTGGCCCGGGCCGACGTCTTCCGAGGTCAGGTGCAGATAAGCCTGCCAGAGGGCGCACCGGGCGCCCTGGTTCAATATTGCGTTGAGGCCACCGACCGGGCTGGCAACGTCACCCGCTCGCCCCTTCGCAATGTATGGGTGGACGCCCAGGGAACGCCGCTGAGCAACGATGAGCTGCACCGCCGTCTGGGCTCGGGAGAGTTGGACCAGGTGGCCGAAGCGATAGCCTACGTGCTGTCAACCGGGCACAACGATCAGCACATCTTCAACCACCTGTTCCATCGCCTGGAGACCGGGGGCGCGGCGCTGATCGAGCGCCTCGAAGTCAGGGCTCGGGAAGGCGAGCTGCCCCTCAGCTCCGAGCCGGCCTTCCGTGAAGAATACATCAATCGGTTGGATCGGCACCTGGAGAAGCAGGCCAACCAGAGCGCCCTCAGGCAGACTGAAGCTCTGCGCGAGGCTCTGGCGGGGCCTCTGGCAGGCTCAGACGATCCGCGAGTGGCTCGGATTCTCCAGCGGCTGGGTCTTTGACCCTCGACCCTCGTGGATGCAGCCGTGGTGGCCGGCGAAGACCACCGGGTGCCCCGGAATGAGAACTGGCTATCCAAAGAGAAATACTCCCATGTGGAGTGGTTCCGCCGGAAGGGTCTCAACTCGGAAGAGCTCCTGGGGCTGACGGTCCGCCTGGAGACGTTGCTTCGCTGCGGGATGACGCTGGGCTCGGCGGTGGATGCGCTGGGGCGGGGGGACGAGAGTGTGGTGGGGGAGACCTGCCGGGCGCTGAGCGCGTCCCTTCGGGTCGGGCACTCTTTCTCCAAGTCCATGGCCCGCCTGCCCGAGAGCTTTCCGCCCGAATATTACCGGGTGGTGGAGATCGGCGAGGCCACCGGAAGGCTGGACTCCTGCCTGCAGAGGCTGGCGGCCACCCTGGAGCGGCAGAACCGCACCATGCGGGCGCTCAAGAGCGCCCTGGTCTATCCCGCCTTCCTGCTCCTCTCCTGCGCGGCCATGGTTTTCGTGATCCTCTTCTTCGTCTTCCCCATGATCGTCAAGGTGACCGCCGACGCCGGTGTCGAGCCTCCGGCCCTGACCCGCGCCCTGATCTTCTTGACCAGCCCCAAGATGCTGCTCCTGCTCTTGCTGTCGGCTCTTCCGGCGGTGGGACTGCTCGTCGCCAGCCGCCATCCCGTGGCCGGCCCGCACATCCAGAGGTTGTATGAGGAATACACTCCGTTGGGCGAGTTCCATGCCCAGACCCGGGTCCTGATCAGCATCCGGCAGCTGGCCCTGATGCTCGAGTGCGGGATCCCTCTGCTCAAGGCGCTCAACTATGCCTACCTGGTGGGTCAGGAGAGCATCCTGGTCAAGGAGGCTTATGACCGGATCTGCCGCGAGGTCCGCGTGGGCGCGCTCCTGGGCGAGTGCTTCTCGCGCCAGCCGGTGTTCCCCGCCTTCCTGTCGGGGATGCTGTCGGTTTCCGACGAGCTCGGCGACACCCATCGCAGTCTCTACCGGGTGGCCGACCTGTTGGAGAGCAACCTCAACGACCGGGTCACCACGGTCACCGCCGTCCTGGAGCCAGTGCTCATGGCTGTCATGGGAGTGGTGATCGGGACGACCATGGTGGCGGCCTTTCTCCCGATCTACAACCTGATCCAGGCGTAGGGAGTTCATGTTTCGGAAACATCTCTTTAACTTTTTTTTAACAAAATCTTGAAATTTCGCGCCCTCCATGGTAGCATCAACATGGGAAGGAGGCCTGGCTCCTATGAAGCGTATTTCCGTAGCGCTATGGGCAGCGGTCCTCGTCGCGCTGGGCTCGAGCGGCTCGGGTGCGGCGCCGACCCTGAGTGGAAAGAGCCTCAGCATGAGTTCGATGAGCGGGGGCGCGAGCGTCAAGTCCGCCGTTCCGTCGGTGCCCACCAAGTCCGTTTCGTCGCGGAAAATGATGAAGACGGCCTCGCTCAAAATTGCCCCTACCCCTACCCTCAATGTAAGCATGGAGGAGTTGAAAGCCGCGGTCGTGACCACCCCCGAGATTCTCCCACCCGGCGCGACAGCTCCGGGCCCCCTGGTGGGCTACTCCGTCGTCGAGGACCGACCTGATTACAGCTACCGCCCGACGGCCCTGAAATTCATCGAGCAACCCACCTTCACGACCGGCCAGATCGGCATGGGGATCGGGCCAGGGCTTCCAGTAGGAACGGTGCGGTATGTGCCGGTCGGCGAGTTCTAAAGGCTTCACCCTCACAGAAACCATGGTCGCGATGGTGGTTCTCACCCTCGCGCTTTTTGCGATCATCAGCGTCAACGCTTATACCCTGACGGCCACGCAAGGCAATCAAAACCGCCAGATCGCCAATCAACTGGCTTGCAGCCAGATGGCCCTGGCCGAGTCGCTGCTCAAGATCAACTTCCATGCTCCCCCGGTCGACATCAATACCCCGCGCATGACTTCCACCCAGTTTCCAACTTTTGACTATGTGGTGGAGGATCTGGGCTACGAGGATACGGGCCGAACGCTGCGGGCCATCCGAATCCGCGTGTTCTGGCAAGAGAAAGGTGCGCCCCGGGACTATGCGCTCGCGAGCACTTTCTACAACTACTGAGGGCCTGACCCTGATCGAGGTCATGGTGACCGTGGGGATTTTCATGGGCATGACCACCGTGGTGCTGGCCCTGATGCTGCAGAACCAGCGAGCTTCCGAAAAGATCTCCAGCCGCACCGACGCCACCTCGGAAGTTCTGATCGTGTTCGAGAAGGTGCGCCAGGAGATGCGCTCGGGTCGCGTCGTCGGCGTGGATCCGGGCGGCCGCTTGCAGTACTGGATCCTCCGCCGGACAAACGCCGGGCCTCAACTCACCCCGCAGGGCCTGGCTGACTGGCTGCCCGGGTTTCCGGCCGATCCGGACGTAGCAACGATGTTTGTCAACACGGGAATGCTCTGGAAGAGCTTCCAGGGCACCACCTCCCGCCTGGCGCCGGTCGGCCCCGACGGCCAGATCGTCTTCAACTGGTCACCGGGCCTGAGGACCTTGACCCTGACGGGAGACCTGGGCCAGAAAGATCCGTTCAACGCCACCCGCAATAGCATGCAGAAGTTTCACCTGGAGATCTACCTGACGAACAACGAATAGGAGCAGACCATGGTCAGGAACAGACGAACCGGTATGATCCTGTTCATCGCGCTCGTGGTGGCGATGATCATGATGCTGTGGGCCATAGCCGCCACCGCCAGGGCCAACTTCCAGTCCGGAGCGGTGAAATTCAGTTACCGAAAATCGGAGTGCCATTATCTGGCCAAGACCGCCATCAACCGCAGCCTGGCCCTGATCAACACCAATCCGGCCTGGCTGACCGCCCACAACGGCCGCAACAAGGCTGACACCACCACCACCCCGGGGGCGGAATGCTGGGCGGAAGTCGCTAATGGCCAGACGATGCTGCGGAGCGAGGCCCGGATCGGCGCGCAGTCTGCCCATCTGGATGTTCCTCTGCTCCGGCTCGACGAAAGTGATACCCAGATTCTCTCGATCACTCCCGCGCTCTCCGGAGGCCCGGACCTGATCGCCTGGACCTCCAAGAGCACCAGCGGCTGGCATCCCCTTCCCCCGATCCCAGGGCAGAGCAAGATCCTCGCTACAGCCGGGGCCCCCAACCTGGATGTTTTCGCCCTCACGCAGGGACCCACCAGCAATATCCTCTGGCGCTACCGCACGGGCCAGGGCTGGCGGCAGATGCCCGACACGCCCTCCGGGGTCTCTCTGACCTCGCTCTCGGTCGGAGGCGACATTCGCCTGGTCGGCCGGGGGTCCGACAACACCCTGATGGTCCTGCCGCTGGGAACCAGCTTGAACTGGACGCAGGTTCCCGCTCCTGCGGGAACGACCCTCACCAATGTGGCCGCTCATCCCACCGGCCAGGATTTTGCTTACGTCACCGCCTCCGATGGGGGCCAGGAGGGCGTCCAGATCTGCAACCTGACGACTTCGCGCTGGTCGGCCCTGCCGGCTCCGGTGAGCGCCCACTACGACCCCCTCACCGGAGCCGCGATCACAGGCGGCGGAGCCCCGCCCAGCTTCACCGGTGGCCTGGCGGTCGACAATTCAGGCGATCTATTCGTGGCCTCCAACCAGCCGGGAGAAGCCTCGGTCATCTACCGGTTCGATGTTGTCACTCCGGGCTCGACGACGGGCTCCTGGAGCGCCCTGCCGCCGGTTCCAGCTCTCTCGTATCAAAATCAGAGCCCCCCGACCTTCGCCACCGATCTGCGCAACCTGACCGTCGACGACGATGGCTATCTCTGGGTGCAGCGCAACGACCCGACTTCTTCCAGTTTCTCGATCATCGGCGTGCAGCCCTGAAGCGACTCGATCAGAGCAGCATCTCCACCTGCACCTGATTGATCACGTACTCCAGGGCCGATTCCACCACCGCCGTCTCGGGGTGGCGCAACACCACGAAGCCCTGACCTTCGTAGAGATGGCTGGCCCAGTCGCCCGGCTGGGGGCGCTTGAGGTCGGTCACCATGGGTCCGAGCTCGCTGAGCACCCGGTCCAGTCCGTGCACGCACTTGACCCGGTTGCCCCCCAACCCGCGCAGGAAGGCCACTCCGGCCGAGTATTTCCGCTCCTTGGGTCGCTTGAATTCGTGGAAGATCATCAGGCGCGCCCACATCCGGTAGACGTCGATGTCGTGGGCCCGGTTCATCAAAGTTAAAAGCTGCGCCCCCGGTGGCCGGGCCGCCACCTCGCCCACGGCGATGCTCCCGTTGGGGCGGCGGAACCACTCCAGGTGGGTCAGGCAGGTGCTCGCTCCCAGCGCGTCCAGCGCCCTTTTTCCCACCTCGCGGATGTCGTCGTATTCGGGGCTGTCCACCTCCCGGGGCAGCACGATGCGCCACTGGATCCAGGGGTTGCGCACCACGTCCAGCGGATTGGGCAGATAGCGCGTGAGCGAGTGCCACAGGTGCTTGCCCTTCAGGCTGAAGGTCTCAAACGAGTGCTCAGCCCCCACCACGAACTCCTCGATCTGCAGCGGGCGGTCGGGTCGGGGCGTGGAGGCGCGCAAGAGCTCGCGCAGAGCCTGCGAGCTCTCCACCCGGTAGGTGGCCTGGGTGGCGGCGCTGTCCACCGGCTTGATGCAGAGCGGGAAGCCAACCTCCTGGACGAAGGCCCAGGCGTCGTCCTCGCTGACGGCCTTGCAGTGGCGGGCGCAAGGCACCCCCGCCTCGCGAAAGCGCTCCTTCATCTGCGCTTTGTCACGGAAGTTGCGGGTGACCTCGACCCCCATGCCCGCGATTTTTAGTCGCTCGCGGACGCTGGCCACGGGAATCTGGATCTGCTCGTTGGCCGACATCAAAACGTCCACCCGGCCGAGCTGCGATTGCAGCCCGGAAGCGGCCCGCGTCAGCTCGTCGCTATCGAGAATGTCGGCCACCTGCCAGTGCCCCACCAGGTGCCGCTGCAGCTCGCGGGGCAGGTTGTCGAGGGCGTCCTGGCTTACCAGGGCGGTGCGCGCCCCCTCCATGGTGGAGACCGAGGCCAGGAGGTGCAGCGCGTTGTCGGTGAACAGGGGGGCGAAAAAGAGGACGAGTTTCGTCATAGCGCCGGGCCGATTCCGCGAAGGGCCCGCCGGGACCTGCGGGCGCCAGGCGGAAATCTCCGGGGGAGGCTTCGATCTAATGTGCTCGCACTTTGGCTTTGCACATGAGCACAATCTAACGAACGCGCAGGAACGCAGTTCCTGCGCGTTGTAAAGTGCAAGACCAAAGGCCTTGCTCTTTAGCGCCCCCCGGTTCGAGCTGCCCTGGCGGGGGAGTTCCCCGACGACCGGAGAATTGGGCAGCGTGCAAGTCCCCTACTGCAGGCAACTCGACAACGGTCTGGTGGTCAGCTCCACCCGTCCTGAGCATGCCCGGCAACTGGAGCAATTGCAGAGCCTGGTCTTTCCCACGCTCGATGACCTGCAGCGCATGAAGGCTCCCCACTACCTCAAGCACCTCGAGCTCTTCCCCGAGGGCCAGTTCGTATTGCTCGACGGGGAGAAGGTGGTGGGAATGACCACCACCCTGCGGCTCAATTTCGACTTTGACCATGTCACTCACGACTTCGAGGATGTCATGCAGGGTGGCTGGATGACCTCCCACGACCCGCAGGGCGAGTGGCTCTATGGCGCCGACATCGGAACCCATCCCGAGTATCGTCGCATGGGCATCGCCCGAGCCCTCTACCAGGCCCGCCACGACACCGTGCGGCGACTTGGCCTCAAAGGCCAGGTCACGGTGGGAATGCTCAGCGGCTACGGCGGGCGCAAGCAGGAGATGCGAGCCGAGGATTACTATGCCGAGGTCTGTGCCGGCCGCATCCAGGACCCGACCGTGTCGATGCAGATGCGGGTGGGCTTCGAGCCACGGGGACTGCTGGCCGACTACCTGCGCGACCCGGTCTGCGACAACTACGGCGCCGTGCTCGTTCTCTCGGCCGAGCGCGGGCTAGCCTGACGACAGGAAAGACGAGGAGTTCCATGGCCAGTATCAAGCTCAAGACTGAAATTCCAGGCCCCCGGGCGCGCGCCATGCTCGAGCGCCGGGCCGCCTGCATGCCGGCGGGACTGGCCCGGGCCACCGACATCGTGGTGGAGCGTGCCCACGGCTCGCTGCTGCAGGACGTGGATGGCAATACCTTCCTTGATCTGGCCGGGGGCATCGGGATGCTGGCCGTGGGCCACACCCCGGAGAATGTCGTGTCGGCGATCGCCGAGCAGGCCCGGACCCTCATCCATTCTTGCGCCCTGCTCACCACCTACGAGAGCTACCTGCGTCTGGCCGAGGTCCTCAATGAGGTGACGCCGGGGAGCTTCCCCAAGAAGACCCTGCTGGCCAACAGTGGCGCCGAGGCGGTGGAGAATTGCGTGAAGCTGGCCCGCTGCTACACCGGCCGTCCCGCGGTCATCTGTTTTGAAGGGGCCTACCACGGCCGCACCCTGCTGACCCTCAGCATGACCAGCAAGTACGGCCTGTTCAAGAAGGGCTTCGGCCCCTTCGCATCCGAGATCTACCGCCTGAGCGCGCCCAATCTCTACCGCACCCCCCAGGGCATGACCACCGATCAATACATCGCCTGGAGCCTGCACAACCTCGAGCACGCCATGATCTCCCAGGTGGACCCGAGCGCCGTGGCCGCCATCGTGATCGAGCCGGTGCAGGGTGAGGGCGGTTTCATCCCTCTTCCGCACCCTTTCCTGGCCAAGATCCGCGAGCTGTGCGACCGCCACGGCATCGTCATGGTGGCTGACGAAGTGCAGTCTGGTTTCGGTCGCACCGGTCGTATGTTCGCCATCGAGCACAGCGGAGTCATCCCCGATCTCATCGCCATGGCCAAGTCGCTGGGGGCCGGGATGCCCATCAGCGCCGTCACAGGCCGGGCCGACATCATGGACGCCTCGCATCTCGGCGGTATCGGGGGCACTTTCGGCGGCAGCCCGGTCTGTTGCGCGGCCGCCCTGGCGGCCGTGGAGACCATCAGGCAACCGGCCTTCCTGCAGCAGGCGCTGCGGGTGGGGGACATCATCCGCAGCAGTCTCGAGGCCACCGACTGTGCCCTGATCGGCGATGTGCGCGGCCTGGGTGCCATGATGGTGGCGGAGCTGGTCCTGGATCGTCAGACCCGGGAGCCCGCTCCCGCCGAGACGCTGGAAGTGGTGCGCCATGCCGCCCGCCACGGCGTTCTGCTCATGCGCGCGGGCCTCTACAGCAACTGCGTACGCCTGCTGCCGGCCCTGGATATCCCCGAGGAGCAGTTGCGCGAAGGTCTGGCCGTGCTGGCAAATGCTCTGCGCCACGTGGAATCGCAGCGCGCCACCGCGGCTCGGTGAGCCACCTCATCCTGACCCGGGGCAACCTGCCGCTGGCCGAGCAACCCGCCGATGCTCTGGCTGTCAAGGACGGTCGCATCCACGCCGTGGGCAGCACCGCTGAGATCGAATCGCTGGCCGGGCCCGCCACCAGGCGGGTCGACCTGGGCGGCCGCACCCTGATCCCCGGATTCAACGACGCCCACGTCCACATCTGGAAAGTGGGCCACCTGCTCACCAGCATGCTGGATCTGCGGGGCTGCGACAGCATCGAGTCGCTCCAGCAGGCGGTGGGCCGCCATCCCGGCCAGGGCTGGATCGTGGGCCGCGGCTACAACGAGGCCGCCTTCCGCGAAGGCCGCCCCCCCACCCGCTGCGACCTGGACGCGGCCAGCGCCGAGCGCCCCGTGTTGCTCACCCGCACCTGCGGCCACATTGCCGTGGCCAACACCCGGGCCCTGCAGCTCGCCCGGGTCACCGCTGAGACTGAGCCCCCCCCTGGTGGCGCCATCCTGCGCGACGAGCAGGGGCAGCCCACCGGGGTCTTGCAGGAGACCGCCATGGGGATGGTGGCCGAGCGCATCCCCGCGCCCACCGCCGCCGAGTATCAGGCCATGATCGAGGCCGGCGCGCGCCATCAGATCGCTCTGGGGATCACCAGCGCCACCGAGGCCGGGGCCTCGCCCGAGCTGCTCGAGGTCTATCGCGCCATGGATGCTCGCGGCGAGCTCCCCTACCGCGTCAATGTGATGGCCATGCGGCTGCCCCTGGGCAGTGCCGAGGTGTATCCTCTGCCCGAGCGCCACCTCTCCGATCGGTTGCGCATCGACTCCATCAAGCTCTTCGCCGACGGCGGCCTGAGCGGCGCCACCGCGGCTCTGCGCAGCAGCTACCGCCACCGCTGCGATCACGGGCTGCTGCGCCTGGACGCAGACGCCATCGACTCCCTGGCCCGCCCGGCCCATGCCGCGGGCCTGCGCATCGGCGTTCACGCCATCGGGGACGCCGCCATCGAAGCTGTCCTGGACGCCTTCGAGCGCCTGCAGCCGCCCCGAGCGGGCCACCGGATCGAGCACTTCGGCCTGCCTGACGCGCGCCAGCTGCAGCGCGCCGCCAACCTGGGGCTCATCGCCGTCCCTCAGAGCATCTTTCTGCGCGAGCTGGGCGAGAATTTTCGGCGTTACCTGGGCGACGAGCTGCTCGAGCGCTGCTATCCCTTGCGCTCGATGCAGCAGGCCGGGCTGTGGGTGGCCCTTTCCTCCGACGCGCCGGTGGTCAAAGACGACAATCCCCTGGTCGGAATCCAGGCGGCGGTCACGCGTCAGGATGCCTCGGGGTGCGCCATCGCCTCCGACCAGGCGCTCACCCCCCGAGAGGCCCTGCTGGCCTACACGCGAAACGGCGCCTTCGCCAGCGGCGATCTGGACAATCGAGGCACCTTG
>QWHO01000253.1 GCA_021404945.1 bacterium CPR1
GGCGCTGGCGGTGAAACTCGACTCGCCAGGTCCGGCGTTCTTTCGTCAGAGACGTTGCGGTCTAGAGGGTCGCGAGTTCGAGTTGATCAAGTTGAGGACCATGGTTGCGGGGGCTCACTCCATGCAGACCTCCCTGAGCGACCAGAACGAGGTCGACGGACCCGTCTTCAAGATCGCCAAAGATCCTCGCGTCACGAAGCTGGGCCGGCTTCTCCGCTCGACCAGCCTGGACGAGCTTCCCCAGTTGTTCAACGTGTGGAAAGGGGAAATGTCGCTCGTAGGTCCGCGGCCTCTCGTGATGACGGAGATGGCCCTCTGCCCGGTATGGCGGTCCACCCGCCTGAAAGTAAAACCCGGAGTTACCGGTCTGTGGCAGGTGAACGGCCGAAGCGGAGCTCTCTTTCATGACTGGATCCGTTTCGACATGGCCTACGTCATGCAGCAATCCCTCTGGCTCGATATAAAAATCCTGTTCGCTACCGCCAGAGTAGTCTTGTCGAAGGCGGGCGCATATTGAAGATCCGCATCGTGCACGTAGTAGAGAGCTTTTGTGCGGGCGTACTGGTTTCGGTGACCCAGATCGTGAATGGGCTCGACCCGGAGAAGTATGACATAACCCTCGTTTACAGCCGCAGGCCCCAAACTCCGCATAACGTAAAAGCCCTGGTTCACCCGCACGTCAAGCTGATACACCTGCAAAGCACCCGCGAGATCAGCCCGTTTCAGGACTTGCTGGTTCTGCTAAAGCTCTGGTGGATACTCATGTCGGTTCGACCGGCCGTGGTCCACCTGCACTCCTCCAAAGCCGGAGCTCTTGGTCGGCTCGCCGCTCGGTTTGCGGGCGTGCGCAAGATCTTTTATTGCCCTCAGGGCTACTCGTTTCTGCGCGAAGACTGCAGCCCGCTGAAGCGGGCTCTGTTTTTCAGGCTCGAGCAGATCCTGTCCCTCTTCGGGGGAACGACTCTCGCTTGCTCCGAGGGCGAGTTGGAGGCCGCTCGCAGGATGTCGGCCCCTGCCCGCCTGCTGGTGAATTCGGTGGATCTCCGCTGGCTGGATGAGCAGGCAGCCGGTGTTCCCCCGCGCTCGGGTCCGGTCACCATCGCAATTGTGGGACGCATTTCGCCCCAGCAGGCGCCGGAAACATTCGCCTCGGTCTGCGGAGAGCTCCAGCGCTTACGCCCGGGCACCATGCGCTTTCTGTGGATCGGTGGCGGCGATCCTTGCCCCGAGTTGGCAGCCAACCAGGTCCAGGTTACCGGCTGGCTCACGCATTCCGAAGCCTTGCGAAAAATCGCTTGCGAGACCGACATCATTCTTCACACGTCACGATGGGAGGGAATGCCGTTCGCCCTGCTGGAAGCGATGGCGCTCAAGAAGCCGGTCGTAGCCACACCGGTAGTCGGAAATCGAGACCTGGTCATCGATGGCAAAACGGGCTTCCTGGCCGAGGAGCCTCAAATGGCCACGGCAGTGCTTCGCTTGGTGGAGGATGCGCGGTTGAGGAGAGAATTCGGGGAGGCTGCCCGAAGACGAGTCGAGGAGCGTTTCTCCGTGGAGGTGATGGTAGACTCCGTTACCCGTCTATACGCAGAGCGCTCTTGACCAACTCGACGAATTTTGGCGCGATGACCCTGTCTACGTCATAGTGCTCGTGCACGAGCGCCCTGGCTTCCTGCCCCATACAGATGCGCTGCTCGGCCGACAATCCGGCCAGTCTCTCCAGGGCTGCACGCAGATCATCGACATCGCCAGTGCGCACGGTCCAGCCGTGAATCCCTTCTTGGAACCCTGCCACACGCCCCGAGCAGTCCGTATAGACGATGGGTAGACCTGCTGCCATCGCCTCCAGCACCGCCAGGCTCCAGCCCTCCCATCGGGCCGCATGCACGTAGACGTCCGCTTCGGCCAGGAGTTGCGGAGTGTCATCCCTCCAGCCGACCATCAAGACCCGGTCGCCAAGGCCCAGCCGGGCGATCTTTTCAGAGAGCTGGCGAGCGTAGGCCGAGCCCTCCGTGGCTCCCCCGACGAGGCACAGCCGCATATCGGGACAATCCGCTCCGGCAAAGGCTTCCAGGAGGATATCCTGTCCCTTCTGCGGGTCAAGACGCCCGACATTGACCGCGACGCGTTCGTCCGATCGGATGCCAAGCTTAGCCCACAGAGGGCGCCCAGGCCCTGGTGAAATCTCGAATCTATCGGGGCGAATCCCGTTGGGAAGAACTGCGATGCGGCGTTCCGTCACCCCGAACGACCCTGTTACCTCCTCGCGAACGACTTCCGAGGTACACACCAGCAGCCGGGCTCGCCGCACCAGCACGCCGTAAAGGAAAGCCTTGGCGCGCCGAACGAAGGGAGTGCCACGAAAGCGGTGTTGATTCTGGACGCTGATGATGACCGGAACTCCAGCCAGAAGGCCTGCCCATATGGCGTACTTGCGGTCGCGCTGGTTGAAGGCGACGATTACGTCGGCTTGACGAGCAAGAGCCTTTAGTTTTCGAATCAAGCCCCAAGAGAAAAGCTTCTGGTAGCCCTCTAAAAACCGAACGGTGGCCCCGCGTTGCTCCAATTCATGCAAGAGTGCCTGGCCCGCCCGAGGCAACTCCACGCGCTCTACCAGGGTCCCCACGACCAGAATTACGCGAAAGCCGGCCCGCAAGAATGCCGATGCGTAGTAATGGCACATCCAATGGGCTCCAGTTCCGTCCGGCAGCGCCAGGGTCATGAGAATGACGTTCTTCAAGCTTTCTTGCGGAGCAGCAGTGCTGTTTGAGCCAGTCGATAGGCTCTGGGTTCGACCCTCAGCACGTCGAAGAATTTGCTCAGGTGTGCGACCAGTTGCTCGGTATCATAGAACACGTAGGCAAACACGGAGCGACCGACCACGAACATGCGGGCTTCGGAGGACCGAAAGCGCTTGTAGGCCGCCGTGCCGAGGATCATGTCGAAGAGCGGTTTGCCGCGCTGCTCTTCGAAAACTTGCAGTGAGTCCGTGCCGAGAATGGTGACGTAGAGCAAGCCACCGGGCTTAAGAATGCGACGAAGCTCGAGAAAGGTCGCGTCAGCCAGATCCTCCACGTGGGTGAAGACCGAGCCTGCATAAATGAAGTCGAAGCTGCGGTCCTCGAAGGGCAGATGCGGTGCGGTCGTAACCGTAGCACACTTTATGGGGGACAAGAATCGCTGACACCAATAGATGTGCTCGGAGGCGATATCCACGCCCCAGATGTCTCTTTCCGCGGCCAGCCGGTGCAGGCACCGCAGCATGCGACCCGAGGAACATCCATACTCAAGAATGGAGCTGAAACCTTCAAGCTCGTGGCCGGACGCTGCCAGGACCCGACGCATCGACTCCACATCCTCAAGACCCGTCTCACAAAACTCCTGGGCCGGGATCTCGCCCATCCGCAGCGATTTTGGCGGGATCGGTAGCCCGGCCGAGTCCCGTTCCGGATCGGGAAAGTCGAGCACAAACTCGTTTGCAGTGGGGCGATAGGCGAACAGTTTGGAGGACAGCGAGGGGTTCACCAGGAGATTGGGAGTCAGGAAAGCATTGCTTCGTTGCAGCAATGCTTTCACCCGGTTTCGCAGGCTCAGTGGCATCCATCGATACCAGATGCTCTCTTTTCTTGCCACTTCGCCGCGGCATTCTGGGTTATGCGACGGAGTCCTCCACGGGCCCCGCGAGGGATTGCCGGCGTCTCGTTGAACCGAAGGTGACCGTTCAGAGCAATAGGCGGACGTGAGACCGCCCGTCCAGTAGAGCGGGTGCTGTGGCCAGCTATTCAACCGCTGGGCAGCGGAAGGAGCTGGCCGTCCTGATCGAGCAGCGTGACATCCAGCGACTCGACCAGCCCCGCGCGATCGGAAACTCGAAATCGCAGCTCAGGCTCGTCGCCAGGCTGTCACCACAACCCGTAACCAGGAGGAGCCCCAGAAACCAGAGCGCAATGAGCCTCGACATGGCATCCCCCTTCCAGGTGAACACGTTACCCTGGCCCGGATGCTACCCCAGCCTGATACCCGTGTCAACTTCATTTCAAACCAATTCCAATGCAATCCTGCCATGGTTGGGCCCGGGTTCTCTGCCCGAGCAGACAGCGAGGACCCGGTGGCCCACCGGGTCGAACGCTTCGCTGCAATGACCGAACTACCCCGGCCGCACGGATTTCTCCCATGGCTGCAGGTGGTGCGCTGCTACCAGAAGGCCAGCCGCCGCCTGAGCGAGCGCCTGGCCCCGCTGGATCTGACCAATGCCCAGCTCGACGTGCTGGCCAACCTGCTGGCCGCGCCCCCGGAAGGGCTGACCCAGGATCAGTTGGGGCAGCGTCTGCTGGTCACCAAAGGGAACGTCTCCGGACTGCTCGACCGACTCGGGGAGCGGAGCCTGGTCGCGCGCCGACCCAATCCGCAGGATGGGCGCTCCAAACTGGTGCAACTCACGCCCACAGGTGTTGCGCTGGCCGAGCAGGCTGTCCAGGTGCAACGAGACTTCATCGCCGGCCTGATGCAGCCGCTGACCGAGGCGGATCTCGAGCGCCTCAGCTACGTTCTCGAGCAGGTCGAAGAGCGCCTGGATTAACGTGAGGCGGGATGCGAATTCAGAGGCTTCAAGCGCCGAAGCCTGTCGTGGGCAAGACGGTCACCCTGGCGCTCCATCCTTCGGTCTGAAGCTGAGGGAAAGCTAAAGGGGGGATAAAGACTTTCACTTCTAGCAGGATTTCAACTCAAGGGCGCAGTAACCTGGGCGACTATGGGACACACGAACGGAAGCCATAACAATGGCTTAAAAGCATCATCTACCGCCACTTTCGAGTCTTATCGCCCGGTCAGGCAGCGTATCCTGGTCACCGGGGGGGCGGGATTCATTGGCTCACACCTCGTCGAGCGGCTGCTCGAGCGCGGACATGAAGTGGTCTGCATCGACAACTTCTTTACCGGCTCGAAGGAGAACCTCTATCACCTGCTCGACAATCGTCGCCTGGAAGTCATCCGCCACGACGTCGTGGAGCCGATCCAACTCGAAGTTGACCAGGTCTACAATCTGGCTTGCCCGGCCTCGCCTGTGCACTATCAGTTCGACCCCATCAAGACGGTTCAAACCAACGTCATGGGCATCATCAACATGCTCGGGCTCAGCCGCCGCACGAAGGCGCGGCTCTTGCAGGCCTCGACTTCGGAGGTCTACGGTGACCCTGAGGTCCATCCTCAGCCCGAGTCTTATTGGGGCAAGGTGAATCCTGTCGGCCCGAGGAGCTGCTACGACGAAGGCAAGCGAGTCGCCGAGACCCTCTGCATGGACTACCATCGCCAGACCGGTGTGCAGGTGCGTATCGTGCGCATCTTCAACACCTACGGGCCCAGAATGGCTGTCAATGACGGGCGAGTGGTGTCCAACCTCATTTTGCAGGCTCTGCGCAACGAGCCGTTGACGATCTATGGAGATGGCCAGCAAACCCGCTCTTTCTGCTTCGTCGACGATCTGGTGGCCGGAATGCTGAAGATGATGGAAGACCCCGATACCTCCTTTACCGGGCCGGTCAATTTTGGCAACCCTCACGAGATCACGATGATCACCCTGGCCGAGAAGATCCTCGAGTTGACCGGGTCCTCCTCCAAGCTCGAGTTCCGGCCGCTGCCCCAGGACGACCCGCGTCAGCGTCAACCCGACATCACCCTGGCGAAGAGCCGGTTCGGGTGGGAGCCTACCGTTGCACTGGAGACGGGGCTGCGCAAGACGATCGATTATTTCGCCTCCCGTCAGCAACTGGTCACTCGGGCATTCTCAAGCGTCACAGCCTGATCGAGTCTGTCCGCTCGAGGTTTACAAAAGGGCCGTGGGCTTTATGCCCCGGCCCTTTTTGTGTCACCCAGTAGGAACGTCCTACCCGGCCCATCTAGTTTATATCTGAACTTTATGTTAGTTTATATATAAACAAACCAGACCGGAGGGCTGACACCGTGACGACGCTGATGAGACGAGTCCAGTGGGACCACCAGACGATGAAGAGATTCCTGGACGGCCCTCGGGCCGACGTGCGCGCCCGGGTGCGCGGCTGGCTGGAAGACCCGGTTTTCACCCGCCGGCACGACCTGAGCCTGGACGAGCGCCGCGAGCAGACCCTGCGGTGGTGCCAGGAGCTGGTGCAGCGGGGGGCCACCGAGATGGCCTTGCCCCGCGAGCTGGGCGGTCAGGGAGACCCGGCCTCCATGCTGGCCGCCTTCCAGGAGCTGTCCTCCTTCGACTACTCGCTGGTCATCAAGCTGGGCGTGCAGATCGGGCTCTTCGGCGGCAGCCTCTACAACCTGGGCAGCCAGCGTCACCATGACCGGGTAAAGAGAGCCTTCCGGCTGGAGGAGCCGGGATGCTTTGCGATGACCGAGCGCGACCACGGCTCCAACGTGCGCGACCTGGCCACGACTGCCGTTTTCGACCCGCGCAGCGATGAGTTCGTGATCCACACCCCCCACGAGGGAGCCCGCAAGGACTACATTGGCAACGCCGCTCGCCACGGACGCACGGCCACGGTCTTCGCCCAGCTCGAGGTGGCAGGGCGGGGCCACGGGGTGCACGCCTTCATCGTGCCGCTGCGCGACGAGTCGGGCCAGCTGCTGCCGGGCATCCGCATCGAAGACTGCGGGCCCAAGCTGGGACTGAACGGGGTAGACAACGGGCGCATCTGGTTCGACCAGGTGCGCGTGCCGCGCGAGAACTTGCTCGACCGCTTCGCCCAGGTCAGCCGCACGGGCGTCTACAAGAGCTCGATCCAGAGCGCCTCCAAGCGCTTCTTCACCATGCTGGGGACGCTGGTCATGGGCCGCGTCTCGCTGACCGCCTCGGCCGTCAGCGGAGCCAGGACGGCCGTTGCCATCGCCGTCGAGTATGGGGACAAGCGCCGCCAGTTCGGTCCGGCCAGGGGTGAGCCCGAGACGACGATCCTCGATTACCAGGCCCACCAGCGACGCCTGATGCCGGCGCTGGCCACCTGCTTTGCGCTCGACTTTGCCTCTCGCCACCTGATCGAGCGCCACCTGGCCGAGGACCCGGAGGTGGAGATCATGGCGGCCGGGCTCAAGTCGATGGTCAGCTGGGAGACCATGCAGATTCTCCAGACCTGCCGCGAGTGCTGCGGTGGTCAGGGCTACCTGTGGGAGAACCGCTTTGCTGACCTGAAGGCCGACCTGGACGTCTTCACCACCTTCGAAGGCGACAACACCGTACTGATGCAGCTGGTGGCCAAAGGGCTGCTGACGGCCTACCGTAAGCAGTTCCGCCTCAGCAGGGTGGTGCGCACGCTGGTCAAGCGGGCCGGACAGATGCTCAGCGAGCTCAACCCGCTGGTCCCTCGCACGACCTCAGAAGAGCACCTGCGCGATGCCGCCTTCCTGCGCTCGATCTTCCGCGCCCGCGAGAGCCTGCTGCTGGTCTCGGCCGCGCGCCGGATGAAGAAGCGCCTCGACCAGGGCCAACTGCCCACGGTGGCCTTCAACGAGTGCCAGGATCATATGCTGACCCTGGCGCGCGCCTACACCGAGCGGATCGCCGTGGAGCAGTTCCTGGCCGCGGTGGAACGGGCCCCCGAGGAGCTGCGGGGAGTGCTCAAGAGCCTGTGCGACCTGTACGCCCTCAACCGACTGTACGAGGACCGGGCCTGGTTCCTGGAGCACGGCTACTTCGAGCCCGCCAAGTCCAAAGCGGTGCGCGACCTGGTGATCAAGCTGTGCGCCGAGGTGCGTCCCGACGCTGTCGAGCTGGTGCGCTCGTTCGGCATTCCGGCACGGGTTCTGGGGGCCCCCATCGCCCAGGCGGAGGAGTAAGCCTCTTGCGGGGATAACCCGAGCGAGTGAGCGACCGACTCGACTTCCCCGCCACCGAGCGCAACCGCGAGGCCATCCTGCAAGTGTTGGATGTTCGTCTGCCGGGCGCTGCCGAGCTCCTGGAAGTGGCCAGCGGGTCGGGCCAGCACGCTGCCTGGATGGCCGGTCAGCGCCCGTTGTGGCGCTGGCAGCCCAGCGATCCCGAACCCGCTCACCGGGCCAGCATCCGGGCCTGGTCATGCGAGCTGCCCAACGTGCTCGAGCCGCTCGACCTGGACGTGCTGGGAGAGTGGCCCGCGGCCGAGTATGACGCCGTGCTAGCCATCAACCTCATCCATGTTGCCCCCTGGGAGGCCACTGCGGCACTCATGCGGGGGGCCAGCCAGGTGCTCAGGCCTGGAGGTCTCCTGTACCTGTATGGCGCTCTCAAGCTGGTAGGCTGTCACACGGCCCCGTCCAACGAGGCTTTCGACCGCGCGCTGCGCGGACAAGACGAGAGCTGGGGGGTGCGCGACTTCGAGGCCGTCTGTCAGGAGGCAGAGCATGCCGGACTGGAGTTGCTCGAGCGCATCGCCATGCCGGCCAACAACTTCTCGGTCTGGCTCACTCGCCCAGAATCGCCACGATCTCTTCCTCGTTGAGCCCGAAGAAGTGGCCCACCTCGTGCACCACGGTGATGCGGATCTGGGTGCGCAGCTCCTCGAAGCTGCCACAAACCTCCAGGAGCGGCTTGCGGAAAAGCAGGATCTGGTCGGGCATGGAGGCTCCGCCGGCCTGGCGCTCGGTAAGCGGCACGCCCAGGTAGACCCCCAGCAGGTCCTCGGCGCCCAGATCCTCGAGCAACTCGGGGTCGGGTCGATCCTCGACGGCGATGACCACGTTCTCCAAATACGCAAAGAAGCGGTCGGGCAGAGAATCCACCGCCTCGTCCACCAGCTTTTCGAACGCCCTGCGCCCCCGAGGCGGATACGCCATGCGGCTGCCTTCAGTTCGCCCGCTGCTTCCCCTCCCCCCGGCCGAACTGTAACACAATGTCCAAATTCTGGCGCGGCCATGCGAGTAGACTCCCCAAGACGACCATGCGAATCGAGAGCCTGAGCCCGATCTGCTCCGCCTTCCCGCCTCGAGCGGCAGCCCCGGCCGGCCCCCCGGCAGCCGGGACGGCTGACAGCGTCAGCCTGGGGCAACCTTTCGACCTGCAGGCACGCCTGGCGTCCACCGCCGAGGTAGCCGCCAATCTCGAGCCCAAGCTCCAGAACTACGTGCCCGGGGAGTTACTGGTGAAGCTGGGGGCCGGCACCACCGCCCAGGCCATCGAGGGCTTCGCCGCCGACTACGGCGCCAGCGTGACCCGTAGGATCGACATGCCCGCCGAGATGGCCGCCCGCTTCGAGGGGGAGTTGATCCAGCTCAGGCTCCCCCCCACCATGAGCACGGCTCAGGCCATGGCGGCCATGGCCGGGGACGGCCGGGTGGCCTACGCCGAGCCCAACTTCCGCATCAAGACCTTCGAGCGCAAGCCTCCCAAGCTGCCCCCCACCGACCTTACCGACCTGCAGTGGAACCTGCGCAACTCCAACGGGGTGGACATCAAGGCCCTGGATGCCTGGAAGATCTCCACG
>QWHO01000752.1 GCA_021404945.1 bacterium CPR1
TTCGAGCTCTTGCAGAACGCAGAGGACGCTCGAGCCAGCACCTTCCGAGTGCGCTTCGAGAGCGACCGCATCGAAGTCTGGCACAACGGTCTGCCTTTTGACCTGCGCGACCTGGTGGGGGTGACCTCCATCGGCCAGACCACCAAGCGCAAGAACCAGATCGGCTTCTTCGGGGTGGGCTTCAAGTCGGTCTACGAGGTCACCGAGCGCCCCCAGATCGTCTCCGACGTCTACGCCTTCGAGATCGTGGACGTCTCCATCCCCCGCCGCATCGCCCATCCCGGCACCCCGGGCACCACTCTCACCCTGCCGCTGAGAAAGCCCTTCCCCGAGCTGCCTGGTCTGCTGCGAAGCCAGCTCGACCCTGTGTTGCTGTTGACGCTCACCAACCTCAAGGAAATCGACCTGGGCGAAGGCCACGCCATCCGCCGGGTGGGCGACCGGGTGGGCGAGCAGGGGTTCCTCCTCGATGAAAGCGTCCAGGTCACCCACGAGATCGCCCGCGAGGCGGGGCGTCCCGACCGCACCCGGCTGCTGGTGGGCGTCTATCTCGACGAGCAAAACCAGCCCGTCCCTCCCCCACCTGAGGCGCCCACGGTCTACAGCTACCTGCCAACGGCCGAGCCCACGGGTCTGCGTTTTTTGATCCACGGGCACTTCGACCTGCCGGTCGACCGTGAGCGGATCCACCCCGACTCAGCCTGGAACCAGTGGGTGCTCTCCCACGTGCCGGCCGCCCTGGCGCGACTTGCGGCGCGGGCCGACCTCACCCGGGTGCTGCCCCTGCCGGGGGAGACGACGGGCGCTTACGCCTTTCTGCCCGGGGCGCTGAGGAGCGCGCTGACCGAGGTCGCCTGCCTGGAGGGGCGACGGCCCCGGGAGCTGACCCTGACCACCCCCGAGATCGCCGCCCTCGAGCTCGACCCGGGTCACCGCGCCTGGGAGGGGCGCCGGCGCGAGGTGGCCGAGAAGACGCTGGGGGTGCCGCTCTTCGGAATCGAGGAGCTGCTTTTGAGCATGCCCCCGCCCTGGCAGGAAGATCCGCGCTGGGACAGGCTCTTTGCCCTGCTAGCCGGGCGCGACGTGAGCCGGGTGAGGTTGCTGCCGGGCGGGCGCTGCCCGGCCGAGGTTTGCCTGGGCTCGCCGGAGCTGCGCAAGCTCTACCCGGAAGCTCGCTTCGCCCCGGCCTGGCTCGACGGCCATCGCTTCCTGGAAGAGCAGGGCGCCCGCCGGCTCACGGCGGCCGACCTGGTGCAGGACCTGGAGCAGGGCATGCCGGTGGCCGACCCCGACCTGGCCTTGCAGATCCTGAGCGAGGCCGCGCCCGAGGTGCGATTGCGGGCCTGCCGGCTGCCCCTCTTCCCCTGCCAGGACGGCCAGCGCTACCCCCTGGCCCTGGTGGCCGACGACTGGAGCGGAGCGGTGCAGACGAGCCATCAAGCTCTGGCCGAGCACTATCGGGGCAAGCGGCCGCTGCTCGATCGCCCGATGACGGCCTGGCGTCCGGTATCGCTCGATTTCGGCGTGCTGGTCGAGGACCTGAACGCTGGGCGCCTGGACGAGATCCCCCACGAGCTGCTCGAGCAAGGCTGGCAGGAGGTAAGCGAGCGGGCTCTGCGCGAGCTGGGTCGCCGGCCCCTCTGGCGCGACCGCCAGGGCAAGCAGGGCTCGCTGGCGCAGGTGCGTCGGGCCACCCACCCCGAGCTGGCCGATCTCTTGCCCCGCCATCGCATGCTCCATCCCGAGCTGACCGACTACG
>QWHO01000254.1 GCA_021404945.1 bacterium CPR1
TCGGGCTTCCTGACGCTGGCGCTCGATGGTCTCTTGATCCGAGCCCGCGAACAGGAACTTGACGGCCACCTCCTGGCCGCTGCGCTGGTCCACGGCCCGCACGACCTCGCCCATTCCGCCCTTGCCCAGCGAGGAAACATAAGTCAGGAAAGAAGGCAGTCGAATCAAGTGCGGGTCGGATCGGCCCGGCGGGCGGGGAGTTTGAGAGGAGTCTTGCCCTGGCGCTCGATGACGTTGAGGAACAAGCGCAGCAGCTTGGGATCAAAGTGCTTGCCGCTCATGTCGTTCATCACCTCGACCGCCTTCTCGGTCGAGAAGGCCTCGCGATGGGGGCGACGACGGGTCAGGGCGTCGAACACCTCGCACATGCCGATCAACTGGGCCCCCACCGGGATGGAGGAGCCCTTCAGGGCGAAGGGGTAGCCGGCCCCATCGTAGCGCTCATGATGGTAGAGGATCATCGGCAGGCTGCGCTCGAGAAACCCCAGCGGTTGCAGGAGGTCCAGCGCCTTCTTGGGATGCTCCTTCACCAGCGCCATCTCTTCCTCGGTCAGCTTGCCGTCCTTGTAGATGACTTCGGCCGGTACCGTCAGGGTACCGATGTCGTGCAACAGTGCTGCCAGCCGTAACGACTCCAGATCGCGCTCGGACATGCGAAGCTCCTGTCCCACCTTCAGGCAGAGCTCGGTGACCCGAGACGACTTGCCGCGGAAGTACGGGTCGCGCTCTTCGATCTGGGCGGCGATGAAGGTAAGAGCTTCCAGCGAGGTTCGCTGCGACTCGACGAAGGTCCCACCGCTGTGGGCGGCCAGGGAGAAGGGGATGGCCATGAAGGCCAGCAGGTTGATGTCCGAGCCGGTCCAGAACGGACCCGCCGACTGGCGGGCCACGAACACCACCCCGAACACATCCGAGGCGTTTCGAAGAGGAGCCACCATCACCTCGTTGATGGGCTCGTGCTTGCGGAACACCGCCAGCTGGCGATCGCCCTTGCCGATGCGGACGGGCCGCCCGGTTTCCAGCAAGTAGGTCACCAGCCCGGATTTGGCGGGCAGCCGCAGGTTCTCGCGGCTTTCAGCCGAGAGGCCGTCCGCTCCAGCGATGACGTACTCGCTGTCGCGCTTGAGCAAAAGGCCTGCATAGTCAGCCGAGAGATACTCCCGGGCCATCCTGGTCACATTATCATAGAGCTTATCGGCGTCCTGGATCGAGGAGAGCCCCACGAGCATGCCCGGCAGGCCTTCACTGCGGCGCAGTTGCTCTTCGAGCTCGCTGCGCACTTTGAAGAGCTGCTCTTTGAGCGCTTCAGGATCGGCTGAGCGGCCGCCCATGCGGCTCAAGAGCCAGCCGACGATCAGGCCAGCGAGCGTGCCCCCGAGGGTAACGTAGAGGTTCAGGTCTTCCACTCGCCCTCTCGGACGTCCGGCTCTGAGGCCGGTTAATTTGAATCAGGAAGCTTCCTTCATGTCCTCGACGAACATCAAGGTGGGCTCTTCGCGCTTCTCGATGACCTCCTGGGTGATCACGCATTTGCGGGCATTGGAGAGAGACGGGATCTCATACATCACGTCGAGCATCACTTCTTCCACGATGCTTCGCAGAGCGCGAGCGCCTGTCTTGCGGGTCTGGGCCTCGCGTGCGATGGAGCCGACCGCTTCCTTGGTGAACACCAGGTCGACCCCGTCCATGCTGAAGATCTTCTGGTACTGCTTGACCAGTGCGTTGCGCGGCTCGGTGAGAATCTTCACCAGAGCGTCCTCGTCCAGCGCATTCAGCGTCACCACGATGGGCAGACGCCCCACGAACTCGGGGATCAGCCCGAACTTGAGCAGGTCTTCCGGCAGCACCTGAGCGAGCAGCTCGCCCACGTTCCGGTTACGCTTGCTTTCGATGTTGGCGCGGAAGCCCATGTTCTGGTTGCGAATGCGGGTCTCGATGATCTTCTCGAGTCCCTCGAAAGCCCCCCCACAGATGAACAGGATGTTGGTTGTATCGATCTGGATGAACTCCTGATGGGGGTGCTTGCGGCCCCCCTGAGGCGGAACATTGGCCTCGGTGCCCTCCAGAATCTTGAGCAGAGCTTGCTGGACGCCTTCGCCCGAGACGTCGCGGGTGATGGACGGGTTCTCCGACTTGCGGGCGATCTTGTCGATCTCGTCGATGTAGATGATACCCTGTTGGGCACGCTTTACGTCGTAGTCGGCCGCCTGGATCAGCTTGAGCAGGATGTTCTCGACATCCTCGCCCACGTAGCCGGCCTCGGTCAGGGAGGTGGCGTCGGCCAGAGCCAGCGGAACATTCAGGATCTTGGCCAGCGTCTGAGCCAGATAGGTCTTGCCGCAACCGGTCGGGCCGATGAGAAGGACGTTGCTCTTCTGAAGCTCGACTTCCTCACCGCTGGGAGGGCTTCCCCCCTTCATATGGATGCGCTTGTAGTGATTGTATACGGCCACCGAGAGGGTTTTCTTGGCCTTCTCCTGGCCCACCACGTACTGGTCGAGGATCTGGTTGATCTCCTTGGGCTTGGGCAGGTTCCGGAAGCGCAACGGGTCTTCCGTGGTGCGGGAGAGCTCTTCCTCGATAATCTCATTGCACAGCTCGATGCACTCGTCACAGATGTACACCCCGGGACCAGCGATCAGCTTGCGCACCTGATCTTGATTCTTGCCGCAAAAAGAGCACTTCAGGGTACCCCGGTCATCCCCGAAACGGAACATCAAAACCTCCTCGATCTACCCGAACGGCCGCGTGGCCCTGAATATTCATTGGAACCGGACCGGCAGCCCGGACGCCAGCAAGCTAGCGACTTTCCTTCGTGATCACCTTGTCGATTATACCATAGCTCACCGCCTCTTCGGCACTGAGATAGTAATCTCTTTCGGTGTCGTACTGAATCTTATCCAGTGTCTGTCCGGTATGTTTGGCTAGAATTTCGTTCAATACCTGCCGGGTGTGCAGGATTTCCCGGGCGTGGATCTCCACGTCGGTTGCCTGGCCCCCCACACCACTCGACCAGGGCTGGTGGATCAGGATGCGGGCGAAAGGCAGCGCAAAGCGTTTCTCCTTGGCGCCACCCGCCAGCAACAGGGCCGAGGCACTGGCGGCCAGGCCCATACAAATAGTGGAGACGTCCGGCTTCACCAGTTGCATGCAGTCGTAGATGGCAAGTCCGGCCGTGGTGGAGCCACCCGGGCTGTTGATGTAGAGGTCGATGTCCTTGTCCGGATCCTCTTGCTCCAGAAACAGGAGCTGGGCGATGATCAGGTTGGCGATCACATCCTCGATCGGGTCCCCCACGAAGATGATGCGGTTCTTCAGAAGCCGCGAGAAGATGTCGTAGGATCGCTCGCCTCGGGCCGTCTGCTCGACGACCATCGGAACGAGATGCTGGGCGAACGAATCGTGGTGGCTCAACGAGGTTAACCTTCCTTCTTCTTGGCTCGGGTCCTGGGCTTCTTTGCCTCGTCCTCGGCTTCCCCTTCCTCGGCCGCCTCCTTTGCCCTGGAAGCGACCTTCTTTTTGGGTGCGGTAACATCTTCTTCCCCGTCGGAGGCCGTGGTCTTGGACTTAATGGGAGCGGGAGCCGCCTCGGCTGTCTCGGATTCAGCTTCCTCCGCTGGCTCGGCCTTCCTGGCCTCCTGGGCTTCCTGTTCGGCCTTCTTGGCGGCCGCCTCGGCCTGCTTTTTCTCCTCCTCGGCCAGCCTGGACGCTTCTTCGGGGGTGATGTAGCTCACCTCGCCGTGCTCGGCCAGAAAATCCACCACTCTGGTCTGCAGCAGGTTGTAGCGCACCACCTCGATGGTGCCGTCCTGACGCATCTGATCCTCCATCTCGTCAGGGGAAACGCCGTGCATTTTGGCTGATTGAGCGATCTGGGCGCTGATCTCCGAGGACGGAACGGCGATGCTCTCAGTGCGGGCCACGCTATCCACGGCCAGCTCGATGCGGGCCTCGAACGCGCCCTGAGCCGAGATCTGCCGGAAGAGTCGGTCCTTGTCCAACCCCTGCGAGGCCATGTACTGCTCCAGGGTCATCTGCTCGCGCTCGAGCTTCTGGCCCAGAGTACGGAAGATCAGGTTTGCCTTGTAAGCCATCAGGGCCTGAGGCACCTGCGTGTCCTGAACCTGGCCCGCCAGTTGGAACAGGATGCGGCTGCCCGCTTCGCGGCGAGTGCGCACCTTCACGTTCTCGGTCATCTTTTCGAGCATGTCGGCTCGCAGCGCGGCCAGGGTCTCAAAGTCGGAGATGGTTTTGGCGAACTCGTCATTGAGCTCCGGCAGTTGGCGCACCTTGATTTCGTGGAGCTTGAACTGGAAAGTGACGTGCTTGCCGGCCAGGTCCTCGTTGGTGTAGTCCTCCGGGAAGTCGGCCTCGAACTCCCTCTCCTGGCCTGCCCTCAAGCCGAGCAGGTTGTCCACGAAGCCCGGCAGGTACGCCTCCTGCTTGAGCTCCATCAGGTAATTCTGGGCCGAGCCATGGGCCACCGGCTGTCCTTCGTGCAGGCAGGTGTAGTCCACCAGGGCGATGTCGTCCTCTTGCAGCCCGCGGTCCTCAGTCACCGAGGCCAGGCGGGCCTGGCCGTTGCGGTAGTCCTGCAGCACGTTCTCGACGTGCTCGTCGGTGATCTCGGGCCGGGCCTGGTTGATCACCACGCCTTTGTAATCGGTGATGTCCACCTGAGGCTTGACCTCGAAGGTGGCCTTGAAGACAAGGTCGTGCCCGCGTTCCTTGGAGACGATCTCCCAGCGAGGCTCGGAAAGTGGCACCAACTGGCTCTCCGCCAGCGCTTCTCGGAAGGCGCGGGGAAGCATTCCCTCCAGCACGGTCCCGGCCAGGCCGTCGTCGGTGATGTAACGGCGTGCGATCTGGGTGGGGACCTTCCCTTTGCGAAAGCCTTTCAGGTTGAGGCTGCGGGCCATCTTCTCAAAGGCCTGGGAATAGGCCTGATCGACCTTCTTGCTGTCGACCGTCACTTCCATGGTGCGCTCGACCGGGGTGTTCTCCGATACCGTGACCTTCATGGGTCCTCCGTGTGTTGAGCGTTCCGTGCTGAAGGTCTTGCTCATCCTTCAGGGGCGCCTCCATACCTGTGTGTCGGCGCAAATGATTGCAAAACCTTCGGCACTTCACTTTCGTTCTGTGCGATAAGGAGAGGAGGATTACGCTGCCCGTGGCCGAGATCCTACCTGACCCGCGAAAGAACGAAGCCGTCCTTTGTTCAGGACGGCTTCAAGTGGAGCGGAAGACGAGATTCGAACTCGCGACCCCTGCCTTGGCAAGGCAGTGCTCTACCGCTGAGCTACTTCCGCAAGCTCACGCTGATGGTGGGCGAGAAGGGACTTGAACCCCCACGGATTTCTCCAGTAGATCCTAAGTCTACCGCGTCTGCCATTCCGCCACTCGCCCGCGGCGAAGGACAAGGACGATAATAGCGGTTGGCTCTCAGTCCGTCAAGCCCCGGGAAGCCGAGGCGGCCGTCGAGCTGCAGGGACGGCGCGGATTCGCTGCGGTTCTGGCCTGGTCAGGCCCCAGGGAAGAGCCGATCGAAACCTCCGACCTGCCTCCCTCCGGACGAGACGAAAGTCGACCGATTGCTCCGGCTACCAGGAATCAGAAGTCTTCGCCTGGGGTTCCCGGACAGTCAGCCGAGGAAGCTGTTGATACCCCCCCCGAAGGCGCCGGGCAGGAAGCCGGCGTTGACCGGAGGCAGGGTCCCCAGGGGGGTGAAGCCGGGCAGGGGAGGAACCTGCACCGGCGGGATCAGGCCCAGAATATTCGTGCTGCCGGCAAAACCCGGGTTGGGGTTCTGCCCGAGCACGTTGAAGGCCAGCGGGGGAAGTCCGGCCGCCAACCCCGTGATTGGCTGGCCCAACTCGTAGGGGTTCGGTACCCCGTTGAGCCCGTTGGGAAGGCCGTTGTAAAGCGAGTTCGCATTCTGCAGTCCGGTCAGGCCCAGCGAGGGCATGCCGGCCAACAGGCCGTTGGAGTTGGCCAGGCCCGGCTGCTGGAAGCCCAGGTTGGCGCCGGGGAAGCCACCGGGGATGGAGCCGAAAGCTGGCTGCTGGAAGCCCAGGTTGGCGCCGGGGAAGCCGCCGGGGATGGCGCCGAAAGCTGGCTGCTGGAAGCCCAGGTTGGCGCCAGGGAAGCCGCCAGGGATGGCGCCGAAAGCTGGCTGCTGGAAGCCCAGGTTGGCGCCGGGGAAGCCGCCAGGGATGGCGCCGAAACCAGGCTGCTGGAGACCAGAATTGCCGCCCTGGTTGGCCAGGGCCCCGCCCAACTGCAGGCCGGCCATCAGGCCCTGCATTCCGGCCAGCGCGTTGGCGTTGCCTCCGAAGTTCGGGTTCTGGTGCTGGGAGCAGAGGCAGCCCTGGTGCGGCCCGGCCATGGCCTGGCCCAGCATCGAGCCCGCCATGTAGCCGGCCAGGAACTGCACGATCTGCTGCAGGGCTTGCTGGGTCGCGCTCTGGCGCTGCTGGCCCTGGTTTTGCGTGTTCCCCGAGATGGCGATGGCGACGCTGCCGACGGCGTTCATGACCAGTTGACCTCCTGAGTTGCTCTTGCTCTCAGGATAGGACCCACCGGCGACCGGTCCAAGCAGGCTGGATTGAACGGGAGGTTAGCGATGTTGACAGACTGTTTCAACCAGGTATCACTTTGTTGCTGGGGTCGCGCTTCGTTTCACCGTGGACCTACCAGTCCGTCGTGCCCGGGCCGCCCGTGAACGGCCCGTTCACCACTGAGCCGCCGTAAAAGTCGCCTGGCCGGGCCACGACCAGTTCGCCGTCCACGAGATTCCCTCCAACATTCGCGAGCTCAAGGGGGTCAAGGAGCTTTCCCGTTGAGCCGAGCTCGAGCCAGCTACTGGCCAACGTTCACGACGCTGAGTGAGGACCAGCGGCAAGCATCCACTCGCCCGGGATAGAACGCTTTCAATGCAGCGAAGGCAGGGGCTGGCTCGGCCCCGGGCGAGCGCTGTCCGGCTACGACCAGGGAGACCGATTCCGTCAGCTGATCTCGGCTCCGGGTGGCAGCTCCGCGCTGGGAGCCATCAGCACGATGGAGCCGTCGGGATGATTGGCGGCCAGGATCATGCCCTCGCTCATGATGTTGAAGATCTTGCGCGGCTTGAGGTTGTCCACGATGCAGATGGTGCGGCCCACCATGTCTTCGGGAGCAAACGACTTGCGGATGCCGGACACGACGGTGCGGTCTTGCCGCTTCCCGTCGTCGAGCGTCAATCGCAGCAGCTTGTCGGCCCCCTCCACGGCCTCGGCGGCCACCACGCGGGCCGTGATCAGGCGGACTTTTTTGAAGTCTTCGTAGGTGGCATGCACGGGCTCGGGGGGAGGAGCGGGTGCGGGCGTGGGTTCAGCGGTCTGTTCGGTCATGCGGCCTGCGATTCGGCCCCCTCGCGCCACCCCCTGCCAGCGACATCCTTGCGGCCGATCGGATCTCGATCCACCTGGCGGATGTTGAGGCGCCGCGCGTTGAACGCTTCAGGAATTGGCGCGGCCCCGTTCAACAGACTGTCCCCGCGCTCTCATTCTGCACTCCCGCGAGTGCAGAATGAGAGCGCGGCGGGGGAGGATTTACTGAGCTCGCCTGCCCACGGACAGATCTTGATCAGGGGAAGCAGAGCCTTGCCGAACCTGCCTGCCCACCGGGCAGATGTCGGCCGGGGAACCAGACCGAGCGTCTGGCTGTTCTGCACTGGGAGGGCGGATAAGAAGTCCGGCCTCACGAAGGAGTTGAGGATGAGTCGTTGGCTCTGGTTCGTGATCGGCATTCTGGCCGTCTTCGCGCTGCTCAATCTCTGGCCGCGCGCGAGCATCCAAACCCAGGCAAAGGAGACTCGGAAGGTCGTGCCCAGCAAAGAAGGTCTTGAAGTCGCCACCATCGGCGGCGGTTGTTTCTGGTGTCTGGAGGCGGTGTTCCTCGAGCTCGAGGGAGTGGAGCAGGTGGTCTCTGGCTACTCGGGAGGCAAAGTGGACAATCCCACCTACAAGCAGGTGTGCAACGGGTATACCGGCCACGCCGAGGTGGTGCAGATCCACTACGACCCGAGCAAGTTCACCTTTGACGACCTGATGGACGTCTTTTTCCACCTGCACGACCCCACCACGCTCAACCGGCAGGGCAACGACGTGGGCACTCAGTATCGTTCGGTGGTCTATTACCACAACGAGGATCAGAAGAAGCGCGCCGAGGCGGCCAAAGTCAAGGCACAGGCCGAATACAAGGACCCCATCGTGACCGAGATGGCGGCCCTGAGCAAGTTCTACCCGGCCGAAGACTACCACCAGAGCTACTACGCCAACAACCCCGGCCAGCCTTACTGCAGCTTCGTGGTGGGGCCCAAGGTGGCCAAAGTGCGCAGTAAGTACAAGGACCGGCTCAAGAAAGCCGAACGCTGATCAGTCCAGTCTGAGATCGCGGACGAACTGGGTGTCCTCGTGCAATCGCTCCTGGGGAACACCGCTCTGCTGGCTGACGATTCGGGTCACCTGATGCCAGACTTCAGGGAAGTCGGAGCGACCGGCTTCTGGATCTCTCAGAAGATCCAGCCGGCGCAGAACATACCTGTAAAGGTCGCCTACGCTGACGAGGCGTTCGGCGTCGCGATCAGCGATCGCGATGTTGAACTCGGTTTCGACCGCCATCACGATCTCAACCGTATCCAGGCCCATCAGGTCAGGTCAGCCGAAGATTCGCTGCCACCAGGACTGGTTGCGGTAACGCTTGAGCTCGGCCTGGGCCTCCATGGCCTTGAGGGTCGACTCCACCACCTGGGCGCGCAGCTCTTCGATGGCGGCCTCGGCCTCGACGGCGCGCACGGTGGCCTCCACGGCTTCCTCTTCGGCGGTGTCCACCCGGCAGCGCAGGTTGGCTTCACGCTCGGCCAGGTCCTGGTGTTGATCGCGCAGGTTGGTGAGCTCGCTTTCGAGCAGTCCCAGGCGAACCATGGCCGCCTCGTGCCGCTTGAGGGGCACCAGGCGGGTCTTGGCGATCTCGGTGGCCTCGATGGGAGCCAGAGCCAGGCGCACCGGCTGGCGCTCGCGCCGGCGCTCGAGCCGCTTCAGCTCGCCCTCGGGAATTCGGGTCTCCCCGCTGGGGGTTATCCAGGTGCGCAGGCGCCCCTGCTGAATCATCCGGCGGACTCGCCGCGTCGAGGTCCCCGCGGCCTCGGCGAACTGGGTAATAGTATACTGCCGCTCGGATGAGGCGGGGACGGCGTTCGATTCCGCGTGGCTGCTCATAGCGCGGGGATCCTTCTTCATTGAAGGGGGTTCAACCTTCTGGAGAAGGACTTGAATTATGTTACTTTTTTCGGTCCGATTTCTTCCAGCGCAGCGACTCGCTGGACTGGTAGTCGGGCTGGGGCAATCGGCTGGGAGACGGCCGGACCTGAACCGGGGGCTTCTCCACCCG
>QWHO01000255.1 GCA_021404945.1 bacterium CPR1
CCGCGACCTGGGCCTGGCGGTGGCGCCGGCGGCCGGTGTGCACCTGTTCCCCGGTATCGCCGGCTTCGTCGGCGGCGATCACGTCGCGGCGCTGCTGGCGCTGGAAACCCGTGGGCTGGAGGGCAGCCTGCTGCTGCTCGACATCGGCACCAACACCGAGATCTCGCTGCTGCATGCCGGGGCCATCCTGACGGTTTCCTGCCCCTCGGGACCGGCACTCGAGGGCGGCGAAATCACCTGGGGCATGCAGGCGGCGGCGGGCGCTATCGAGCGGGTGGCGCTGCACCAGGACCTGCTCGAGCTGCAGACCATCGACGGGGCGCCGGCCGAGGGCATCTGCGGCTCGGGTGTGCTCGATACTGTCGCCGCGCTCCTCGGTGCCGGAATCATCAACCACCGCGGCCGCCTGCAGCCAGGCTACGCGCGGGTGCGCGACAGCGGGCAGGTCCGCGAGTTCGTGCTGGTGGCCGAAGTGTGGGTGATCATGGCCTTCATCGGGGCCGTGCGGGCCCATCACCTGGTCGGCAGCGCTTTCACCAGCGGCTTGCTGGTCACCGTGGTGATGGCCTACCTGCTGCGCTTCACCTGGCTGCACAAGACCCAGGAGCCGGTGCTGGCCTACCTGGTGGCCCTGATCCTGGGACAGGTGACCATTCTGGCCATCACGCTCACAGCCCTGGCCCGCGAGTTCGAGTTCCACGCCCGCTGGAACTTCGACTGGTGGCCCTATGCCAAGCGCTATCCAGCCATGGCCGCCTCGGGCTTCTTCTACTACCTGGCTCTCTGGATCTCGAGCTTCGTCTACTGGTTCGCCCCCGGGCCCGGCCGCGAGCTGATGCGAGGCGAATACATGTGGGCTTTTCCGCCCATCGACCTGGCCGCCTTTTTTGCCCAGATGAGCATCCTGCCCGCTGTGATCGTCTTCTTCGTGCACACCGAGACGGACTTCTACGAAGACTATCGCGGCTTCTACAACGCCGTACTGGCTCGCAAGGGTTTGGACATCGTGATCCAGCGACGCCAGAAGCTCACCCAGAACCTGAAGGATGCGCTCTACTCGATCATGGTGGTGCAGCTGGTCTGCACCCTGGGAGCCCTGGTGTTTGCCCCGTTCCTGGAGGGCTTCTACGACTTTGACGGCTACAAGATTCACCTGTTCCGAGTCTGCGCGCTGGGCGCCGCTCCTCAGGCAATGCTCCTGTTCGTGCTCGTGATCACCTACTACTTCCAGTTCTACCGCCAGGCCCTGATCACGTCCCTGGTCACCTTCGTGGTCGCCTTCCTGACCGCTCTGTGGACCCTGCAGGCGGGCATGGAGTGGTACGGGCTGGGACTCTTCGCGGGCTGCTCCACCGGCCTGGTCCTGGGCACCCTGTGGCTGTTCAAGAAGCTGCAGAACCTCGAGTATCTCACCTTCATGAGCCAGCCCGTGGCCGAGGAGATTCCCTACCAGAGCGACATGATGACTGATGGCCGCTTCGGGACCTACACCCGCAAGGATGGCCAGATGATCGAGGCCCAGCCCCAGCGAGGAGGCAAGAAAGCACGATGATGCAACGATATGGATACGTGGCCGAGACCCTGCTCTTGTACCTGGTCTTATGGTTCATCGGAGCGGTCTTCACCCCGGCCCACAACTTCGCGTTCCTGGGCGTCATGCTCCACCCTTATCTCCTGGTCATCGTGCTCGAGGCCATCCACTACGGACGCACCGAGGCACTCTTCGCCTCCTTCGTGGGGGTGGCCGCCTACGTCGCCGGCATGATGTCGGTGGGGCAGACCCTGCACGTGGACCGCTCCACCGATGCCGTCATCATCTTCACGCTGGTGGCCACCGGCTTCGTGCTGGGCACCACCCAGCAGGCTCGCAACCGCCAGCTCTCCCAGGCTCGAGCCGAGCTCGAGGAGCTGCGCGCCGAAAGCGAGCGCCAGCGCCAGCGCGTCAACGTGCTCACAGCCGCCAACCGGGAGCTGAACGACCGGGTGCTGGGCGAGGTCTCCACGGTCCAATCGTTCTCCGAGCTGGCCCGCCGCCTTTCGGTGCTGGATGAGAAAGACCTCAACCCGGCCATCTGCGAGCTGGTGTGCGACTACCTGGGTGCCAGCGAGAGCTCGCTCTACCTGCTCAAGGGCCAGAAACTGCACCTGGCCGCCACTCGCGGCTGGGACGCGGTGAGCGAGGAAGCGGCCAGCCTCGCCCCCGGCAACGACCTGCTCTGGGCTGCGGTCCAGAAGAAGCAGACGGTGACCGCGCGCGACCTCGAGACGCCACAGCCCGACGGGCCCGACCCCGAGCGCCGCTACCGCAAGCTGATCTGTGCCCCCGTCATCAACCCCGGCAACTCGAACGTGATCGGGGTCATCTCGGTGGACGCTCTCCCCTTCGCTCGCTTTCACAACCTTTCGGTCAAGGTGCTGGGAGTCATCGCTCGCTGGGCCGGCGACTCGTTCTACAACGCCAGCCTGTTCCGGGGGGTGACTTCCCAGCTGGCCGGCGACGAGCTGATGGAGGATTGCCTGCCCCCGCTCGTGTTCCGCGACCGTCTGACCCAACTGGCCGCCAACCGCGACGGCGGCCAGGGTCTGGTCTCGGTTCGAGTGCAGGGGCTGCACGAGCTGCCGACGCGCGAGCAGAAGGAGCTGCGAAAAAGCCTCTACACCGCCCTCAAGCAGTGCATGCTGCACGGGGACATTCTGGGCATGCTTCAAGAAGGCCATTACGCTCTGCTGGTCCGGCGCGACCCGAATTGGAGCGCCAGGCTGCGCGATGCGATGGTGACCAGTCTCAAGCAGGGCCTGGGCAGCTCGCTGAACGGCACGCTCAAGGTGAAGGTGGCCACGGTCGACTTTGCCAGCGCCGGCCAGGACGTGGACGAGGTTCTGCACTCCCTGCACGACCAGGCCGTGGAGGTCTGAGGTCATGTTTTCCAAATTTCTCGATGGCCTGAAGCAAATCGTGCTGGGCCCTCCCAGCCAGACCGGGCACGACGGGCGCAGCCGCACCCGGGTGCTGTGCCGCTACCCCGTGCTCTACAGCCCGCAGAGCTCGGTGGAGCAGCATCGAGCCTACGTGGTCGATATCGGCATCAGCGGCATGCGCCTCGAGGGGGTGCACAAGCTCAAGAAGGGGGATATCCTTTCGGTCGCCTCGGCCTATCCGGGCCTGGAGCAAAACAAGCTGCAGTGCGAGGTCATGTGGTGTCGCCAGAAGGGCGCCGACTGGAGCGCCGGCATTCGCTACGTGGAGACCGAGGAGAACCTCAAGGGGAGCTGGGTCAAGGTCATTTTGCAAGAGCTGGGCCTGGCCGACGAGAACGCCTTCCAGCGCCGCAAGCACCTGCGTATCGCCACCACCCTGCGCTGCGAGGTGCGGAACCTGCGTACCGGGCACTACCTCACCGACGGCAAGGTGCTCAACCTGAGCGTGGGGGGTGCCCTGGTGCAGTCAGCCAATACGGTGGAGGATGGGGCCCAGGTACTGTGCCTGATCGGTCCCTACTCCAACTACCCGACTCTCTCCATCTCGGCCAAGAACCTGAGCACGCGCTACGACGAGGATGAGGGGTGCTATCTGCACTCCATCCAGTTCTCCACCCTCAAGCCCCGGGACGTCAAGCAGGTGGGCAAGTACGTCGTGCACCTGCTCAAGGGGCGCAGTGTCGGCTGAGGCGACCCTGGGCCCTTCTGGGCTTGATCGGCACGACCTTCCCGGCCGTGCCTCTAATACTCGTCCGGAGGCGGCGCGATAAGCTTCTTCTGCTTCTCGGCCGAATCCGACTTCTCCGGGCTCTCCGACTTCTTACGCTGGGAGTGGATCCACGGGCCCAGCAGGCTCTTGTCGCCGGGACGCTCGGTGCGGAAGTTGACCCCGATCATGTGGGTCATGTTGTCGGGGGCCGACTCTCGCCATAGCACCGTGGCGGTAGCCCGCACCTCCCAGTCGGCCTCCACCTGGACGGTAAACTCGAACTGATCGCCCGGGTTGAAATCCACCTCGGTGATCAGGGCCGCGCCCTCCGCGCTCAGGTCCAGGGCGCAGCCCTGGCGAAACTTGCCTTCGTGGCGATACCAGACGGGCAGAACCCGGTTGGCTCGCTGGAAGACGCGACGGTCACGACCGCCTCGATCGTTCCGAGAGCGGCGCTCTCCCCTGGGGCTCTCAATCCGGTCGGTGCTGCGCAATGGGGGAACCTCAAAGTCGGTCGTAGATGCCAGGAGATTGCGGCCTGGGAAGGCTGCGCTCTTCTGGGCCCTCCCCCGGGCCTGCGTCAGGCGGCTGCTGATCTGGATTCTCCACCTCCGCGATCAACGCCTGCAGTTCGCGAGAAACCGTCTCCGACCGGACAAGTCCTTGTGCACTCGCGATGTCGGCCAGAGCCCCGTCCCGATCGCCCTGGTCGTTCTTGAGCCGCCCTCGATCGACGTAGAGCTCGGCTGCCCTGGGGCTCAAGCCGATGGCCGTGTTGTAGTCTTGCATGGCAAGCTCCGGGCGACGGGTCTCTTCATAGAGGTGAGCTCGCGAGGCGTAGCAGGCCACATACTCAGGATTCAGCTCGAGGGCTTTGTTGTAGTCTTTCAGAGCCTCGCCATACCATTCGTGCGAGAAGTAGACCAGGCCGCGCCCGTAGAAAGACTCGGCCAGGGTGGGGTCGAGGGCCACCGCGGTGTTGAAGTCTCCAAGAGCGGCCTCGAAACGGCCCTGGCCATTCTGGGCAAAGCCCCGTCCGCAGTAGGCCCGGGGCTCCTGAGGCAGGAGCTGGACCGCCTGGTCGTAGTCGGCGAAGGCTTGATTGTAGTCTTGCAGCTGCAAATAGACCCCCCCCCGGGAAACGTAAGTGAGCCCCCTTCCCGGATCAAGCTGCAGGGCCCGGTTGTAGTCCTGCAGGGCCTCCTGCCATTGAGCCATCTTCTCGTAAGTGTAGCCGCGACCGGAGTAGATGTAGACATTGTCGGGATCGGCCGCCAGGGCCAGCTTGTAGTCCTCCAGAGCCTCGGGGTACTTCTCCAGCAGGGTGTTGGCGTAGGCCCTCACCTGGTAGGCGGTAGCCAGGCCGGGCTGGATGGCCAGGGCCTGGTTGCAGTCGGCCACCGCCTGGCCAAAGTCGCCCAGCTCGCTGGAGGCCAGGCCCCGAGCGCAGAAAGCCAGCGCATAACGCGGGGCGAGAGCCAGAGCCTGGTTGGCGCTGGCCAGGGCACGCTTGTGCTCACGCAGATCGGAGTAGAGATAGCTTTCTGCCAGGTGGTGGGCAGCTACGCGGGGCTCGAGGGCGATGGCCTGCTGGATGTCGGCCAGGGCGTCGCGCAGTCGGCCGATCTTGGAGAGCACTGCCGAGCGCTCAGCCAGAATGCCGGCATTCCCGGGGGCCATCTCGTGGGCTCGCTGGATGTCGGCCAGGGCCAGGTCGACCTGCCCCAGTCCCAGGTAGGCCAGCGAGCGCCCCCGCAGGGCCTCGAGCGAGTTGGGCGTCTTCTCGAGCTGGCTGGTGTAGCTGTCGACCGCCGTCTGGAACTTTTGCTGACGCTCATCCTGGGCGGGCAGGGGCGCCATGAGTGTCAGGCCCAGGCAAAGACCGAGAATGAGCTTCCTCACGGCAGGCTCATCAAGCTGCGGTCGGGGGCCATGTGCAGGTAGAATCCATAGTCTTCGGCCATCTGGCGGCACTCCTCCGGGTCACAACAATCGAGATAGTTGATCGAGAAGATCGGCAGCCCGCTCTTTTTGAGCTTGCCGCACATCCCCTCCACCCAGTCGCGGTCGGCGGCGCTGAAGTTCTTGTGCATCATGCTCTCGAACATCACGCCGTCCACCACGTCCTGAACGTCGGCGAACACCTTGAACCCCCGATTGAGGATGATCACCCGGTTGGGGAAACGCTTGCGCAGGTTGCGAATCAGCTGCACCATGCCCTGGTGGATCTGGGGGAAGATGTCCACCGTATCCACCGTATCGAGCAGCAAACCGTCGGCACCTTTGCTAAGCAGGCTGTTGGCGTGCTCGATCAGGATGCGGGCCCAGGCCGGGTTGGCCGGATCGCCGTAGTAGCTCTCCCAGCCGTAGCGGTTGTGGCCCATGTTGGCCTCTTTGGGCAGCTTGGGAATCAGATCGCCCACAGCCTCGCCGCAGCTGCAGTAGGCGATCAGGTAATCGACCTCGGTGGCCAGGGTCTTGGCGATATCTCCGCTGCCGTGCATCAGCTCGACGAAGGCCATCTGCACCTGGCCGAGCTTGCCCGCCAGGTTCTCGGGTGGGCCGTAATAGCAAAAGAACTCTCGCGGGGGAGACTTGAGGAACGACTTGCGGTCGCGTCCGGCGTGATTGCCGCGGAGGAAACTCAGCATGGGCGGCCGATCTTTTCGCCAATGGCTTGAATTTCACCTTGTGGGGAAGTTGGCAGGCGAGGAGATCTCCGCCCGGCTGCCGATCACCGACGCTCCAGGGCTTCCTCCAGCAAGCCGGCGCCCCGGCCAAGGAGGTGGGCGGCCAGGGCCAGCAGACAGCCCAGGCTGAGCACGGCAGTGAAGTGGATGAGCAGGCCGGGCTGACCCTTGCCGGCCAGAAGACCCTGCAGGGACGACTGCCAGGGGCCATAAAGCCAGGCGCCGGCCAGCGCCAGCAGCACCGTGAACAGCACCGTCAGGGCGCGATGCACGGCCGAGACTCGCCGCTGGCCGGGCTCGAGCAAGAGCTGCCACTCGCGACGAGATGGATCTTGCAGGCTGGCCGCCAGCAAGGCCAGAGCCAGCGCCACCCCGGCCAGGCTGCCGGGGCCGAAGCCCTTCTCCAGCGCACCGAAAGCGGTCATAGGGGGAAACCCCAGCGTGAAACTGGAGAAGCAGAGCACGAAGAGGCTGGCCGCCAGCCCGCCGTTCAGGGCCACCGCCTGAGCCAGGGTGGCCACCTCGCTGTTGGCATCCCCCAGGTCCAGGGCCGTGGCCCGCAGGAACTGGGCCAGAATCAGACCCGAGGCTGCCAGAGCCAGGGCCAGGGACAGCTTGCCGATGGGGTCGAGCAACAAGAAGACCGCCAGGGCCAGCGAGAGCAGGCGCAGGCCCCAGCCGACTGGGTCGGGGAAGAAGGGGTTGCGGGTATAAGCGGCCGGGATCTCTCCCATCGAGGTGCGACCCCGCTCGAGTTGCTCGGTGCGCTCAAGGAAGAGCTGACGGCGCAGGCCCAGAGCCTTCTCGCGGGCCAGCAATCCCCCCGGCCCTGCCCGGGCCAGCGAGGGAACGCGGAGCTGGGGCAGGCTCTCGAGCTGGCGCATGCCAGGAGAGCGGCGCACCCACTGGCCCTCTCGCCAGGCCAGGTAGAAGAGCAGCACCAGCGTGAGGCAGGGGAAGAGGCGACCTTCGAAGGTCAACCGGACGTAGGGCAGCAGCCATCCAGGCGGGCCGCTGGCGGCCAGCCGGTCCAGGCTGGCCCAGAGAAGCGCCGTCAGGGCCCAGAACTGGGCGTGGCCCTCCAGCAGGCTGAGCCGGTAGCCGGCCGTCCAGGCCAGCGCGATCAGCCCGCACCAGTAGCCGTAGCCGGCCCAGCCAGCCAGGGTGGCCGGGGGCAGCCAGCCGAGAGTGGCCTCCTGGCCGGCTGAGAGGCGCAGGAAGACGGCCAGGGCGTCAAACCCGAAGCCGGGCAGAAAGCCCAGCAGAAAGCCGTCGGCGGCGCTCAGCCGGGGGCGCTGGGGGCCGTCGAGCAGCGCCAGAGCAGGGATCAACAGCAACCCGAAGGTCAGCAGGATGCAGACCAGCCGGGGGATCAGCCCGCCAGTGTGAGCCGGATTGCCCAGTTGCAGGGCCAGGGGCGCTCCCAGCAGACCGATGAGCGCCCCGCCCAGGGTCAGCACCAGTCGGTTTGCTTGCGTCAGGGTGGCCCCCGGCGCAAGCAAAGCGAAAATGAGGTAGCTGCCGCCCGCCCAGAGCAGAAAATCAGCCATCAAAGCTCATGTCCTGCGTGAGGTCGCCGGAGGCTCCGGGGCTGGCCTGGGGAGGAGGCAGGGGGGGCTGGGCCCGACCGGCCAGGCCCAGCTGGGGCAGCCTCTCGGCCAGCAGCAGGCGCAGAGCCGGCAGCGAGCCGGCCTGGTATTCCTCCACCTCGTCGAAGAAGGTGCCGGACTCGGCCCTACCGCCCTGGCCAACCGTGCAGACCGGCTCGAGCAAGAACGAGCGCAGGCGGGCGTCGCTGGCCAGGGGCAAGAAGAGATCCCCCTCGACCGTCAGGCGCAGACGGTGCTCGCCCAGGTCGATGTCCAGCCAGTCGCTCACGGATAAAGCTCTCCCTTCAGGCGGCGCACTTTCTCCGGCACCGGATCGTCCCACTGCTCGAGCAGCACGCGGTGGGTCTCGGCAAAGTCTTCCTGAGCGCTGGCCGCGGCCCGGGCCGAGAGGAAGGGTGGCTCGCCCCACGGAGAAGACTGCGAGCGTCCTTTGTCCAGCAGGTGACCCAACCCGTGAAAGAGGGCCGTGCGGGTCAGGCTCTCGTGGGCCAGGAGATCGGCCCGCAGAGCCAGCTTGTCCGAGCCGACCAGCACTGCATGGGTGGCCGGCCGGCCGGCCTCGTCCTGTCCGTACTGGCCCTCCCAGTCACCCCGCCCGCCCAGGTCGGGGGCGATCAAGAGGTCGCTCAGCCGTTCCCGCACCACCGGGGGCAGGCCCAGCAAGAGGGGCTCGAGCCGGCGCACCTGGGCCAGAGTGGCGAACAGGCGGATGGAATGCGAGCGGGTCAGGAAGACCCGGTAGCCCACCGGCACTCGGGCCGCCTCGGCCCGGGAGCGATGCACGGCCAGCAGGCTGTCCAGGCCGTGCTCGGGATAGCGGGCGCACTCGAGGATCTGCAGGCGGCGTCCGGCCACCACCCCGCGGGTGATCTCGCGGAAAGCCAGGCCGTCCTGCTCGACTCTGCGCTCGCGATAGAAGGCGCGCGGATTCTCGGCCCCGGCCGGGGCCTCAGGGTTGGCCAGCGGCCCCAGGAACTCGCCGTGCTCGCCCCGGGTGCGCGAGCGCACACCCCCCTCGCCGGGCTCGCTCCAGCCCTGGCCATCCAGCTCGGCCGGGGGATCGCTCAGACGCTCGTGCGTGACCAGATCGGGACCCAGGCTCTCGGGCCCCGCCGGAGTCGGCTGCTCAGGCGTCACGCCGCCCGTGAGGTTGGCCCGGGCCTGCTCGACAAACTCGACCAGGGTGTACCAGTGGGCTTCCAGGCTGGCGGCCAGCTCCCCCGCCATGACCTCGAACTGGCCCTGCAGCTCGAGCAGATCCGATTCGAGCCTGGCCGGATCGATGACGGGGGCTTCTGCCGAGGAGTCCGGGGGGACGAGCTCCAGGTCGGACGCCGAGGCGGGAGCGGGGACGAGCTCCAGGTCGGGCGCCGAGGCGAGGGCGGGGACGAGCTCCAGGTCGGGCGCCGAGGCGAGGGC
>QWHO01000753.1 GCA_021404945.1 bacterium CPR1
CCCAGAAGTTGAAGTGCTCGCCGGGCAAGCGCGACGGTCTTTATTGGGATGCCAGCGAAGGCGAGCCGAGCCCGATGGAGTCGTTCGCCGAGACCGTCAAGGAGTACCTGCAGCGTAAGACTCACGACCGAACCTGGATGGGCTATCGGCTGAAGCTTCTGACCGCCCAGGGCCCCGCCGCCCCGGGCGGCAAGTTCAACTACATCATCAACGGCAACATGATCCTGGGTTATGCCGTGCTGGCCTACCCGGTGGACTATCGCAAGAGCGGTATCATGAGCTTTCTGCTCAACCACTACGGGCAGATTCGCCAGGCCGACCTTGGTCCCGACACGGCCCAGCTGGCCGAGAAGATGACCGTCTACAATCCTGGCAAGGACTGGGTTCTGGTCTCCAAGGACTGAGCCCGAACGAACCTCAATACAAAAGGAGTCCATTGTGAAACGATCCCAACTCACTGCCTGTTTGCTCTGGACGGTGCTGGTGGTAACGCCCGCATTCGCCCAGGCCAACGCCGAGGCCATCAACGGCTTCGACAAGTGCATCAAGGCCAACCCGGGCTTCGTCAAAGCCTTCGTTTTCCGCGGCGCCAGCTACTTTCTGCTGGACCAGCACCAGAAGGCCATCGGCGATCTCGATAAGGCCCTTCAGCTCGATCCCGAGAACCCCGAGGCCCTCTATTATCGCGGCTGCGCCTACCTCTTCAAAGGCGACTCGAAGGAGGCCATCAAGGACTATGACCGCTTCTTGAAGATTCAGACCGAGAGCGGAGCCGGCTACTTCTATCGTGGTCTGGCTCACTACCGTCTGAACCAGCTTGACCTGTGCGTGTCGGATACCAGCAAGGCCATCTCTTTTGGTCTGGCCAAGCGTTCCGTGGTCTACGCCCTGCGAGGGATGGCCTACGTTCGGATGGAGCGCAACCAGGCCGCCCTGGATGATTTCGAAGCGGCCGCCAATCTCGAGCCCGACAACACCATGCTGATCCTGCTCAACTACGTGGCTAAGGCTCGCCTCGGCACCCAGGACAAGACCTACCTCCAGAGCTACGCCCAGCGCGCCACCGAGAAGGAGAGCTGGCCGTATCCGGTGGTGCAGATGTACCTCGGCCAGATCGGTCCCGATGAGTGCCTGAAAGCCGCCGTCAACCTCAGCGACGAGCGCTATCGCGAGATGATGCAGCACCAGGCCGACTTCTTTGTCGGTCAGTACTTCATCATGAACGGACAGACGGACAAGGGCAAAGCCTACGTGACCAAAGCTCTGGGAGAGAACAAGAACCTGTTCTTGATGGATGCCTATGTCAAGAACCGTCTCGACGTTCTGAAGTAGCCCTGTCAATGGCCTGCAGTTGCGCGCACTGGTCTGACCAGCGCGCGCAGCTGTAGAATCGGCACAGTCCCGCGCGTTTTAACTCTGAACAGGGCAACGCGCGGGACTGTAGTTATTTATTATATACCAGTGGCTCGGCTCTCTTCATCATGAGAGCCTGGTGGCTGGTTGGCCATCAGGAGGCCGGCTCTTGAGCCGCTGGCTTTGATCCTGGTTCCTGCTGAGCCCCTGGCGCCTGATGGAACTCCTCCACGGCCTCGGCGACGGTGGTGAAGCGGTTGATGGACCCCACCAGCTCCTCCAGCCCCGCCAGGCGCAAGGAGTCTCGCACCGAGGAGCGAGGCTCCACCAGGCGCAAGCGGGCTCCCTCGCCGGCCAGTTCCCGGGCCAGCTCGGCCAGGGTCTCACAGGCGTGCAGGTCGACGATAGGGGAGCTGGACAGGTCGCAGAGGACCAGCCGGGGATGGGTGCGGTGGAACTCCTCCAGGACCACGTCTCGCACATGCTCGGCGTTGAAGTAGAGCAGGCTCGACTCGGCCCGGAAGATCAGGATTCCCTCGACGGGCTCGTTATCGGGGTGGCGGGCCATGTCCGAGAATCTTTGCGTGCCTGGAATGCGACCCAGAAAGGCCACGTAGGGGGACGAGGCCCGTCGAATCAAGAGCAAGAGCGACATGACCGCCCCGATCATGACCCCGCGCAGCATGCCCGAGCTCAGCACCCCGGCCGTGGCCGCTATGGCGATGAAGAACTCGGTGCGGGCCAGGGCGTAGAGGCGCTTCAGGGCGGGCACGTTGATCAGCCCCAGAATGGCCACCAGCACCACGGCCGCCAGCACCGGCTGGGGCAGGTTGTGCAGTAAGGAGGCCAGGAAG
>QWHO01000256.1 GCA_021404945.1 bacterium CPR1
CAGGCCTGCCCGATGGTGATGGGGCCCGAGCCGATCAGCAGGATCTTCTTCAGGTCGTCGCGCTTTGGCATAGCTGCTCCTTGAGCCAGTCGAAAAGATAGAGTGAGTCGCGCGGTCCGGGGCTCGACTCGGGATGATACTGCACGCACTGCACCGGCAGGGTGCGATGCCGGAAGCCCTCCAGGGTGCCGTCGTAGAGGTCGATGTGGGTGGCCTCGAGCTCGGGGGGCAGCGAGTCGGGGTCGACGGCAAAGCCGTGGTTGTGGCTGGAGATCTCTACCTTGCCGGTGGTGGTGCAGCTGACCGGGTGGTTGCCGCCCCGGTGACCGAACTTGAGCTTGAAGGTGCGCGCCCCCAGCGCCAGGGCGGTCAGCTGGTGCCCCAGGCAGATGGCCAGGGTAGGCAGACCACTGGTGACGAGCTTTCTCACCTCGGGGATGATGTCGGTCAGGGCGGCCGGATCGCCGGGCCCGTTGGAGAGCACCAGGGCGTGGGGCTTCGTGCGCAGGATCTCTTCGGCTTTCGTGCCCGCCGGATAGACGGTCAGCGCCATGCCTCGCTCCACCAGCTCGCGCAGGATGCCGCGCTTGACGCCCAGATCCAGCACGGCTACCTGGTAAGGTCCATCTCCCATGCGATAGACCTGCTCCGAGCTCACCTCTTTGGCGAGTCCCAGGCCCACCATGGAGGGCTGGGCTGCCAGCTCGGCGCTGAGGTCCTGGTCGGCCGGTCCGATGGCGCAGCGCTGGGCTCCGTGGTCGCGGATGTGGCGTACCAGGGCCCGGGTATCCACCTCCGAAAGGCCGGCCACCCGGTGCTCCTCGAGGTAGCGGCGCAGGCTGAGGCGGCTGCGCCAGTTGGAAGGCGAGGGCGACTCCTCGCGCACGATCACGCCCTCCACCCAGGGCCGGCGCGACTCCCCGTCTTCTAAGGTGATGCCGTAGTTGCCCATCTGGGGGTTGGTGAAGACCACCACCTGGCGGCGATAGGACGGATCGGTGAGGATCTCCTCATAGCCCGACATGGACGTGTTGAAGACGATCTCGCCGAAAGCTGGTCCGGGGTGTCCGAACAGCTCACCCGCAAAGCGGGTGCCGTCTTCCAGGAGCAGGGTGCCCTTCACAGGTAGGTCCTCTCGATCTCGCGCCGGACGCGCTCTTGATCGTGTGGGCTTTGAAGCAGCACCAGCACGGTGTCGTCCCCGGCCAGGGTGCCCACCACCCCGGCCAGAGGGTTCTCGTCCATGGCGATGGCCACGGCGCTGGCCCGGCCCACCCGGGTCTTGACCACCAGCATGGCGGCCGCCGGCTCGACTCCGGCCACGAACCCCTCCACCAGCTGAGGGGAGGTCCTGGCCAGTTCGGGGGCGGCGTAGCGGTAGCCGCCCTCCGGAGTAGGCCGTTTGAACAATCCCAGGCGCTTGATGTCGCGCGAGATGGTGGCCTGGGTGACCTCCACGCCACGCTCCTCCAGACCGATCACCAGGTCTTGCTGGGTCTCCACCGGCTGCTCGGCGATCAGGGCCAGGATGGCGCGCTCGCGCTGACGGGGAGTCATCCTGCCAGAACCCTCCCCAGAATCTCGAGCGCCTCTTCCACGTCCAGCTGGGTCACGACCAGCGGGGGAGCAAGCCGCAGGGTGTGGGAGCGCACCGCATTGAGCATGAGTTGTTGCTGCAGGCAGGCCAGCTCCACCGGTTTGGCCTCCACCTCCAGCTCGACGCCCAGCAGAAGGCCGGCGCCGCGGACCTCCTTGACCTTCGGCAGGGCCTTGAGTCCGCCTACGAGTTGGCGGCTGCGCAGCTCCACCTCGGGCAGGATCTGCTCAACTTCTTCGAGCACCACGCAGGCGGCGGCGCAGGCCAGGGCGTTGCCGCCGAAGGTGCAGCCGTGGGTACCCGGCACCAGCACCGCGGCTGCCTCAGCCCGGGCCAGCACGGCCCCGACCGGAACGCCGCCGCCCAGACCCTTGGCCAGCGTGACCACGTCGGGCAACAGTCCGTGGGTGTGGAAATTGAGCATCGCTCCGGTGCGGCCGATGCCGGTCTGCACCTCGTCGAGCATGAAGAGAGCGCCCTGCTTTCTGCACATCAGCTCGAGGCCGTGCAGGAACTCGAGCGTGCCGGGCACGACTCCGCCCTCGCCCTGGATGGGCTCGACCAGCACGGCCGCCACATCCGGCCCCATGGCCTGCTGCCAGGCAGCCAGCTGGTTGTAAGGCAGGAAGGTGAAGCCCTCGGGCAGGGGCTCGAAACCTTTGTGGTAGGCGGGATTGCCGGTGGCCGCCAGGGCCCCCATGGTACGCCCGTGGAAGCTGTTTTCGGCCACCAGGATTCGGTGGCCCCGGCCGTGCTCGACGGCGTGCTTGCGTGCGAGCTTGAGGGCCGCTTCGTTGGCCTCGGTGCCCGAGTTGCAGAAAAACACCCGGTCCAGGCCCGAGATTCGGGTCAGGGCCTGGGCCGCGCGGATCTGCTCGGGCAGCTGGTAGAGGTTGGAGACGTGCAGGTAGCGCTCGGCCTGGTGGGTGATGGCCCGCACCAGGGCCGGATGGGCGTGGCCCAGCGAGCTGACCGCCACTCCCCCGATGAAGTCGAGGTAGCTCTTGCCCTCCACGTCGAAGAGGCGGGCGCCGCGCCCGTGGGTGAAGGCCACCGGGGCCCGCTTGTAGTTGGCGAAAAGGCACTCTTCGGCCTCTTTGGCGTAGTGCTCGTTGGTTTGCATGGTGAGACTCTCCCAGGTCAGCATGGGGCTCCTCCGGTGATCAGCGTGCCCTCTCGGCCCGCCAGGCCTTCCAGGAGCGAGGCTCCAGCTCGCAGGATCTGGGCCGGTACGCCGCTCCGGGCGGCCTCCTGGCACGATCGCAGCTTGGGGATCATCCCTCCGGTGGCGGCCCCGTTTGCGATGAGGGCGTCGGCTTCCTGGTCGGTCAACTCGGTGAGAACGGCGCCATCTTTGATGACGCCCGGCACGTCGGTCAAGAACAGGATGCGCTCGGCCTTGAGAGCGCGGGCCAGGGCTCCGGCAGCGGTGTCGGCGTTCAGGTTCAGGCGCTCTCCGTCGGGGCCCAGGCCGATAGGGGCGATCACGGGCAGGTAGCCTGCCTCGAGCAGAAGCTCGAGCAGAGCCACGTTGACCCGTTCCACCCGACCCACCAGACCCAGCTTGTCGCTCACCCGGCTGCACTCGAGCAGGGCGCCGTCCACGCCTGACAGGCCCAGGGCCCGGCAGTCGCGCAGCAGGCTGACCAGCGAGGTGTTGATCTTGCCGGCCAGCACCATCTCGGCCGCCTCCATGGTGACCTCATCGGTCACTCGCAGGCCATCCTCCCAGCGCGCCTCGTGGCCCATGGTGGCCAGTAGCTTCGAGAGCTCGGGGCCGCCCCCATGCACCAGCACGGCCTGATGGCCGGTCTGCTGAAGCTTTTTCAGCTCGCTGTTGAGACTGGCCAGCTCGGCCGGGCTGAGTGAGCTGCCGCCGAACTTGAGCACCAGCCTCACGAGAGGTAGCTCCCGTTGAGCCGGACGTAGGCCTCGTTCAGGTCGCAGGTGAGCACCCTGGCGCGTCCCTCGCCCAGTCCCAGATGGCAACCGATCTGCACTTCCTTCTGCTGCATGGCGCTGGCGGCGGCCTCCCAGGTGCCGCTCACGAAGACGCCCTGCTGCACGATGGTGACGCCTCCAAAGGAGAGGCTGGTGCGCTCTTCCTCCATCTCCACCCCGGCCCGGCCCAGCGCCGCAAGCACCCGGCCCCAGTTGGGCTCGCCCCCGTGGACCATGGTCTTGACGAGAAGCGAGCTGGCCACGCAGTAGGCCGCCTGCTTGGCCTCGGCGTCGCTGGCGGCGCCCTCGACGGTGATCTCCACCAGCCGGGTGGCCCCCTCGCCGTCCTGCACCACCTGGCGGGCCAGGCTGCTGGCCACGGTGGTGAGGGCCTCGGTCAGCTCGCTCAGATCCACTTTGCCCCCGGCCGCGCCGTTGGCCAGTACCAGGGCGCAGTCGTTGGTGGAGGTGTCTCCGTCCACGCTGATCGAGTTGAAGGAAAGGTCGATGGCCGTGCGCAGCGCTTGCTGCAGGTCGAGGGGAGAGACAGGGGCATCCGTGGTCAGAAAGCAGAGGGTGGTGGCCATGTTGGGGTGGATCATGCCCGCGCCCTTGGCCATGCCGCCCACGGTGTAGGGCCCGAACCTGACCCCGGCCGTCTTGGGGAAAGCGTCAGTGGTGGTGATGGCCAGGGCTGCCCGCGCGCCGTCCTTTCCAAGAGCCTCGGGCAGTCGCAAGATGCCGGAGCGCACTTTGTCCATCGGGAGAGGGTGGCCGATCACCCCGGTGGAGGCCACCAGAACCTGGGCTTCAGGAACCTTCAGCGCCTCGGCCGTCAGCGAGGCCATCTCACGGGCATCCTGGAAACCCTGCGCTCCGGTGCAGGCGTTGGCGTTGCCGCTGTTGACGATGACGGCCCGGGCGATACCTCCCTTGACCTTCTCGCGGCTGTACCGGACGGGCGGAGCCTTGACCTTATTGGTGGTGAACAGCCCCGCGACCGAAGCCGGGGTCTGGGAGAAGAGTAGCATCAGGTCGTCTTTCTCGGGCTTGATGCCGCAGTGCAGCGAGGCGACCTGGAAGCCCCGGGGGGCGGTGATGTTCATGGCGGGTTCCTTTCAGGGGTAGAGCGCCGGCAGCAAAAGACCCTCGGTCTCGCTCAGTCCGTGCATCAGGCTCAGATTCTGGATGGCCTGTCCGGCGGCGCCTTTGACCAGGTTGTCCAGGGCGCTCACGACCACGGCCAGCTTTCGCTCGGCGTCGTAGCGAACAGCGATGTCGCAAAAGTTGGAGCCGGCCGTGGCCCGGGTTTGAGGCAGCTCGTCACCGCTCAGCAGGCGCACGAACGGCTCCGTTTGATAGGCTTTCAGGTAGAGCTCCTCGACGGGTCCGTCGACGCGCGCGTAGCAGGTGGCCAGGATGCCCCGGGTCATGGGGGCGAGATGGGGCGAGAAGAAGACGCTCTGCCCCAGGCCCTGCTCGATCTCGGGCTGGTGACGGTGGACCCCCAGGTTGTAGGGTCGGAAGTTGTCGTTGACCTGGCAGTAGTGGGTGGTGGCGCTGGCCGTGCGCCCCGCCCCCGAGAGGCCCGATTTGGCGTCCACGATCAGGGGGCCATGGGCCAGGTGGGCCAGCGGCTTGAGAGCGAGGATGGAGGCAGTGGGATAGCAGCCCGGATTGGCGACGAGTCGGGCCTTCTTGATCTCGGCGCGGTTCAGCTCGGGAAGCCCGTAGACTGCCTCGTGGCGCAGCTTTGCGTACTCGTCCCGGCCGTAGTGCTTCTCGTGCTGGGCGTCGTCTTTGAGGCGCAGGTCGCCGCTCAGGTCGATCACTTTCAGGCCTTTGTCGAGCAGGCGCGCGGCCAGGGGCGCGGCCTGACCGTGGGGCACGGCCAGGAAGGCCGCCTGGGCCTCGCCGGGCAGCTCGTCGGCCGGCCGGATCGCCAGATCGGTCAGCTTGCGCAGGCCCGGAAAGAGGGCGAGCAGGTCCTTCTCGGCGGTGCCGTAGAGGCCGGTGATCTGGACATGGGGATGGCCGAGCAGCAAGCGGATGAGCTCGCCGCCCGTATAGCCCGAGGCGCCGACGATGCAGACTTTGAGCATGGGCTTGTATTTTTATACATTGTTCTGAATAAAAATGCAAGACCCGGGCCGACAGGAAGAGGCCTAAAGCCGCTGCTCCCCGACGTCGCGGCGGCGCACAGTGGTGCCCCCGATGATGACCTGGCGGCCAAACTCCTGCACCGCCCCGGAGCGCTCGGCCGAGGTCAGTCGGGCGACTTCGGAGGCGGCGCTCAGCTCGCCCAGGCGGCCCAACATGACCTGGATCTGTTGGTGTCGTTCCCCATCTTCGAATTTCAGGCCGTTTCTGCGTTCGAAGTCGAGCTGCCTGAGGAGGGTCTGCTCGCCAGCCTGCAGGGCTTGTGAGTCGAGTTTCTCGGGCAACAAGACCAGCCTGGCGCCCTCGATCCAGACGCCCGGCTCGCTCAGGCCCTGGACCAGCCTGTCGAGTTGCTCGAGTCGGCTGGACATTGCGGGCAGTTTGACCAGCTCGGCCTTCAGCAGTGACCGCTCCGCGCCCAGTTGCACCAGGCTCAGGCCCAGGGCGGCCAGCTCGTGCGGCTTTTCGGCGCGACACTGGCGCATCAGGGCCCGGGCCTGTTGGCGGGTGGCCCGGGGTGCCAGAGCCCGGAACAGGTCCAGGGATGGGCACCTGCCAAGCGCGCTGGTGAGCTTGTCGACCAGGACCGATTCGTCCGGCTCGCGAGCATCAAAGTGCATCTGGTCGAAGATCTCCAGGGCCCTTCCAGCCATCTGCACCGGGGCCAACGGCTGAAAGGGCTCGAGCCAGGCGCGGGCCACTGCCCAGGTGCCGCCCGCCTGGCAGCCTTCCATCGCCCAGCGGGCCGACGCGATACGGTCCCCTAGCTCCGGGTGGCGAGCCTCCAGGTAGGCGAGAGCCTCTTCGACCTTGCTCGCGTCCCTCCAGGGCAGGGCCTGGGAAGCGAGAAGGGAGATGTGCGTCCCAGGCGCACGCAGCACGGTCATCAGACTCTCGCGCGCCGAGACGGCCTCACAGCCCCTGGCCAGCTCCAGCCCCAGACCGGCCGCCGCCGTCACCTCGGGAAAGTCCTGCAGGCGCCGGGCCATAGCCATCAGGATGCTGACCTGAGCCGCCTGGAGCGGCTCATCGTCGCCCTGAGCTCGCAGCGGTTGTTTGAGCAGAGGCAGCAGCGAGAGCACCTGATCGGCCGAGTCAAATCTTGCCAGCACACTCTCGCAGGCGATGGAGACTGCGGGACCGAGCGATTCAGCCCGCTCGATCAAGCTGGTCATCGAGGCCACCGGATCAGACTGGTCCAGCCAGGGCCGAATGGCTTTCAGGCAGGCGTCGGGCGCTCTGCTCGGAAGGGCCCTGATGGCCAGCTCCCCCAGGTCCGCGTCGGCGGCCCCGGCCCGGTTGGCCAGGGTGCCCACCACGTGGCCCACCTGCTCGCCGGAAAGGGAGGCCACCAGAGCCTGTCCCAGGCGGGCCACCGGCGTGTCCCCTTGCTGGGCCAGCAAGTTGCGGGCCATCAGCTCAATGTCCCGTCCGCGATCATGAGAGCGGGACCAGCGCAACTCCTCAAGTAGCTCCGCGGGATAGTTGGCGGGTTTCTTGAGAGCCACCTGGAAAGCGGTCCAGGCGGCCACCGGGGATGCCTGGGGGCCAGCCGTCTCGTGTCCCAGCCGGACCGCCTCTCCCAGCGAGGGCTCTGCGCAGGCCAGCTCGAGCGCTTTCTGGCAGGCCTCTTCGTCGCAGCGCATGGGGAGCGCCAGTACGCGGGCGGGTTCGAGGCCCTCCAGGGCGGCCTTCTGCACTTGTAGAGCATCCTGCCCGAAAAGGTGGGGCGCCAGCTCCAGAGCCAGACGGGCCGAGGGGGGAGGCGCGGGCAGCTGGCAGAGTCGCTCGAGAAGCGCCCTCTGGGCCCGGATGACTGGCTCGGGATCCTGGCCCCACAAGCCATCCGGTTCGGGGGGAGTGAGCCAGGCTGCCAGGTCCAGCACTTGCTCGCGCGAGAGCTGCTCGGCGGCCATCAGGCGGGCGGCCGCCGAGGGCAGTCGCCTGAGGGTGAGAGCCTGGGCGTGGGGCGGTCTCTCGGCAAAATCGGGCAGACTGGAGGCCAACTCCAGAGCTGTCTTCAGATCGCCGTTCAGGAGCCCCCGACTGGTTCGGAGCTTGTCCAGGTCGTGAGGCTCGCCCGGTGGGCTCAGCCCCACCCGCACGTCCGGCTGGTCGAACAGGTCCAGGCCACGCCCCGGCTGGCCCTCTCGGTCGAAGAATTTCAGACCGGCCGCTTCCAGCTCCAGGGCCGGGGAGCGCGCGAAACGATGCAGGCGCTCGAGCCCGCCCGCATCCACCAGAGCCGAATGGTGAGGCGAGCCCACCTGCACCTGGCCCTGCTCGAGCAAGACCTGGTAAGCCCCCAGGGGGCCCAGCGGCTCTCCCTCGGGGTAAAGAAAGCTCCATCCCTCCTGATTCAGGGAGCGCACCGTCCTGGCCAGCTCGGGGACTCGTGCCTGCTCGGCCGGCAACCTGCCGGTCAGCACCGCCACCTCCTCCAGCGCCATCAGAGGCACGGCGGCAAAGCCGGGCAGAGCGCAGTAGACAGTCTGGCGTCCCAGCTTCTCCAGCACCTCGAGTGCTGGCAGCCTGCGCGTCACCGGCAGCTCGAGCCCGGCCAGCTTGCGGTTGGCGCTGAAGGTAACGCCGTCCTGGATCAGCTGCTCCACCATCTCCACTTTGCCTGCATGGCGGGCGGTCACCGACGCCGCAGGGAAAGGACCGCCGATGGGGAGGTTCGCTGAGGCCATGACCGGTGAGTTCGACGCCTGCCAGGGAAAACCATACTCCACGCGTTGACCTCGCTGGTTGTCAGGCGCCAGGAGCGCAGCCGGAAACCTCCTTGACAGGGTTTCCCGGCTGAGCGACACCCCAGCATATTGTGTTAGAGGTTCAGTCGCCTCCCATGTCTTATGGTGGCGGAGGCAGGGGTAGGGGCCCTCCGACATCACAGGGGTGCGGCTGGACCTCCAGGCGTCGCGCAGCGCTCCCTTTGCATCGAAACCAGCCTGCGCTGAAAGCCGGTCAGGTCGGCGAGCACGAGGCCGAGCCGGGCCGCCCCGCGCTGAAACGCTTCCCGGCGCTCGCGCCAACCCGGACAGGAGTGCTCTTCGAGCAACTCGAGACCGAGACCGTGCAGGTCGAGCCGATCCCGCTCTACCAGGCTGAACACCACCCGCGCTCCCGGCTTGAGGATTCGGGCCGACTCGCGCAGTGCAGCGCCCAGGTTGCTGGAGTGCCAGAAAGCATCGATGCTGATGGCCCCGTCGACCGAGGCCCCGGGCAACCCGGTGGCGTGGAAGTCTGCCTGCAGGTAGCTGGCCGGGTAACCACGAGAGTGCTCTCGGGCCAGAGCCAGCGCTTCGGGTGCGATATCCAGACCCAGCAGAACGGCTTTCAGCCTGCGGGCCAGCCACAATCCCGGCCCACCGCGCCCGCAGCCGAGGTCGAGCAGCAGCCCGCCCGGTCGCAGGGGCAGACCGCTCCTGCCGTCGCTCAATTGCGAGGCGCACCAGTCCAGCTCGCTCAAAGTGACGTCGCTGGTGGCTCCGCCCACCGCCTCGGGGCCGAAGACCTCCCGGTAGAGCGCGTCAGACAGTCAGGTTGCCCGCGACGCGGGCTGCAAGA
>QWHO01000257.1 GCA_021404945.1 bacterium CPR1
CGGTCGTTCTCCAGGCCGAGCGGCACCACTTTGTAGCGCTCCATCAGGTGCTCGGGCAGCAGGCGCATCAGCTCGTCGGGGGGTCGGGCCTCGGTAGTGGCGCGAACTCCCATCAGAAAGCCTGGCACAGGCACCGGGCCCGGCCAGGGCTCATCGAACAGGGACACGAGATCGTCGGACATGGCTTCTTCCTCCCTGGAATTTGCCGCGCGGCCCGTGCCCCACGCAGGGCACGGTCCGCGCGCCTATTGAAAGAGCCTGCTCCCGGGCGCGGGAGCCCGGGAGTCAGGCCGAAGGCTCCTGGGAGCAACCTGCCATCTGGTTCCGCCGGATGCAGGCCGTATGCCAGGGCTTCGCCCTCCCCGCCGCGCCCGGGGGCGGACTCGAGCTCTCAGGCTGACCGGTAGCGCCCCTCGCGCCAGCGCTTGAAGTCTTGCAGGTCGAGCGCGATCGTGCGGCACACGTAGCCGAACACGTCCTCGAGGCTGTCTCGCCCGCGCAGGAAGTCTCCGAGATGGGTGGAGGCGGTGGTGTAGTTCAGGGCGCTCAGGGCCAGGGTGACCGAGCCATAGGCCGGCCCGCGGCACTCGCCGATGAAGTAGGCCCAAACAAGGGCGGGGAGGGAGGTGACCTCTTCGGCCAGGGGCTCGAGCCGGCCGCCCGGCTCGAGCGTGGGCTCGAGCAGCGTGCGCGCCTGGTGCAGTTGGCGCAACAGGGCGTCGCGGTCATTGAGCAGGCGCGGGGCCAGCTTCACCGCGGTCTTCCAGGTGTGGCTCTTGGGCTCCGGCATTCTCTCGACCTCCCCGACCGTCTTCGCTTGTCAGCTTACCAGGGTCAGGGCCGGGAGACGGAGGGGGGAATCCCTCGGGGGCCGGTAGGGTAAACCCTACGGCGGGGACTTGCTTTGAGGCAGCAAGGGTGCGCCTCATGAGGCGCGATTGGCGTGCCTCACGCTGCGGGGAGGATTATACTCCCCCGCATAGACTGTGCGATGAATTCTCAACAGGTTGAACTTCGTCGCATCGCCCGTGCCACAACACTTTGGGAGCGGTTCGAAACAAGTTTCTCACCGCCCGTTACGTGGCACGGTCAATGCGACGAAGTTTAGAGGGGGAACTCGAGCACGAAGGTGGATCCGTGCGGGTGGGCGCGCTCATGGAACAGGCGCCCCCCATGGGCCCGGGCCACCAGCCGGCAAAAGTAGAGCCCCAGGCCGAGCTGCTGGCGGCCGCCACCGGCCACCACCGAGAACTTCTCGAACAGGCGGCCCACCTGGTCTTCGGGGATGCCGGGGCCCTGGTCGCGCACCTCCAGCCGAGCCAGGTGGCCGCCGTAGCGCACCTCCACCTCGACCCGCCCCCCGCCATACTTGCGGGCGTTGCTGAGCAGGTTCTCGAGCGCCCGACCCAGCAGGCGGGTATCCCAGTGGCCAGCGGGCTCCTGGTCGGGCAGGTCCAGCAGCAGCCGGCCCTCGGGGAAGTGGGGGGCCATCCAGGGCGACTCCACCAGGTCGCGCACCAGCTTGCTCAGAGTGGTCTCTTCCAGGTGCAGGGCCAGCTGGCCGTGCTCCATGCAGGCGGTGGTCAACAGCTCGTCCACCAGGCTGTCCACCCGGTGCAGCTGGCCGGCCAGCACCTCCAGGTCCTCGGGGCGGGGGTCGCGTTGGAGCAGCTCGAGATACATCCGCATGGTGGCCACCGGAGTGCGCAGATCGTGCACCAGCAGGCGAGTGAGCTCCTCGCGCCGCTCGATCTCGGCCGCCAGCTCGTCTTGCTGGCTCTTGATGCGCAACATGGAGCGGGCCCGGGCCCGCAGCTCGGCGCCGGCCACGGGCTTGTTCACGAACTCGTCGGCTCCCGAGTCGAGCCCCTTGACCAGGTCCTCGCGCCGGTTCAGGGCCGTGACCAGAATGACCGGAATGCGCTTAAGCCGGGCATCGGCCTTGAACTGCCGGCACAGCTCAAGACCCGTGATGCCCGGCATACAGACATCCATCAGCACCAGGTCCGGGGCCAGCTCCAGGGCCCGCTCCAGGCCCCGGGCCGGGCTGTCGGCCTGCTCGATGCGATACCCCTCGCGCATCAGCTGCATCTGCAGGGTCTCGCGCGAGGCCCGCTCGTCGTCGATGATCAACACGGTGGGCCGGCCCATTGCGGGGAGCTTCCTGTCGGCTCGCGAAGACCCTCCCGTGAATCTAGAGCGCCAACTCGAGCAGCTGACCCGAGACCTCGAGGCCCTGCAGGCGGAGCAGCGGCGCGACCGCGAGGAGCTGACCCGCGCCCTGCGGGCCCAGAGCGAGTTTCTGGCCAGCACCACCCATGAGCTGCGAAGCCCGCTGCACACCGTGCTGGGCATGTCGGAGGCACTGCTGGAAGAAGACCTGGGACCGCTCAACCAGGCCCAGCGCAACACGCTGGAGACTATCTATCAAAGTGGGCGCCACCTGCTGGGATTGATCGACGACCTGCTCGATCTCTCGCGCCTGGAGGCCGGCAAGCTGCGTCTGGAGTGCCGCCACCTGAACGTGGCCAACCTGTGCCGGGGGACGCTGGAGCTATTGGACAGCGACTCGGTGACGCTGGAAGTGGAGGAGTCGCTGGAAGTCTGGGCCGACGAGGGGCGGCTCAAGCAGATTCTGGTCAACCTGGTCAGCAACGCCCTCAAGGCCAGCGGGGCAGCCCACCTGACGGTGGCTCGTGACCGGGAGCGCGAGGCGGTGCGCTTCAGCGTGTCCGACCAGGGCCCCGGCATCGCCCGCGAGGACTTCTCGCGCCTGTTCGTTCCCTTCGGCCAGCTCGATCAGAGCCAGCCGGGCACCGGCCTGGGGCTGATGATGGTGCAGCGGCTGGCCGAGCTCTCGGGCGGCAGCGTGACGGTGGAGAGCCAGCCCGGCCAGGGAAGCCGCTTCAGCGTGGCCCTGCCGCTCTCGCCGCGCCCCACGACGCTGGAGCCGGGCGCCCCCGCGGGAGGCCGGCGGGTGCTGGTGATCGACGACAATCCGGTTGATCGGGTCTTCTTCTCCGGCCTGCTGCGCCGGGCCGGCTGCCGGGTGGAGCAGGCCGAGGACGCCATCGTGGGGCTGGAGATGGCTCGCTCGAGCCTGCCCGAGGTGCTGCTGGTGGATCTTCGCATGCCGCGCCTGGGCGGCCTCGACGCCATCCGGCTGTTGCGCGCCGATCCGCGCATGACCCACAGTCGCATTCTGGCGGTATCGGGGTTGACGGTGCCGGGCACCCGGGAGGCATGCCTGGCGGCCGGGGCCCACGCTTACCTGGAAAAGCCGGTCAATCCAGAAGAGCTGCTCGAGCTGGTTCAGGCCAGCAGCTGGTAGCGCCGGGCCGCCTCCAGGGCCTCGGCCAGGTTGCGCACTCCCAGGCGAGCGAAGATCTCGGTGCGGTGCTTCTCCACTGTCTTGGTGCTGAGGGCCAGCTGGTCGGCGATCTCTTTGCTACGCAGCCCCCGGGCGGCCATCAGGAGGATCTCGAGCTGGCGGGCCGAGAGCTCGGGCGGCTCGGCCCCGCGCAGCGACTCGGCCAGGGCCATGGCGGCGTGGGAGTCGTAATAGCTGCCGCCCGTGCCCACCTGGCGCAGGGCCCGCACGATCTCCTGGGCGGGCGCGGTCTTGCTCAGGTAGCCGCGCACTCCGGCCCGCACCAGCAGCTGCACTTCGCGGGAGCGCACCAGGCTGGAGACGATCACCACCCCCTGATCAGGGCGGGCAGCCAGCAACCGAACGGCCGTCTCCAACCCCCCGATTCCGGGCAGGTGCAGGTCGAGAGTCACCAGGGTGGGCGCCAGGCGCCCCACCAGCTCGAGGGCTTCCTCTCCGGTTCCGGCCTGACCCACCACGCTCAGGTCAGGCTCGCTGTCGAGCAGCCGGGTGAGCCCCTGGCGCAGCACCTCATGATCGTCTACCAGCAAAACGCTGATCATGCGGTCATGATAGGTCAGGGATCAGAGATTTCCTTTGCCGCTGCAGAAATAGCATTTACCGGTGGCGTTGCACATGCTGCAGTCGCGTCCCGTGCCCGAGCAGGTCCAGCACTTGCCCGAGCCCGAGCAACGCTCACACGCGCCGGCCAGGACCGGCAGGCAGAGCAGGGCCAGGATCAGGAAAAGAAAGAACATGGATCGCATCCATCGGGGCTCCTTTTGTTCAGGCTACCCGATAGAGGATCCCACCCGTCAGAAAGTTCAGGAGGGGAGAAAACTATTTAGGAAGGGCGCACTCTTCCTTTTTCTGCTCTTTGTCGCTGAAGAACATGATGTGGGCTTGCTGCACCGACTCCATCGCCCCGCCGATGACGAAGCCGGACAGCCCGCCGTCGGAATACATGAAGCCGCGCAGGCCCTCCTTGATGAAGGCAGCGGGCACCGCGCCCATGGCGTTGCGGTACTTCTCGTCGATGGGGCCGCGAGCAAGGCCGGTACGAATTCCAACCCACTCCATGCCCTTGCCCGAGTCCTCGGCCAGGTTGCGGAAGAACTGGGAGAAGCGCGGTCCGAAGAACGGCCCCACGGCGCCTGCAAGGCCGGCGCCCAGGGCGGCCATGGGAACGGTGGTGGGGGCGAAGCCGATGGCGGCCAGGCCCGCTCCCGTGGCGGCCCCCACGCCGGCGCCGATGAGGGCGCGCTGCCAGCCCTTCTCGCAGCGTGCTCCGGCGGCGGCGCCGATGCCTCCGGCCACCTTGGCCGGGCCGTCGATGAAGAAGGCGGAGATCATGGTGGCGTTGCCGCCGGCGTCACGGATCTCCGAGCGACCGTCCGAGCGGATGGTCTGGAAGCCACCCAGCAGCCCACCCAGCACGCCGGCATTGACCAGCGGCTGGCCGCTCATGGCGCCCACGGCCGTTCCCAGCGCGGCTCCCACGGCGGTGCCGCAGATGACGCCGAGCACCTGGCTACCGGTCTTGTTCTGCACGAACGAGCCGGTCAGGGCCGAGCCCGCCCCGGCCACCACGCCGGCCGGACCCATTAAATAGAAACCTTCCGTGCCTCCCTGAAAGAAGGCCTGAAAGTAGTTGGCCGACTTGAAGTTGCCGGCAGTCGACTCCCGCGCCGAGGTATAGTCGTCCATCCAGGCGACGGCTTTCTCGACGGGATTCCTGGGAGGTTCTGGACAGGGGGCGGTAAGAGAGGAGGTCACGGTCGGCGTGATCAGCATGGCTTCATTCTAACAAAGCTGATCCTTCAGAGATTAAGTAAATTGTTAATGCCTGGCCAGGCGGTCAAGGTTCCCTCAAGGTTTGCTCAATGTCTCCTCAAGGTTGCCCTCTGAAGGCTGCCCAGGGGGAAGGCCTTGACTCCGTGGGCCGACTCGCGAACCGGGTCCTTGCCAAAGGACTGCATCTCCAGCTTGAGCTGTTCGCCCTCGAGCTCATAGCGGGCCGTGATCCGGCTGCGGCCCACCTCGAACTGGCTCGTCAGCACCCCGTCCTGATAGTAGGAGTCGATCAGGATGCCGTTCTTCTCATCCACCAGGTAGTGGCCTCGGGACGGATCCACCGGCACCAGCTCGTAGGGGCGCTCGGGCTGCCCATGGTAGCGCAACGACCAGCTGTACCTGCCCTGCCCGCGGGGCTGGATGTCGAGATCCACGCCCACCCTGTCGGTGCCCGGAACGCCGGTGACGCTCATCTCGCCCACCCAGCGGCCCACCCACCCCTGCGGGAAGGGGCTGCCCACCGCCTTGAGCAGCTGGGCTCGCGTGGGGGGAACGAACTCGGGCGGCGAAGAGGGGACGAACCGGTCGGGGGAACGCTCGGAGGACGCCTGAAGGGGCAGGCGCGCGAGCGAGGGAGCCGAACTGACCAGGCCGATCATCACGGATCGATTCTGGAGGAAGGGCCTCAAAGCGACCTGAAAGATGACCTTAGGTGAACGGATTCAGCAAGCCCGCAAAGAGCACGGCTATCGGCACCAGGACCTGGCGGTGGCGCTGTTGACCACCCCCGCTGCGGTCGAGCGCATGGAGCAAGACCTGGAGGCCGAGATCCCGGTGGTGGCCATCGAAGTCCTGGCCCACCTGACCGGTTACGGTAGCTCGGGCGACTTCCTGGCCAAGTGCGAGAACTACTGCGTCGACCCCGACCGTAACATGCTGTTGGTCGGCGGGCGCCATTGAACAACCTGCAGCTGAGCGAGATTCGGGAGATCTTTCTGGCCCACCGAAAATGGCTGGAGAGCGAGGGGGCCGAAGGGCGCAAGGCCGAGTTGGAGCCTTTTCACCTCTACGGCCCTCCCCTGCGCGGATTCGACTTCAGCCAGGCTCGCATGGCCGGTTGCCAGATGCCGCTGGCCGATCTGCGCTACGCCCTGATGGTGGGCACTGATCTGGAGAAGGCAGTGTTGCAGGGCCTGGAAGGCTATCAGATCGGGCTGACCTCGGCCAATCTGCGCCAGGCCAACCTGCGGGGGGCCTTTCTGGTGGAAGCGATCGCTCTGGGCACAAACTTCGAGCGCGCCGACCTGCGCGAGGCCAGTCTGGCCCGAGCCGACCTGCGGCGGGCCAACTTCAGCCGCTCCGACCTGCGCGAGGCCAATCTGTCCGAAGCCCAGTGCCAGGACGCTCGCTTTGATCGGGCCGACATGACCGAGGCCAACCTGCTCGAGTGCGATCTGCGCGGAGCCAGCCTGGAAGGGGCTATCCTGGCCCGGGCCCTGCTGGCGCGCACCAATCTATCGGGGGCCAACCTGCGCGTTGCCGACCTGCGCCAGGCTCAGATCGGCAACGCCCAGCTGGTGGGGGCCGACCTGCGGGGGGCGCGGCTGGAGGGGGCGATCTACGAGCGGAAGGCGCTGCTGGCGGCCCAGCTCGATGAGCCGATCCGCAAGAGCCTGGAGGGAGGGCGGTCTCAGCGGTAGGAGTGCTGAGGGCTCAATCGATTTCGGGAATGCCGTCAAAAAGGGCTGTCATCTCGATGACCAGGCCCGGGAAGTTGAGGCACTCATGGCGGTCGCCCTCAGCGAGAGTGACTTCCAGTCGATAGACCCCGTCCGCGAGATGATACAGCTCCAGGGTGCGAGCGAAAGGATCAAGCATCCAGTAATGCTCAACGCCGCAGGAGGCGTAGATGCCGAGCTTGATGGTGCGATCACGCCCGGCAGTCGAGCGGCTGAGAATTTCCACCACCAGATGGGGCGCCCCCTCGATGGCACGGCTGCTGACCAGGGGGGCCTGCTCGGTCGTCAAGAAGACCAGGTCGGGCTGCACGGGGGTAGCCCCCGGCATGAGAACGTCCACGGGAGCGTGAAAGATCTGACCCTTGCCTTGAGCTTGCAACGGGTAGAAAAGAACCAGCAGGCGCACGGACAGGGTCTGATGGTAGGGGCTCGGAGCGGGGGTCACGTAGAGCTTGCCATCCAAGACCTCATAGCGCTTGCCGTCCTCGGGTAAGGCTCGATAGTCCTCGTAAGTCCATTGCCTACCCTCGTCAAGCCGCAACGTCATTGAGAATGCTTCTATCCAGGCAGGGTGAACCCTTTCATAGCGACCTTGCCGGGCGCCCGGAGATCGCACGAAGGAGGTGAGCTCAGTCGGCCCAGTTCACCGTCGTGGTAAGTCTTGCTCACCGGCCTGTGAGCTCCCGATGAAAACGAGCTGGCCCGGGCGGTCGTCGTCGCCTGGATCCAGGGAACGGCCGCCCCGCGCTGAAGAATTCACCACCGGTGAGCCTGCAAACCCTGCTCCAGCCGATGCTGATCGGCGAGGTCAAGATCGATCCTCCGCTCTTCCTGGCCCCCATGGCCGGGCAGACCAATCATCCCTTTCGGCGCCTGGTGCGCGAGCTGGGCGGGGTGGGGCTGGTGTGCACCGAGCTGATCTCGAGCATGGCCATCCACTACAAGAGCAAGCGCACCTTCACCATGTTCGACTGGCACGCCACCGAGCGTCCGGTGGCCGTGCAGCTCTTCGGGGGCGACCCGGCGGTGATGGCCGAGGCGGCCCGCATGGTGGAGGAGCGTGGCGCGGACATCGTGGACATCAACATGGGCTGCTGGGTGCCCAAGGTGGCCAGAGGAGGAGCGGGGGCCGTCCTGCTGCGAGACGTGTGCACGGCCGCCAGCGTCGTGGAAGCGGTGGTGCGGGCGGTCAAGATTCCGGTCACGGTCAAGATTCGCAGCGGCTGGACGCCCGAGGAGATCACCGCCGTGCCCTTCGCGCGCGCCGCTGCCGAGTGCGGGGTAAAGGCCATCGCGGTGCACGGCCGCACGGCCAGCCAGGGATTTTCGGGCCTGCCCGACTGGTCCATCATCCGCCAGGTCAAGGAGGCGGTGGGAGACCTGTCGGTCATCGGCAACGGCGACGTGACCAGCGCCGCCCTCACCGTGCAGATGCTGGAGGAGACGGGCTGCGACGGGGTGATGATCGGGCGGGCGGCGCTGGGAAATCCGTGGATCTTTCGCGACATCATGCAAGAGCTCACCACGGGACTGGCTCCCCCTGCCCCCTCACCGGGCGAGCGAGCCCGGGCCGCCCTGCGCCACGCCCGGCTGGCCCTGGAAACGCTGGACCTGCCCCCGGGCCAGATCGTGCGCGAGCTGCGCGGGCAGCTGACCAAGTATCACCTGGGAACGAGAGGAGCGGCCAAAATTCGCGAGGGGATGTTTCGCGCCAACACGCTGGCCGATATCGAGGCGCTGCTGGCGCCGATCGCCTCGCAACCCTGATCAGCGAATTCTCGGATTGATCCGCCGGGCCGTCGCTGCTATAGTGTTCGGTGATCCGATGCAAGTAGGGAGCTACCAGGTCGATTTCCTCTCCGATGGGGACTTTGCGCTCGATGGCGGGGCCATGTTCGGCGTGATTCCATATCCTCTGTGGAGCAAGAGCCATCCGCCCGATGAGCGGTTTCGCATTGCCATGGCTACTCGCTGCCTTTTGCTGCGTGGACAAGGACGCATCATCGTGGTGGACAGTGGAAACGGCGACAAGCTCAGCGCCAAGCAGCAGGAAATCTATAAAATCGAGCCCACCAGCGGGCGCCTGCTGGCCTCGCTGGCCCGCTTCGGCCTCACGGGCGAGGATGTGACCGATGTGCTGCTCACCCACCTCCACTTTGACCACGCCGGCGGTCTGACGAAGTCGGGGGACCTGCGGCTGACTTTCCCGAGAGCCCGCCACTACGTGCAGAGGGAGCACTACGCCTGGGCCTGCAGGCCAAGTCTCAAAGACCGGGCCAGCTTCATGCCCGAGAACTACGAGCCGGTGCGTGAGGCGGGGCTGCTCGAGCTGCTCGACGGCCCCGAGAAGCTCTTCCCGGA
>QWHO01000258.1 GCA_021404945.1 bacterium CPR1
TTATGCCGAGTCGTCAAACCGCCGAATTCGATAGATACTGAAATGCAGGCCAGCCCCCCGCACCAACTCGGCATAATCCTGTACGCGGCATAATGGCGATTATGCCGAGCTCGGCATAATCGTCATTACCGCGGGACCCTCGATGCCGACCCGACCCTGCTCGAGGAGCTGCTGGAGCGGAGTAGCTCCCTCACCGGCCCGGAGCTGGAGCTGGCCCGGGCCCAACAGGCGGCCCACGTCTCCACGTGGCAGATGCTCCAAACCAGAAACGAATGCGAGGTGCTGCTGCGCGACATGCTCCTCGGTGAGCAGCGATGGGTCTATGATTTCGGTCTGGTGGAGAGCTTCCGTCCCGGGCTGGCCTTCCTCGGCCGAGTGCTCGAGCTGGCCGGTCAGCACATCTTGATCGGGATGTTCCCCCGTCCCCTCCCTCCGGCTTCAGCCGAGTCGGTCGCCTCAGAGTTCCTGGCTTCTCACAAGCCGCACCGCAAGGTCACCCGCAAGCTTCTGCAAGAGCCTGACTGGGTCATCGAGCTGACCGATTCCTGGCGCGTGGAAGTCGAGGATCTGGACGATCACCCTCTGCCCAGAGTCTTCAATGCAGCCGGGCACGACCTGGTGCTGGTGCGCGACCGATTCGTGTTCGAGCCGGAGGCTCGCGACGAGGTCCGGCAACGATTGGGCCAGCACCCCCGATTCTTCCTGTCCGGCGATCGGGGTCACCTCGAAACGGAGGGTGGCAAGATCGTGGGCAGGTTCGAGTTGCAGGAGCGAGCTCTCATCATGGAAACCGACTCCATCGAGCATGCCGAGGAGATGGAAGCCCTGTTGCAAGGCTGGGCGGTCCCCGGTTGGAAGCGCGCCCGGCGCGACAAGCGTAGCCCCGAGAAGCTCCTCCAAAAGGGGAAGGCGCGACCTGCCAGCCTGCCCCCGCTCCCTCCCGAGGCGCTGGAGGCATTGAGGGCCATGAAGCTTGACTTGATGCAGCGCTGGCTGGACGAAGAGGTGCCCGCCCTGGACGGCTCGACTCCGAGGGAGGCAGCCCGCACTCCCGAGCTCCGGGAGCGGTTGAGGGTCTTAGTCGACGACATCGAGTTCCGAGAGTCAGCTCTTCCCAGCGAGCAGCAAAGCGACATCGATTGGCTGCGCGCGGAGCTGGGCCTTACGAGAGCGCCCGCGCACTGATCGGGGCCTGACGGCAGGGGGCCATTCGCAGTTGAGCCGGGGCCGGGTAACGCGACAAGCTCGCGCAAGATCCGGCGCGAGGGCTGCTCGAACTGAGGACCGTCAGGCCGCGGGAGGCTGCTTTCTCTCCAGGGCTTCCACTCGGGCCTCCATGTGCTCTCTCCAGGCCCGCATCTCGGCATCGCGCTCGAACAACCGGATCAGGTGCTCACCCAGGCTGGCAAAAGTGCCCTTCAAGCTCTGCAGGTCCTCATCCATCAGGCGACCCCTGGCCGCCATCTGGTCCAGGTTTTCGGCCATTCGCTTCTGGTCGTCCGCCATTCGCTTCTGGTCCTCGGTGTTCGCCTTCACGTTGGCTCCAAGCGCTTCCAGGGAGGCCGCAATGAGCGCTATGTCCTTCTTCAGCTTCTCCATCGCTACTGGCCGCAGACTTCGACAAAAACCCCGTGTCACGCCTCTTTTGGGCCGGGCGAGGAGATGTCCCGAAAAGAGGCGAGCAACACGTGCCGTGAAAAATGAGGACGAAGCCTCTCTCCTCAGAGAGCGAGAGTGCGCCCGATGAGAACCGCCAGCACACCCACCAGGCTCTGAAGCAAGAGCGCCACCGCGAAAACAAGATTGCGAGCCATCTGTTGCATGGCTCGGTCCTCTTGTTGCCTCCATCGTAGTGCAATAAGCCCGACCCACAGCAGAGCCACCAGCCTGAGCCAGAAGTGGGAGTGACCAACAAAACCGAGCAAGACTTCGACGCCACCAAATACCCAGAGTACCCCGAGGAACCCGCTCAGACGCATCAACATGCGGTTCTTCCGGCGGGCCCCAAGCGTGAGCAACAGGCCGAGCAAACTCACCCCCAGGAGGACGAAAACGGATAACTGGTGCAAATTCATGCTCAACGTGTCAGATGCTCGGCCGGAGCGGGGACCTCCCAGAATGAGCATTTGCAGCACCCCCATGATGCAGATGCCCATCACCGCATAGAAGGCCAGGTTGTTGGCCATCAAGCGAAAGGCCTTCTCCTCTTGCCGTGGCCATCGAAGCACCTGCACCACCAGCGCCAGGAGAACAACGAGGCCAAACACGGGCGGCACAAAAGCCTCCCGAACCGCCGCCCCGAAGACAGCCAGACCGGTCAGCATCCCCAGCACTGCCGTCAATCCGTCGATCCGTCAGGGCAGTCAGATCACCGGCTCCAAAACTCGAAGTCGTTGCATGACAAGGTTAGCATATCACCCGCGAGCGCCGAGTTCCAATCGCACCTGCCGCGTCCTTTTGTTGGCCAGAGGCCCTCGCGACCGGCCAGACCAGATGATCTGAAAACCGCCTGTCACCGATTTGCCACACAGATGACTTTGCTTTACAAAGTTTCCATGCTACCCTCCGGGTATGAGCAACACGACATGGAACCTCGCCACCGAATCGAGCGAGGTCAAACGACTCCGTAGCCTCCGACCCGCGAGCCCGTTCTTCGTGGTCATGTTCGGACTGCTGCTGCCGCTTGCGGCCCTGGTCATCGAAGCAGCCGGACATCCCTGCGCCGACGTCTGGTTCGACCCCATCCCCACCCCGGGCCACATGCTGCTGGTGGCCAGCGTGCCGCTGGTCAGCCTGCTCTACCTGCTGGGCCGACCCAACCGCTTCTTCGACCTCCTGGCCGGGGCCGCCACCATGGTGGCCTTCGTCTACTCGCTGCCCTTCCTGCCCCTGGTGCCGCTGGCTGTGTGCGCCATCCCCTTTGCGGGCATCGGCTTTCTGCCCCTCGCCCCGCTCCTCTCGCTGGCCACCATGGCCATTGTCGTGCGCCGGGCCGCCCGCCCCAAAGCCTATGCGCTGGGAATGCTGGGCGCGGGTCTGGCGCTGGTGGCGCTCTGGGTGCCGGCGGCCCTGACCGCTTACTGGATGGATCAGGGCTCCATCGCCTTCCTGCGCCACCTGGGCGACAGGCCAACCATGCTGCGCGCCTGCCACGAAGAGAGGCAATCCAGACCGGTGGCCCTGATCATGCGGCCCTTGCCCTCCATCGGTGTGGAGCGCTCCCGAAGGCTGTACTTCCAGGTGACCGGCAAGCGGGCCGAGCTGGAGCCCCTTCCCTCAAGGACGCGCGGCTTCGACTCCTCCGAGCGCGAGCAACAACCCATCCGACAGACGGCCTCGCGGCTGGACGGGTCCATCGACCCCGACGCCGCCCTGGCCTACACCGAGTGGACCATCGAGCTGGAGAACACGGCTGGCTGGAACAAGGAGGGCGCGATGGAAGTCGCCCTGCCGGCCGGCGCGGTGGTCAGCCGGGCCACCCTCTGGGTGGCCGGCGAGGAGCGCGAGGCGGCCTACGCAAAGGTGGGTGAGGCGCGCCAGGCCTACGAGGCGGTTGTGCAGACCAACCGCGACCCGCTGCTGGTCACCACGGCCGGTCCGGGACGGATCGAGGCGCTCTGCTTCCCCATCCCTCCCCACGGCAAGATGAAGTTCAAGCTGGGCATCACCTCCCCGCTCACCCTCGTGAGCGAGCGCGAGGCGGTGCTGGAGACTCCCCGCATCGTGCACTCCAACTTCCAGTCCCTCAGCACGGTGGACGCCTACTTCGAGTCGCGCACCCTGCTGTCGGCGCCCGGGCTCGACCCCGGGCGCGCCCTGAAGGGCCCCGTCCAGCTGCCCACCCGCATCAGCGCCCAGCGCAATCGGCAGGTCACCACGGTGTGGGCCCCCCTGGGCAAGCAATTCGTGCAGGCTCGCCTGCAGACCACCACTCCCCCCGAGCGTATCGCCCTGGTGCTGGATACCTCGGCCGGAATGGCCCGCCACTGGCCCCAGGTGGGCAAGGCGGTGCAAGCCCTCAAGCCGGATCGCATCTTCTATCCCAGTGACCGGGGCGCCGAGGAGACCACGAGCATTCGTGAAATCAACCCGGAAGGCGGCAAGGACAACCTGCCCCCCCTCATGCGAGCGCTGGAGCACTACCAGACCGTGGTCTGGCTGCACGCCGACCAGCCCTACGCCGGCGACAGCCTGACCGGGCTGCAGCAGATGCTCGAGCGCAGTCCGCGCGACCTTGTCGAGGTCTCGCTCGACGGCGGACTCGATGCCGTGCTGGCCGAGCTGCAGCTGCCGGGTCTGCGCACCCTGGCCCGCACCGGCGACGACCTGGCCGCCGATCTGGGACGGCTGCGCCAGCCCCGGCTCGAGTACCGTCTCGAGCGCGTGAGCAAGCAGCCGGAGGGGCAGGAGACCTCCTCTCACCTGGCTCGCCTCTGGGCCTGGCAAGAGTATGGCCGGCTCTGGCCGCGACCCGAGGCTACCCGGCTGGCCCTGGAGCAGCGACTGATCACCCCCAGCACCGGCGCGGTGGTGCTGGAGACGAAGGAGCAGTACAAGAACGCCGGTCTTGAGCCAGTGGACGAATCCACCGTGCCCACCGTGCCCGAGCCGGGCACGATGGCCCTGCTGGGCGCGGCCGCAGCCGCGGCGCTGGCCCGTCGGAGGAAGGCGGCATGAGGCTCGCGCTGGCCAACCGGGTCTGTTTGCTGCGCGGTCAGGGGGCCCTGTGCCTGGCCCTGCTGCTGGCCGCCTTCTGGCCACTCTACGGCTGGTATGCCGGCCGCCTGGGGGACGGGTCGGAGGAGCCCTGGGCGCTGGCACTGCTGCCCCTGGTGGCCTGCCTGGGACGGCCGCCGGAGCGACTGGACCTTCGCTGGACAGCGGGGATGCTCTCTCTCTATGCCCTGGCCTACCCCTTCGCACCCAGCCTGGTTCGGGCCGGACTGGCCGCCCTGGCGCTGGCCGCCTTCCTGAGCGCTTGGCGCCAGGCGCGGGGGATCGACCCGGGCCTGGCCGGCCTGCTGGTGCTGTCGCTGCCGGCCCTGACCACGCTCTCGTTCTACCTGGGCTACCCCTTGCGCGCCTTCTGCGCCTCGCTGGCGGCCCTGCTGCTGGGGGTCGAGGCCGAAGGGGCGGCCCTGCGCTTCGAGGGCGGACTGGTCTCTGTCGATGCCCCCTGCAGCGGCCTTCGCATGCTCTGGGTGGGTCTCTTGCTGGTCTTTCTGCTGGGGGTGCTGCGCCGCTGGAGCCTGCGCACCACGCTGCTCTGGACCGGCCTGACCGCCCTTCTGCTGCTGGCCGGCAACGTGGTCCGCATCGGCAGCCTGTTCTTCCTGGAGACCGGCCTGGTCCAGGCCCCCGGCTGGTTCCACGAGGGCGTGGGCGTTGTGGTCTTCGCAGGGGTGGCCCTGGCGGTGGCCCGTTGGGCTCCGGGGGCCTGCGTTGTTGTCAGGCCCCAGGCCCTGGAGCGAGGCGGGGGAGCCTTTCTGCTGGCCGCCTGCCTGGCTGCTCTGGCGCCGCTTGCGCCCTCCCCGGCCCCAGCCGTGCCAGCGGTGGACTTCCCCGGCTGGTGGAAGAGCTTTGAAGGCCGCCCCCTGCGGCAGCTGACCGTTTCCGAGCAGGAGCAACGCTTCTTCCCCGGCCATGTAGGGCGCTTCAGCGACGGCCGGCGCGAGATCGTGCTGCGCTTTTTTGGCGAGCGCACGCGCAAGCTGCATTCCAGCGCCGACTGCCTGCGCGGGCTGGGCTACCAGGTCACCCCTCTGCCCCTGGTGCGCGGGCCCGAGGGCGAGCTCTGGAGCTCCTTCGAGGCTACCCGGGGCAGCGAGCGGCTGCGCTTGCGCGAGCGCATCTTCGGCCCCGAGGGCAGCTGGCCGGACATCTCTCAGTGGTACTGGAACGCCGGCGACGGCCCCTGGTGGGCGGTCACGGTGTGTGAGGGAAAAGCTTACTGACGTCGAGTCGTTCTGGAGCTAAACTGCCTCCATGAGCAGCATTCAGAAAGCCGGACGATTCATCGTCATGCTGTGGGGCGCCCCCGCGGCCGGAAAGACCACCGTGGCTCGCAGCCTGCTGAGAGAGCTGCGTCGGCGGCGCGGGCTGATGCTACCCCACCTGTCCACCGACCAGCTCAACCGAGCCATCCTGGGCGAGGACTTCGTGGGCGACGTGCGGGAGGCGCTCTACGACGGGCTGATCGCCATGGCCGGCAACATCCTGGGCGCCGGAGGGGGCGTGCTGCTGGACGGAACCTTCCTCTACCCCGAGATGCGCGAGCGCATCCGCAACCTGGCCCGTGAGCGCCGGGCGGTGCTGGTCTCGGTGCAGGTGGCCTGCACGCTGAGCACCCGCCGCCAGCGCAACGCCCAGCGGCCGGACGCCGAGCGAGTGCCCGAGGCCTGGCTCGAGCGAGCCCACTATCGAGCCATGGCCGGCCGCTTCCATGGCGACCTGGTGCTTGATACCGAAACCCTCTCGACCGAGGAGGCGGTGGAGAAGATCCTGGAGCTGATGAGCTGGCGCCTGGAGCGGGGCAATCGCTTCCCCGCCCTCATCCGCCAGGTCATGCCCGGAAAGACTTACTGCGCCGGGCTCTGACGAGAGGCCATCGCTTCGCGCAGCTCGCGCTCGGAGGGGAAGCCTTCGGGGCCTTTCTCGGCCAGCTTCTGGCCGTCAATCCAGACGGTGAGCTCGCCCACGTTGCCCGGGGTCAGGGCGGCCTGCGGCAGGCCGAACTCCTTGCTCAGGAACGCCGCCACCCGGACGGCGTGAGGCTTGTAGTTTCAAGACGTGCAGTAACGAATCTCGACATTCATAAGGAGAGGGTTTCCCGTGCTCGGCCCGGTTCCTTCACGGATGCACGGCCAGTCCGAAGGGGGCCGACAGTGGCTGAGGGGTGGTGGAGTATTGCAGCACCCCGGTGCGTCCGTCCAGCACCGCCACCGTGCCCCCTTCCCGGCAGGCCACGTAGAGCAGTGAGCCGTCGCGCGAGAAGGCGAGGCCCACCGGACCCGCGCCCACCTCGGGGGTGGAGAGCAGGGTGGGCCCGTTGCTGTCGAGCAGGGCCACCTGGTTGGTGCCGTTCAAACTGACCGCCACCCGATTGCCGTGCACCGCCACCTTACGCGGCGAGGTGCCCACCCGCAGGCGCCCGGCCGGCTTGAGGTCGGGATAGGTCAGCACGGACAGATCGCCCGAGCCCGAGTTGACCACATAGACCCGGTTGGCATCCACCGCGATGGAGGTGGGCTTGGAGCCCACCGGAGCCGAGCCCAGCACGGTTCCGGTGGCGGCATCCAGGCGGCAAAGGATGCCATTGTCTCCGGCCACCAGGAAGCTCTGGTCCACCACCGCTACCGCCTGGGGCTGTCCGCAGGGCACCTCGAAGAGCTTGCGCTCCTGGTGCGTGGCCGTGTCCAGCACCAGCAGGCCGGGCGTGGGGCTCATCAAAGTGGCGGCCAGATAGCGGTTGGAGACGGCCAGGTCGGTGACGATGGAGTCGGAGGTGGGGATCGACCCCGCGGGCTTGAGCACGGCCGGATCGAAAAAGCGGATGCACTGGTCGCTGCAGGCCGCATACAGGCGCTTGCCATCGGGACGAAAGGCGAGCCAGACTGGCTGGAAGCGAAGAGGCTGGTATCCCGTGAAGGGCGGGTTCTCGGGCGGAAGGAGCATGAAGGAGTTGAGCGCGGCGGTGACCGGTGTCTGTTTGCCAAAGTCGACCGGCGAGAGCTCTCCCCGCTCCAGGAGAAGGTCACGCCACTCGTTGACCACAGCAGCCGGGTAGCTGAGGGTGGTGCCAGGGGAGCTGTTGGGGTCGAGGAACGGACCGGGGTCGGGCCCACCCTGCTGGCACTGGTTGAGCGCCACATAGACGGTATCCATTCCGAGCGGGGTCAGGCCCCACATGGTCGTGCCGGCCGGAGTGAGCACCAGGCAGGCTGCCGAGGGAGCCGATTCGCTCAGGTGCACGGTTGCGCGCGCCTGAGCGCCGTCCTTGCTGGTGCTCACCTGGTAGATGCCGCTCATCAGGCCGGTGAACTTGAATGAGCCCCCGGCATCGGTGGTAGTCACCTTGCTGGTGCCTTCGAGGCGCACTTCGGCCCCCGCCACCGGCTTGAAGGGAGCCTCGGCGGTGGTGACCCGGCTGATCACGATCCCCTGCAGATCGAGCTTTCCGGTCGGGAGATCGGGGGCCGGCTCGGTGGTCCGTCCGACCACGACCTGGGTCAGGAAGAGCAGCAGCAGCAGAGCCAGTCGCCGCATCCTCCCATGTTCGCTATCGACAACTGTGCTCCCCGGAGCCTCCAGAAATTGTTGGTTGACGACTCGCCGGGGGCCGGGTTAACCTGAGCGAGCAGTCGTATCGGCTGCCTATCTTTCAAGAAGGAGACGCCCCAATGATCTTCATTTGCTACGCAAAGATGGCCTGGTTGAACGACACCGGCTACGGCGTCTCCCTCCTGCAGCGAACCCCGAGCCGCCGACAGTCCTAGCGCTTTCCGCGCCTTCTTCAACAGCAAGACCTTCCTCGGGAGCTTCGTGTCATGCATTCATTGAACTATTCTCAAATTCCGGGCTTTTTACGAGCCCATCCCGCCTTCGGGCGGGTCTTCTTTGCCGACGCTCTCAGCCAGCTCGGCCACGGATTGCTGCTCATCGCCTTCCCGGTGCTGATCCACCAGGCCACCCACGACGTCACCCTGACGGGCCTGGCCTTCAGCGGCGAGATTCTGGCCTTCGCCCTGCTCAGCCCGTTCGCGGGCTACTGGGCCGACCGGCTGGAGCAGAAGGCGCTGATGGTGGCGGCCAACATCGCTCGGGTGACAATCCTGCTGGCCCTCCTCGGAGTGCTGGCAGCCCGGGCCCCCTTCTGGGTCTGCCTGCTGCTCTCCATGCTGCTGGGCGCCTCGGCGGCGCTCTTTCTCCCTGCAAGAGCCGCCTTTCTGAGGCGGCTCTTGCAGGGCGAGGAATTGCTGCAGGCGGTCGCCCTGGAGGGCACCATGGGATTCTTGATCCGGGTGGTCTCGCCGGCCATCATCGGCCTCTTGCTGGTGGCCTTTCCGGTGACGGTGGCCATCTGGATCGACATCCTGCTCTACCTGGTCTCCACGGCCATGCTCTTGCCGGGCTGGGTGACCGGTCCGCGGGTAGCCCCTGAAAAGGGCGCCGAGCGGCCCGGCGCCTGGCACGAGGGGTGGCGGACCATCCTGGGCACGGGCGCACGGTGGCCTTCATCGTGGTGGCTCTCAAGCTGCCCGACGCTTACGTCGGCTGGCTGCAGGCCGCCACCGGCCTGGCTGGCGCGGTGGGCACCCGCATGGGCACGCGCTTTGGTCCGCGCCGGAGCACCTACCTGGGACTGCTGGCCACCATCACGGTCAGTTACCTTTTGGTGCCTCTGGCCACGACCATGCCCGCGCTGGTGGCCATCTGGCTGGCGCGCGGACTGGCCATCGGGGTCTTCGTGGTGCTGTTCAGCCAGCAGATCGCCCGGCTGACCCCGCCCGAGAAGATGGGTCGCGTGCAAGCCGCCTGGGATATGGCGGTCTGCGTGTCCGCCTTCCTGGGCTCGGCGGCCACGGTCTGGCTGCTGCGTGAGCTTGGTCCGGCCGGCTCGTTCGCCCTCTTCGGAGTGCTGATGCTGCTGGTCACGGCCGCCTGGTGGGCCCTGCGCGCCGACGCCCCCCGCCGGGCTGTTACGGCCTGAGTCTCTGGTCTTCGACCTGAACGCGGGTCTGAGCTTCGTGCTCGGACCCGCGTTCATCAAACGGTAAGATCGCGGCAAGCTCCCGGCAAGGGTTTGGCAGCATCCGGTTCATAAGCCGATGCCACCATGGAGCCATGACCAGAATGCCCTTTCATCGACGACTCCGCAAAGAGCGCAGCCTGCGAGGCTGGAGCCAGGCCGAGCTGGCCCGACGCAGCCTGATCAGCCGCTCGCAAGTCTCCCATTTTGAGCTGGGAAGCCGCCGCCCCGGCTCGAAAGTTCTGGCGCGACTGGCCTCGGCTCTGGGCCTGACACCCGCCGACCTCCTGGGTGACTCGCCTTGCGAGCCCAATCCCCGCGGCTGGCCTGCCTGGCAGAACACCGCCCTGTGGGAGCGGTTCGCCCCTCGGCCTCGCCGCTACCGTCTTGATCGCGAGCGCGACAACTGGGTGCGACTGCGCGCCGCCCGCAAGAGCTACCCGTTGCTCTACAGCGTCCACCTGGCCAGGGCGATCGAGCTTCACGGCCGCCCGGCCCTGTCCGAGCTCTTGCACTTTGCCTGCTGCGACTCGGGCCTGGAGATGCTGGCCTGGTTGCGCATCCTCGGATGGGCCATGATCTCCTACGTCAGCCTGGCACGCCCGGGTTGGCGCCACCTCCCCGTGATCGAAGACCCCTCGGGGCACGTGGTGGGCGATCGCATCTGGCTCGTGCTCGTGTTCGAGAAGCCTTTCCTGTGCGCTCTGTTTCCGCAAGTTCGCGTGCAGACCGTCGGCTCGCCCTTTCGCATGGACCTTCTCGCCTGCCTGCGCGTGGACAACCGGTTGATCTGGGTCAACGTCGAGATCGACGGCCCCTTCCACAACGAGGCCTACGACCGAAAGCGCCAGGCCCTGATAGGTCTGCCTCGGGTCACTCTGACCGAGAAAGACGTCTGCGCATCCGATTTCAAGCAACGTTTGCTGGAAAAACTGGCGCGGGCGGCGGGAATCCAGAACGCCGCTTGAGGCTGCGCAGGTCAACCGCACCCCTCGAGCACCAGTTCGATTGCGCCGCAGAGTTGGGTGCGCATGCGCACACAGGTCAACCGCACCCCCGAGCACGAGTTCGATTGCGCCGCAGAGTTGGGTGCGCATGCGCACCCAGGTCAACCGCACCCGTCGAGCACCAGTTCGCCTGCGCCAGGGACCTGAGTCAACCACGCACGCGCGAGCACCTGCGCGGTCGGGAAGGAAGGCTCTCAGCCCGATCCCGAAAGACGCAAAGGTGAGCGAGAACCCATTGGCGCGCCTGTTTGACGAGCTGCGCGGGGAAGGAAAGCTGGATTCGCGGGGCCACTTCACGCTGGATGTGGCCAGGGCGCTGGAGAAGATGCGCCAGTTCCAGCTTCGCGACCCCCGGTTGTACGTGCTCAACCTGGTGGCCGCGGCGGTGGCCAACGGGGCCAGCTTCGTGCGCACGAGCTCGACTCCCGACAGCTTCAGCCTGGAATCGGATGGGCGTGGGTATGCCTTCGAAGACCTGGCCGAGCTGTTCAGCTCGCCCTTCATCGCCAACGCGCCCGAGCGCCGGGCCACCCAGGAGCTGGCCATCGGGCTGTTTGGCACTCGCGGCCTGACCGTGCAGCAGGTTTTGCTCGAAACCTGGCAGGGCGAGGTAGGAGCTCGCCTGGCCATCGTGGAGGGGCGTCTGGAGATCGCCCGGCTCACCCAGAACCCTCTGCCCGAGGGGCTGCACGTGCGGCTGAGCGTACGCGAGAAGTCCAGCCTGCTCGACTCGGCCTACGGCCTGCTGGGCAAGGTGCGGAAGGTCAAGTCCCTCACCCAGGAGAGCGAATACGTCCGAGGGCTCTGTGCCTTCTCGCCGGTGCCCATCACGCTCAACTCTGAGCAGGTCAACCAGCCCATCCCGGGCGGGGGAGCCGTGGTGGCCAGCCAGATCACCGGCCCCGAGGGCCGCAGCCTTCCGCTCTCGGCCCTGCTGGGCGAGAAGGTCGTGAGCCGCGGCCAGGGGCCCTACGCCGCCTGCCTGGTACTGGAGAACCGTACCCTGCCTGGCGACGCGCTGACCGTGGTGGTCAACGGCGTGAGCTTCTCCGAGTTCAAAGAGGTGCCCGCCTACCCCAACGCCCGGGTGGTGGTGCACGCTTCTCATCTCAAGAAGGACTTCTCCCAGTCGAGCCTGGTGCTCGACGAGGAGTTCCGGCGGATGCTGGAGTGGATCAACTGCCAGCTCGACGAGCTGGCGGCCGAGCTCTTAACCCGCCATCCCGAGCACGAGAAGCTGGTGCTCCCCTCACTGTCCCTGCGCCTGCGCGAGCGCATGCCCAACCAGCGGCCCACCCGCAAGGCCGGTCTGGAGCTGGCCAGCCAGCTGAGGCACTGGAAGCTCTTTCGCCTGGCCCGAGGCGAAGCCGTTAGCCTGGAGGCGCTGGCCCGCCAGTACATGATTCACGGTTATCTGCCCTTCACCCAGCACGAGCTGCCACCGGTCATCTCCCCGTTGCTCGAGGACGGCAGCGCCATCCTGCACGTCTCCCGCGACCGCGCCGACCTGCTGGCCGCCTTTTTTCCCCAGGGCCTGCTCGAATTGGCGCCCCACCGCAACCGCCTGGATAAGCTCCAGGTGCCCTCCCAACTGGCCCAGGTGCCTCGCCTGCCGGGGGCCGACTACCTGGTGCGCCGCATCAGCGAGCCCAGCAGCCTGGAGGTGGGCGTCCCGGCCGCCTTTCCGCGCGCCGAAGTGCAGTATACCCTGCGCCAGGATGGCAAGCCCACCCGTCCCACCGTCAACGAATGGAATGAATGGCTGCCCAACGGGCTGGTTATCATCGCCGACGCCCGCCAGCGCTCGGATGACCCCGAGAACGAGCAGCCCAAGTTCAGCCTGAGCCGCGTGGAGACAGCCGTCTGCGGCATGCTGGGAGAGCTGGTCGAAGCCCTGCTGTGGGATTATCCCCCCGAAGAGCCGGTGCGCGGCTGGGCGGCGGCCCACCTGCTGGAGTATTTTTGGGTGGCCGCCCAGCACGTGCGCCAGCCTCCCGCCGCCTTCTACCTCAACCTCCCCGACGAGGAGGTCAACCGCAAGCTCAAGTTCTTCGACCTGCGCCAGCTGGCCCGCTCGCCTCTCCTGCTCACCAGCAGCGGCGAATTGCGCTCGGTGGAGTGGGTGTTTCACCATCCCCTCCCGGCCGAGGTGGTCGGGGAAGACCTGCCCGAGCTCCCCCTGGAGGGCCCCGAGCGTCTGCTCGTGAGAAAGCGCGAGAAGGAGATTCTCGAAGCCTTCCTCAGCCGGGTGCTCTGAAAAACTTTGCCATCTTGTTTCAAACTTTCTTCATGCCCGGTTGCTA
>QWHO01000259.1 GCA_021404945.1 bacterium CPR1
CGTGCGCCAACGGCGCGCCGCCTCTGGCGGGCGTGTGCGCGCCGGCCGGCTCCAGCGCGCCCATGCCCAGCGCGGCGGTGCCGAGCGGCTGTGCAACGCCCGCGGATCTGCTCAGCGGCAAGTGCCTGCCGCAGGCGCTCTGATCACTCGAGCCCGGCGAGGTTGTCCGTCGGCTCGTCACGACGGCCCGGCGAGAAGACGACGTCTCATTTCGCTGCCCTCCCTGACCGGTGTCCTTTTTGGTGTCCTTTATCCCACTAAAAAGGAGTCATTTTGACTCATTTTCGCTCACCGGTCAGAGAGGGGGACTTAAGCAAAAAACCCGCCAGCTAGCGGGCTTTTCAGGTGGCTGACGCGCTAGGATTCGAACCTAGGATGGCGGATCCAAAGTCCGCTGCCTTACCGCTTGGCCACGCGTCAATGTATTCCAAGATTATAGGGCCCGCCCCCGCGAGTGTCAAACGAGTCTCACCCACTTTCAGGTTCCTTTCAGCCTCTGGAGCTACCCTGTAGGCTACCATGGATCCGTCCATCTCACGGCAGGCGCAGCAGGGTCTGGAGGCTTCCTGGGCCACGCCTTTGCGCTTCTGGCAGGCGCGCGAGACTCGCACCCGGGCGGCTGAAGAGGCTCTGGATCGACTCGAGCCCCGGCCTGAGGCTCGACCCATCGTCGAGCTGACCCGCGTGGTGGCAGCTCGCGCCCCCGAGCGCAAGCTCGAGCTGTACCGCACCGCTCTGGAAACCCTGGCCGAGGCCACCGCAAGCATGACCGCCGGCCCCCTGGCCGGGCTGGCCCTCAAGCTGTTACATCAGTCCGAGATCGAGGGGGAAGCCCGCTCCCAGGTCGCCCGCGAGCTCTTCGTCCCTCTGGCCACGCCCTTGCTCCAGACCATCCTGGCCGAGACCGAGCCCGAGAAGCGCTTGAGCCTTCTGCAGCAGGGCAAGGACGAGACAGGCGTGGCTCTCCTCTTGCCCGATCCGGCTCCGCGCGAGCTGGCCCGGAAGCATCCGGACTTTGCAGCCCTGGCTGAGCTGAAGCTGGGCGAGCCCGACGAGCACACGCTGGCGCGCTGCTATCTCCAGCATCCCGACCACTGGGTGGCCAGCTGGGCTCAAGACAATCGGGCCCATCCTCAGGTTCGTCGCGTCTGTGAGTGGGCTCTGCGCCAGGCCCCCCCGTCGCCCTGGAAGGAGCTGTCCGAGCGAATCGCCGACCCGGTGGCCATCGCCCTGGAGGCCCACCAGCCCCACGGAGTGGAAGCCCTGTTAAGGGTCAGCCTGCATTCGGAGCGTCCCGAGCAGTGGCTGGGAGAGCTGCAGGAGTCAGCCCGCCACCGTCCCCAGGCCGGGGCACTGGCGCTGGTGGCGCAACTGGCCCCCGAGCGCCTGCGCGAAGCCCTGCAAAAGATCTCCCAGGGAGCCAACGCCGATGCGCTGGCCAGCCATTTCCCCGAGTTGCGAGCCATCGCCCCCCGCGAGGGCTTTCTCAAGCTGCTGGCCGCGCGCCAGGTTCCCGAGGTGGTGCTGGAGCGCTGTCGCAAAGCTTCCGGGGAGCAGCCCGGCAACCTGGCCGCCATCGCCTTTCGCAGCGCCGGCGCCGAGCCTCGCCTGGGCCCCAAGTTGACCCTGACCCAGTTGGGGCTGATCGAGCTGGATCGGGCCGCTGATCCCGACCGCAAGCCGGCCACCCGCCTGCTCTGGAACCTGACCCGGCTGCACCAGAAGACCCCCCATCCCAACGCTCTCTGGCTGCGCAACGCGCTGGCCCTGCACGGCCTTGGGCTGGCCAGCCGCCAGGAGCTACCCACCTCGCCTCGAGGCCTGGTAGAGCTGGGCTTGAAGATGCTCGACGCGCCCTTCATGGTACCCTCCTGGTTCGCTCCGGCGGCCATGACCGTGGTGGAGACGTTGCAGGAGAGCAGCACCAGCGAGCTCGAGGCCAATCTGTTGGAGACCCAGCGCCGCAAGCTGACCGGCCGGGTTCAGCCCGAGCAGGCTCGCCAAGTGCTTGTCGAGCTGAAAGACCTGCTCGAATCGGCTCCCTATCGCTTCAGCCAGGGCGAGCGCCGTCACGGGATCGCCGAGGAGGCCGAGTCGGTCATCGTAGGCGGGATCAAGGTGGCCAGGCGGGGCCAGGACCGGCGCGCCGCCCGGGCGGGAGAGGCCGACCAGGACACCACCGCCAGGACGGACTGGCCCGACCTGGAGCTCGACCCGACCCCTTCCTCTGACCAGAGCGCGGCCTTCGAGCCCCGCCACCAGGAGGTGGGCTGCATCCAGGGCGTCTACAACCCCAATCTGGGCGAGGTGGAGTGGCGCACCCACCCCCACCGCAACCTGGCCGGGGCCTACAATCCCCGCACCGGGGAGGTGGAGTGGCAGGAGGCGCGGGGAGGCGGAATCGCGGCCCTCTATGACCCCGCTCAGGGTAAAGTGCTCTTCAAGACTGGCAGGGGCTCGCTGCAGGGGCTCTCCAATCCGGTCACCGGGCGCTCACGTTTCGAGGCAGCCTACACCGGCACTCGACCGGGCGCGGCCAACCCCCTCAACGGGCGCGAGCACTGGGAGTCGTGCAGCTCGGGCTGCAATTCGGGAGTTTTCGACCCCCAGCGGGAGGATTTTCGCTTCGTGACCTCCTATTCAGCCGCCATCGCAGCGGTGCACACCGATCCGGCCGCGGCCACGCTGTCCTCGACCGGAACCTCGCCCCTGCAGTAGGATTGCGCCCAGTCTTAGCCAAGGAGCCTCTATCATGCCGAAAACCGCCTCAGCCCGTGAAAAGACCTCAACCGATCTCTTGCTCAAGGCCATCGACCACATCGAGCTCTGGGTCGGCAATGCCAGGCAGGCTGCTTATTACTATGTGCACGCCTTTGGCTACGACCTGATCGCCTACTCGGGCCTGGAGACCGGGGTGCGCGATCGAGCCTCCTACGTGCTCAGCCAGGGCAAGGTCCGCCTGGTGCTGTCCACTCCGCTCGCGCCCGACCACCCCATGACCGAGCATATCGCCCGCCACGGCGACGGGGTGAAGCGCATCGCCATCGAGGTCGACAATGCGGCCGAGGCTTACCGCCTGGCTACCGAGCGCGGGGCGGTGGGGGTGGAGCCCCCCATAGAGATCGAGGACGAGCACGGCACCTATCGCTCGGCCAGTATTGCCACTTACGGCGATACCCTGCACACCTTTGTGCAGCGCAAGGACTACAGCGGTCCGTTCGCTCCAGGCTACCAGAGCCGTTCCATGAAGGGGGGCGGCGTGGGCTTGGCGGCGGTGGACCACATCGTGGGCAATGTCGAGCTGGGCAAAATGGACGAGTGGGTCGACTACTACAAGCGCATTCTGGGCTTCTCGCAGCTGGTTCACTTCGACGACAAGGACATCTCGACCGAATACAGCGCCCTGATGTCCAAGGTGGTGCACGACGGCAAGGGGCGCATCAAGTTTCCCCTCAACGAGCCGGCCGAGGGCCGGCGCAAGTCGCAGATCGACGAGTATCTGGAATATTACCGCGGAGCCGGCGTGCAACACATCGCCCTGTTGACGAGCGACATTCTCAAGACGGTCCGCAAGTTGCGCGATCGGGGCGTGGAGTTCTTGCGGGTACCCAGCACTTACTATGAGGAAGTGCCCCAGCGGGTGGGTCCCATCGCCGAGAGTCTCCAGGCGCTGGAAGAGCTGGGTATCCTGGTGGATCGCGACGACGAGGGCTACCTCTTGCAGATCTTCACCCGGCCGGTGCAGGATCGCCCCACCGTCTTCTTCGAGATCATTCAGCGCAAGGGCTGCCAGGGCTTTGGCAAGGGCAACTTCAAAGCGCTCTTCGAGGCCATCGAACGCGAGCAGGCGTTGCGGGGCAACCTGTGACAAAGCTCTTGCTGCTCTTGCTGCTGGCCCTGCCGGGTCAGGGGCAGGCGGCCAGCCTGGAGATCACCACCGACCCGCCCGGCGCGCTGGTGGTGCTCGACCGCCGGGTGCTCGGACATACGCCCCTGCGCATCTACCCCCTGCGTCCCGGATTGCACCACCTGCGAGTGTCGGCCGGCGAGGACTACCGGCCCCATATCATCGAGGAGTACGAGGCGGTAGCGGGCGATCGGGCTCAGCTGGACCTTCGTTTGCAGCCCTCCACCAGGCTCTTGCTCGAGAACGGTCGCCAGGCAGTGCTGGAGGGCCGCTATCGCGCAGCCTTGCCCCTGCTGGAGGAGGCGGCCTCAGGGATGCCCCGCCAGCCCGAGGCCCTGTGGTGGATCGGTCAGCTCCGACTGATGTGGGGCGAGCTCGACGCCAGCCTGGAGAGTCTGCGCGACTACGCCGACTACGCTCCCTATCGATCCGACCTGTATCTTTTCCTGGGGCTGATCCACGAAGCTCAGAACCGTCCCGCCGAGGCGGTCACCGCCTACAAGCTGGCCCTCACGAAGACCGAGACGCTCAGGAATGCCCTGGACGGGTTATCCTCCCATCCCACCTGGGAAGAGATCAGGGCCCTGGGTGATCCCCAGGACGCCCGTGGACGGCTGCGCAAGGCTCAGCTTCTCAGCCTCAAAGGGCAAATGGAGCCGGCCCTGGCAGAGCTGAAGCAGGCCGTGGGCCAGGTCTGCGGAGACTGGCGCCAGAACGTTCCGCGCCAGCAGTTCGAGCCACTCTGAGATCAGAGCATCACGTCATCGGGCCGGGTGATGGGGCGCTCCTCCCCCAACTCGATGGAGAATCGGTGCAGATGGCTGAACAGCCGGCTCAAGAAGCCCTCGCCGTCGAGCTTTCCGCCCTGGCGGCGCAGCTCGCAAAGGGGCAGGTCGATCAGGTTCTGGCGCAGCGACAGGCGTACCGCCTCAGAGCGAGTCAACACCACCAGACTGTCCCGGCAGGTCGTCAGGGCACGCACCCCCGGGCCGAGCAGGCCCAGCAGTCGCTGGCCTTCGGCGGAGTAGAGCGTCACCCGTCCGTCTCGATCGCAGGCGGCCACGCCGACTGAAGTCAGACAGACGTGCTGGACACGTTCGCTGACCCACTGCTCCAGCCGTCCAGGCTCGGAGAGCGTCCACAGGGCCAGGCCCCGCTCCTGGCCCAGGGCCAGCCGCCCCCCCCGGCAGTCAAAACAGGTGAACTCGCCCCGCGCCACCACCTGCAACCGCTCCGGCAGACCGGGTCTTTTCATGCGCCACAGGAAAACTTCGTGTCGGGTGGCGCTGAGCAGCATCTCGCCCGGTAAAAACTCGAGGAAGATGACCGCTTCTCGATGCTGGTCGGCAATCATGTGGGGCAGGGCCCACTCGCGACCCCACCACAGGCCGATCTCTCCCGTCTCCAGACCCATGGCCACCCGGTCGGGCCGCACCGCCATGCTGTTCACGCGACCCGGGGGAACCAGGGGGGGATCGTCGGCGTTCGTCTGCGGCGTGAAGAGGGAGGCCACGATGTGCCGGTCCGGAGTGCCTGCTCCGGACCGGCACACGACCGCCAGGTTCTGATCCGGTCCAAAACGAAAGCATTCGACCTCTGTCCACGAGCCCACCAGGCGGCCGTCGGGCAGGTCGAGCAGTCGCAAGCTCCGCAGCCCCGCCAGCGCTACCCGGCTGAGATCGGGCGAGAAGACTGCCTCCACCAGGCCTTCGGCCGGCAGCGAGCAATCGCCCGGCGTGTCCCAACCGCGCACCTGGAGCTTACTGCCGGTGACCACCGCCAGCCGGTCGGCCGCCACATAGTCGGCTGGAAGGCGACCCTGCTCCACCGGAACGCTGAGCCAGGCGCGCACCTGCTCCAGCGAGGGGATCAGTCCGCCCAGCTCGCGCCCGAGCTCCTCAGCGGCCGGGTCCGAGCGCTCGCGCAAGAGCTCCAGAGCGCGCGCAGCCTGATCGGCACGAAGGTCTGGCAGCACCTTCTCCAGGCCGCCCGAGCGGGCCATCAACTCCAGTCGGGCCTCGAACTCTGGCCATGAGAGCTGACACCAGGGAACCCGGTGGTGGGTGACCAGATCGGGCCGTCCCAGACCGGCGGCGTGCCGCAACAGCAGGGTGCGCACCCCCACAGGAGCGGTCTCCAGAGCGTTCTGCAGATGGCGATGGTCAAAGTCGAGCCGCTCGTACTCCTCCAACCTTCCGGCAAAGAGCAGCAACAGGCTGCGGGCCACCGGATCAGCCGGAGGAAAGGAGCCGACCAGCTCGTCCAGGCAGGCAGGGCGGTTCTGCAGCACCGACCAGGCGGCCGCCACCCGCCAGGCCTCCTCGGCCAGAAGCTCGCGAGCGGTCTCCCACCCGGCGGGGTGATCGAGCAGCACGGCGCACAGGCGCACTCGCTGATCGGCCGGCCAGGCCCGGGCCATGGCCGCGGTGCCCTCCGACCAGCCCTGCTTCAAAACCGCGCGCAGACCGGCCAGATCGCCTCGCTGGCCCAGCTCGCGGGCGGTCGCCAGGCGCAGCCAGCGAGGGGACAACCGACCCAGCAGTCGAGCTCGCTCCAACATCGAGGTCTTCAGTCTACATTCCTGCGGGGGAGGCGAGCAATACCGAGCAAAAAGCGGTAGGACTCGGACCAAGATCGCCGAAACCGAGGCCAGCCCTCACGGAGGAACCGATCATGAGCTCGCCACGCCCCGCTGCGATTGTCCTGGCTGCCGGTAAAGGAACTCGCATGAAGTCGAATCGGGCTAAGGTGCTTCATCCCCTGCTGGGGCGGCCTCTGCTCGATTACGCGCTGGATGCGCTGGAGGGCCTGGCTGCCGACCCCTTGCTCGTGGTGGTGGGTCACGAGGCCGAGGCGGTGCGGCAAGCGGTGGGGCATCGGGCCCATTTTGCCGAGCAGACCGAGCAGAAGGGCACGGGGCATGCGGTCATGATGGCCGCTCCGGGGCTGGAGGGGTTTGAGGGCCCGGTTCTGATCACCTATGGCGACATGCCCCTCCTGACCGGTGACTCGCTGCAGAAGCTGCTCGATGCCGGGGCCGATGTGGCCCTGCTGAGCGCCGACTTCCCCGAAGCGGCCGACTTTGGGCGCATCATTCGCTCTGGCGAGGGGAGGGTCACCGGGATCGTCGAGGCGCGCGACTGCACCCCCGAGCAACTGATGGTGCGAGAGGTCAACATGGGCTGCTACTGCGTGCAGGCCGGGCTGTTGCGCGAGCTCTTGCCCCGCCTGGGAACCGCCAACGATCAGGGCGAGTACTACCTGACCGACATCGTCTCTCTGGCCGTAGAGGGGGGGCACCGCGTGGAGGCGGTCAAAATCGAGGACCTGGACCAATCGCTGGGCGTCAACACCCGGGCCGACCTGGCCCGAGCCGGCGAGGTGCTGCGCGAGCGCATCAATCGCAAGTGGATGCTGGCTGGCGTCAGCATTCTCGATCCGGCCAGCACCTGGATCGAGCCCAGTGTCAAGATCGGCGTGGATACCGTGATCCTGCCCCAGACCATGGTGCAGGGCGAGACGGTGATCGGGGAAGGCTGCCAGATCGGGCCTCAGACTCGCATCGTTTCTTGCACGGTGGGCAACGACTGCACCATCCAGAACTCGGTGCTCACCGAAGCTCGCCTGGAGGAGAAGGTCAACGTCGGCCCCTTCGCTTATCTGCGCCCCGGATCCGATCTCGGCCCGGGCAGCAAGGTGGGCGACTTCGTGGAGATCAAGAACTCTCGCATCGAGGCCGGGGCGAAGGTGCCCCACCTGAGCTACGTGGGCGACGCCGAGGTGGGAGCCAGGGTCAATGTCGGCTGCGGTACCATCACCTGCAACTATGATGGCAAAGCCAAGCACAAGACGATTCTTGAAGAGGGAGCCTTCATCGGCTCCAATACCAGCCTGGTGGCCCCTGTCCGGGTGGGAGCGGGGGCCAGAACGGGCGCGGGCTCGGTGGTCAATCGGGACGTAGAGCCGGGCAGCACGGTGGTGGGGGTGCCCGCCCGGCCCCTGCGCCAGAAATCGAGCACGACACCGTGAATTCATCGACTCTACCTGGAGGACTCGTGATCCATCCGGCCGAAAGAGGCGGCGGCTTACGAGACGAGAGCGCGGGAGGCCCTGCCATGCTGGTGCTCGAGGAAGCAGCCCAACCGACCCTGGAAAACGAGAACATCGTTCTCTTCACAGGCAACGCCAATCCGCGCCTGGCGCAGTCCATCGCGCGCTATCTCGGGCTGCCGCTGGGCAGCGCCCTGGTAGGCCGTTTCACCAACGGCGAGACCCGGGTGCGCATCGAAGAGAATGTGCGCGGGGCTGAAGCTTACGTCATCCAGCCCACCTGTGGGAACGTCAACGACACCCTGATGGAGCTGTTAATCATGATCGACGCCCTCTCCCGGGCTTCGGCGCGGACCATCACGGCCGTCATCCCCTACTTCGGCTACGCCCGGCAAGAGCGCAAGACCTCGGGACGCGAGCCCATTACGGCCAAGCTGGTCTCCAACCTGATCACCACCGCCGGAGCCGACCGGGTCGTCACTGTCGACCTCCATGCCGGGGCCATCCAGGGGTTCTTTGACATCCCGGTGGACAACCTGTACGCCATGCCCATCCTGGTGGAGTACTTCCACCGCAAGAACCTCAAGCGCGAAGAGCTGGTGGTGGTTTCGCCCGACGCCGGGGGCGTCAACCGGGCCCGGGCGTATGCCGAGCGGCTTGACTGCGGCCTGGCCATCATCTTCAAGCGCCGTCCCGAGCCGGACAAGGCGGAGGTGACCGAGATCGTGGGCGAGATTGAGGGCCGCACCTGCCTGATCATCGACGACATCATCTCCACCGGCGGCACCCTCTCAGCGGCCGTGGACACGCTGCTCAACCTGGGCGCGCGCGAAGTCTACGCGGCCGCCACCCACCCGGTGCTGGCCGGGGACGCCATCAACATCATCGAGAGCTCGCGCGTGAAGGAGCTGGTGGTGACCGACACCATTCCGGTGCCCTCCTCGGCCCGCCAGGGCAAGATCACCGTGCTGAGCGTGGACGCGTTGCTTGGCGAGGCCATCCGACGCAACTACTTCAACCTCTCGGTGAGCAAGCTATTCGGCTGATCCTTCTTGCTGCTCCTCAACTGGAGTTGCGGCGGGTTCGTTTAGGGAACGGTAGCGTAGACCTCTTCCTCGTCGTCCGGCTTGCTGTTGGTGAAGATATCCACCAGTTGGATGGTCTGGGCCACTCCTCCGATGGCCAGGCCAAGCAGGCTGCCGTCCGAGAAGACGTAGGACTTGCCGAGCTCCGACAGCAGGCCTGCCGGCAGGGCGCCCAG
>QWHO01000260.1 GCA_021404945.1 bacterium CPR1
GGTGACGGCGAGACCGACGAGCCGGAAAGCCTGGGGGCCATCACGCTGGCCTCGCGCGAGAAGCTTGACAACCTGATCTTTGTGGTCAACTGCAACCTGCAGCGCCTGGACGGGCCGGTGCGCGGCAACTCCAGCATCATCCGCGAGCTGGAGGCGGCCTTCAAGGGCGCCGGCTGGAACGTGATCAAGGTGATTTGGGGCGGCGACTGGGATCCGCTCTTTGAAAAGGACAGGGATCACGTCCTGGTCGAGCGCTGCGGCCAGGTCGTCGACGGCGAGTACCAGAAGTATGTGGTCGAAGGCGGGGCCTACATCCGTGAGCACTTCTTCGGAGCCGATCCGCGCCTGCTCAAGATGGTCGAGCACCTTTCCGACGAGCAGCTCGAGCGCATGCGCCGGGGCGGTCACGACCCCGAGAAGGTCTACGCCGCCTTCAAATCGGCCGTGGAGCACCGCGGCTCGCCCACGGTGATCCTGGCCCTGACCATCAAGGGCTACGGCATGGGCGAATCGGGCGAAGCCCGCAACATCACCCACCAGCAGAAGAAGCTTGACCTCGACAGCCTGAAGGAGTTCCGCAGCCGCTTCGGCATCCCGCTCGACGACGAGCAGTGCGCCCACACGCCCTTCTACCGTCCTGCTCCGGACAGCCCCGAGGTGCAGTACATGATGGAGCGGCGCAAAGCCCTCGGAGGCTCGGTGCCGCACCGCCAGGCTCGTTGCCCGGCCATCCAGGCCCCCGAGCCGGAAGCGTTCCAGGAGTTCCACACCGGCTCGGGCGACCGCGAGCTCTCGACCACCATGGCCTTCGTGCGGCTCTTGTCCAAGCTGTTGCGCGACCCCAGCGTGGGCAAATACCTGGTGCCCATCGTTCCCGACGAGGCCCGCACCTTCGGCATGGAGTCGCTCTTCCGGGCTGTGGGCATCTACTCCAGCGTGGGCCAGCTTTACGAGCCGGTGGATGCAGCCAGCCTGCTCTACTATAAGGAATCCCTCGACGGGCAGATCCTGGAGGAGGGCATCACCGAGGCTGGCTCCATGTCCAGCTTCATCGCCGCCGGCACGGCCTACGCCACCCACCAGATCCCCACCATCCCCTTCTTCATCTTCTACTCAATGTTCGGTTTCCAGCGAATTGGCGACCTGATCTGGGCGGCCGCGGACATGCGTTGCCGGGGCTTCATGCTGGGGGCCACTTCGGGCCGCACCACCCTGAACGGGGAGGGGCTGCAGCACCAGGACGGCAACTCTCACCTGCTGGCCTATCCGGTGCCCAACCTGATGGCCTACGACCCGGCCTTCGCCTATGAGCTGGCCGTCATCATCCAGGACGGCATCCGCCGGATGTACATCGAGCAAGAGTCGATCTTCTATTACCTGACCGTGACCAACGAAAACCATGTCCACCCCGCGATGCCACCCGGGTCCGAGCAGGGGATCCTGAAGGGCCTCTATCTGTTCAAGAAGGCCGACAGGGGCAAGCTGAAGGCCCAGCTCTTCGGCAGCGGTCCGATCATGTTGCAGGTTCTCAGGGCCCAGGAGATGCTGGCCGAGCACGGGGTGTCGGCCGATGTCTGGAGCGCCACCTCCTACAAAGAGCTGTATCGCGAGGCTCAGGACTGCGAGCGCCACAACCGCCTGCATCCCACCAGGAAGGCTCGCGTGCCCTACCTGGTGCAGGCCCTCAAGGGCGCCGAAGGGCCGGTGGTGGCTACCTCTGACTACCTCAAGGCGGTACCCATGACCCTGGCCAAATGGATCCCTGGCCTGATCGCGCTCGGCACCGACGGATTCGGGCGCAGTGAGACCCGCGACGAGCTGCGCGACTTCTTCGAGGTGGACGCGCGCCACATCGTGCTGGCCACCCTCAAGGGGCTGGCCGACGCCGGCCAGCTCGAGTCGGCGAAGGTGGAGAAGGCGATGAAGGAGCTGAAGATCTCGCCTGAGAAGCGCAACCCGCTGATTTCCTGAGCCTCGTCCGTACTCCATTCCGACCGGGCTCATAGCAGATGAGGAGCAGAACATGGCCACCGAAATCAAGCTGCCCAACCTGGGCGACAACATCGACGGCGCCGACGTGCTGCGGGTGCTGGTCAAACCGGGCGACACCGTCACGGCTCAAACCGCTGTGGTCGAGCTGGAGACCGACAAGGCCACCGTGGAGGTGCCGGCCGAGGTCGCCGGTACCGTCGAGAAGGTGCTGGTCAGGGCGGGCGAGCGGGCCCGGGTGGGCCAGGTCATCCTGACGGTATCCGGTGGCTCGGAGCCGGCCGTGAGCAGCAAAGCCCCCGCTCCCAGGAGCGAGCCCGCTCCCGCCGAGCCCCCTCCCGCTCCTCGCAGCGAGCCGCCGGCCGTGGCGACCCGCGAGGCGCCGCCTGCGCCGGTCAAGACCAATGGCAGCTCCAAGACCAGTCCTGCGGCTGCCGGGCCCCTGGCCCCGGCAGCGCCCTCTGTGCGGCGTCTGGCCCGCGAGATCGGGGTCAACATCGCCCAGGTGCAGGGCACCGGTCCGGGCGGACGCATCTCGGCCGAGGACGTCAAGCGCACCGCCAAGCAGATGCTGGCCGGGACGCTGGCCGTGGCGCCGGTCCCCGGCGCGGCCGCTCTGCCGCGCGTCAGCCTGCCCGACTTCAGCCGCTGGGGCGAGACCTCGCGCGAGCCGCTCAAGGGCGTGCGCAAGAAGACCGCCGAGCAGATGACCCTGGCCTGGACCACCATCCCCCAGGTCACCCAGTACGATCAGTGCGACATCACCGAGCTCGAGAAGCTGCGGGTCTCCCTCTCACCGCGGGCCGAGAAGGCGGGCGGCAAGCTCACCGTCACGGCCATCCTGCTCAAGGTGCTGGCCTCAGCCCTCAAGCGCTTCCCAGACTTCAACGCCAGCATCGACCTGGACCAGCAGGAGGTCGTCTCCAAGAAGTTCTTCAACGTGGGCGTGGCCGTGGATACGCCCAGCGGCCTGCTGGTGCCTGTCGTCAAGAACGTCGAGCGCAAGAACATCCTCGAGCTGGCCGCCGAATTGCAGGCCCTGGCTGAGAAGGCGCGCGATCGCAAGACCAGCATGGAGGACCTGCAGGGGGCCTGCATCACCATCACCAACCTGGGCGGCATCGGCGGCACCGCTTTCTCTCCCATTGTCAACCCGCCCGAGGCGGCCATTCTGGGCGTTTCGCGCTCTCGGATGGAGCCGGTATGGGATGGCAATGCCTTCGTGCCGCGGTTGATGCTGCCGCTCAGCCTGTCCTACGATCACCGCCTGATCGACGGTGCCAACGCGGCCCGTTTCCTGCGCTGGGTCTGCTCGGCTCTCGAGCAGCCATTTCTGCTCTCCTTCGAGGGCTGAGCTCGCTGAAGAGGGCGCCAGCGTTCGGCTTTGACCGGCCATAGCTCCGGACGAGGGAGCCGGGTTGAGCCCTGGAAGTGCTTGTCGTAGATTTGCTGGCACTTCCTGGCGCATGTGCGGGCAACTCCGTGCACATCGGCTCGGCCCCCGGAAATGCGCCCGGAGGCGCATGTGCGGGCAACTCCTGTGCGCACCGGCTCGGCCCTGGCCCTTCGAGAGGGTGGCCGCTCCTCACCCTCGGTCTTCGTTTCTGGCGCAACACCACGAGTCGTGGCCACCCGGTCCGCCATTTCTCAGGCAGGGGCCTACAGCAATCCCGGAATCTGCTGCAAAGCGGCCTCCAGCCCTTCGGGGCTGCGGGGCACGGGGATGCCCTGGCCGCAGGGGCCCTTCATGGCTCCCTCCACGTCCTTGAGCCCGCTGCCGGTCACGACGAGGGCGATGCGCTCGTCTTTGCCCACCAGGCCCTTCTCCACGGCCTGGAAGAGTCCGGCGGCGGCGGCCGAGCAGGCCGGCTCGCCGAAAACGCCCGTGGAGCGGGCCACCCGCTGCTGGGCCTCCAGAATCTCCTCGTCCGTCACCACCAGCCAGCTGCCCCTGCTCTCGCGCACGGCCCGCAGGGCCTGGCTGGCGGCCCGGGGATAGCCCACGCAGATCGAGTCGGCCACCGTGGAGGCGTCGGGCTCGGCCACGATCCGCCCATCCTGGCACTTGCTCAGCACCGCCGAGCCCTCGGCCTGACAGCCGTAAAGGCGGGGGAGCCGGTCGATCAGGCCCATCCGGCGCAGATCCATGAACCCCTTGCCGATGCCGCCGATGATGCAGCCGTCACCGACCGGCACGAAGACGGCTTCGGGCGCTTCGCGCCCAAAGTCTTCCCACAGCTCCAGAGCGGCCGTCTTCTTGCCCTCCAGGCAGACCGGGTTGTAGCCGGTGTTGCGGTTGTACCAACCATAGCGGTTGGTGGCCTCGAGCGAGAGGTCGCAGGCGTCGTCATAGCTGCCGTCCACCAGCAGGACGTGGGCGCCGTAGACCAGCAACTGGGTGATCTTGGCCCGGGGGGCCCGGGCCGGCACGAAGATGACCGTGGTCAGCCCCAGCGCCGCAGCCATCCCCGCCAGAGAGGAGGCGGCGTTGCCGGTGGAGGCGCCGGTGATGAGCCGCTCACCCTCGTCCAGAGCGGCCGCCACGGCCACGGCACTGGCGCGGTCCTTGAAGGATCCGGTCAGGCTGCGGTTGTCCTCCTTCAAAAACAGGTGCTGCAGGCCCAGTTCTCGGGCTAATCGGTCGCCCCGCGTCAGGGGGGTGCCCCCCACGAGCAGGGGGGGAAGGTGAGCCGGGTTCTTGATTGGCAGGATGGACAGATAGCGGGCGATCCCCGCCGCGTCGAGGCGAGGAAAGTCGCCCCGGGCCCGCTCATAGTCGTAGAGCGGGTCGAGCAGGCCGTCCGGACCGCAGGCCGGGCAGACGTAGCGCACTTCGCCGGGTTGGTAGCGTTTGGAGCACAGGGTGCACTCGAGGGCGATCATTCTCCCCTCGCGCCGGGGCGCCGACGAATGCGCACGCCGCCCACGGTCACGCCCGACTGGTCTTCCTGCACCGAGCTGTGGGCCTCGCCGGTAAAGATGAGGTGGCGCGACTTCTCGCCGTCTTTGGTGAGCAGCAGCGACTTCAGGTAGCGGTCGGTCAGGTCGCGCACCGTATCCTTGCCGGCTTTCCCGCTGGCGATGCCGTCGCGGATCAGGGCGAAGGTGGGGGCGGCCTCGTCGGCCAGCCCGGGGCCCGCGCCCGCGCAGCCGCCGAGCAGATCGCCGTACTCACGGGCGGCGTCCTGCAGCGACTGGCCGGGCAATCGGCCGGTGACGGTGCACAGGTAGTCGACCAGCACCGAAGGGCTGGCCTCGCCGCGGCGTCGGGTCAGATCTTCCAAGACTCCCAGGTGCACTTCGGCGCGGCCGGGAGGCAAGTTTTGCAGCACTCCGCTGGCTCGCCTGGCAACTTCCAGGTCGGCCGAGGCGTTCAGCACCCGGGTGAAGGTCTTCTGGTAGCGCTCGAAGCCGGGGGCGTCCAGCCTGCCGCGCTCTTGCTCGAGGTGCTCGACCGCCTGCCGGGCCGAGTAGCCCAGAACCGGCTCGAACGACTTCTCGTCCACCACCGCCGTGCTGACTGCGCCGGGCGGGGTGGGAACGAGCTGCTGGCAGGCCGCCCGGGCGTCCTTCGTCTGCTCCAGGGCGGTCAGGAAGCTGTCGGGGGAGAGGTTGTGACTCTTGAGGAAGGCGTACACCGGGGCGGCCTGATCGGCCTGATTGGTGGCCGCCAGGGGCTCCAGCAGCTGGGAGAAGGCTTGGACGTGGTTTTGCAGGTCCTGCGGGTTCTGGGCGTAGGCCCCCAGCATGGCGAAGTCGAGCAGCAGGTCCTTCGGCTTGCGCTCGCCCCCCTTCTCGGCCAGCTGCTCGCAGACGCCGAGATAGTGGTCGTAGACCGGAGCGCTCATGGCGCCCAGGATGCCGTCCACGCGCACCGCCTGCTCCACCTCGCCCAGCGAGCCGGCCAATCGAATGAATCGGTCGCGGGCGCCGGCCTGCTCGGTGGGGCCCAGGAGGGGCAGGCGGGTGCTGAGATAGTCGGCTGCTCGCGCGGTCTCGACCAGGCCGAAGTTCTTGACCATCGTGTCCATGAGGGCCAGAGTCTCCGGGGGGCGCTGGGGGGAGAGCAGCGAGAGCAGGGCTTTCGTGTTCTCGCCGCTGGAGCCCTCGCTCTGGCTGGCCCAGCGAGCCATGGCCTGGCCGGCGCTGGCCAGGTCGGGAAAGCGCTTCTCTTCGGCCAGGCGCACCATGGTGTTGCACAGGGCCTGTCCCTGGGTGCTGTCCAGCTTGTAGGACTCGATGGTGGAACGGAAGGCCTGCTCGTAGGCATCGGCCGTCTTCTGGGCGTCCTGGATGAACTCGTCCAGGGGGGGCGGGTTGGCCGGATCGTAGGTGAAGGTGATCTCCCGATGAGCGTAGTGCAGCGCCTTGCCGTCCTTGAGGTCATGGTAGGCCCTGGTGCGCTCCACCTGCCACCAGCTTTTGCTCTCGGCGCTGGGAATCCCGCCGTAAGGCATGGTGGCCGCTCGGGCCTGGCTGATGAGGGGACGGTCGGCCAGGCGCTGGAAGAGCTCAGGCCGGGGAAGGCTGTCCTGCTCGCCGTTGAGGACTTTGATCAGGGTCGGCAGCTGCTCGATGGGGATATCATTGGAATAGCCCGACTTATCGGAGACCGAGACGGTCAGGTTGGGGTCAGGCTTGACCTGGTAGTCGAGCAGGGTGTGCCCGCTCACGTCCCAGCCCCGCTTCTCGAGGTCGTGGATGGCGTCGAGATAAGGTTTGGCCTTGGGAGCATTGTATTTGGCCGGATCGAGGTTGATCTGCTCGACCAGGCGCTGGGTCTCGGTTTCGCGCGGGCGGGTGAGCAGATGCACCAGTCCGCCCAGGGCGGCTCCCTGCAGCACGCCCACTCCGGCCATCACGGGAATGCCCCAGCCGACCCCGCTGCCCACCAGCCAGGCCGACAGACCGCCGGTGATGGCTCCTCCGATCAGGGTGCCCAGGACGGTGGCTCGCCCCACGCCCCGGCTGCTGCCCCCGAAGGATTTCATCAGGTCGGCCGCTCCCCCGATGGCCAGGCCCACGGCCAGACCCACCGGCGCCCCCACGGCGGCCCCGGCCCAGGGGTTGGCCGAGCTGGCCGCGATGTAGGCCAGCACGCCTCCAGCCACGGGCAGGGTCCACCCGCCCACCCGGGCCAGTGTTTTGCCAGGGTGGCGAGGCCGATAATCATCAGCCTCGAGCTTTTCCGGTTCGGCCTGGCTGACGACCCCGCTGCTACGGGTGACGGAGCTGGGGAACGGCCGTGGTCTGACGAGCTGCACGTCCATGGATACCCTCCGAGCACTACTGCGATCAGGGTAGAGCCGGGGACTGAAAAAAAGCTGAGCTATCGGCTCGGACTTCTCTACGCAGGCTGATGGCCTCCTGGATTCAGTCCCACGGGTTGATCAGCTTGACCCCACAGTCTTGAAAGTCCCGCACGTTGCGCGTCGCGAGCGAGGCGCCGGTCGAGCGCGCCACGGCCGCGATTTGCGCGTCGAGCTGCGAGATCGGTCGACCAGCCCGGCTCCGCTCAGCCGCTATCCACGCATAGAACGGAGCCGCCTCGGTGCAGAATGACAGGATCCGTCCGGCGAAATCCTCCCGGAACATGGCGCTCGCGGCCTCGCTGAGCGCTTTGCGTCGGCGGCCGGGAGGCAGCAGGGCCAGACCGTGCAGGATCTCGGCCTGGGTGATGCTGGTCAGGAAAAGGCTCCGGGCCGGCTGCTCGCTCACCCACCGCAGCACAACTTTCTCGGGGCGCGGCGCATCAGCTCGGACAGGATATTCGTATCCAGGATGATCATCGTCCGGGAGGCATTCGAATCGGCTCGCGCGGGGGCAGCTCCAGCTCGACGCCACCGAGCGGCTCGAACCTCTTGCAAATCGCATCGGCCAGGTTCGTCACCGGTGCCTCCTCCGCCAGGGCGGCCGACAGGATGTTGCAGGCCTCCTCCTCCATGATTGCGCAAGCCGTCAAGCAACGTTGAAGCCTCCAGGCCGATTCGCCCTGCCAGCTTGCTCCGTGAGCTCGACCCGGTCCCGGTTGAGCCCGGCTCAGCCACCGGGCGTTCGAACCGGCCCAGCGTCTTCACACTGAGCTCGTCCGGGTCGGGCAGAGCAGAAGCTTCACCCGCCGCCCCGGCTCGTTCATCTCGAGTTAACTTCCCGGACATCCTCTGTTCACGTTCCGGTCACGTCGAAGGCGGAAATCGACCTCATCCAGCCTCCATCATGAGTCGGGTGCGCGGCCTGTTCCGTGCGCCACATCCAGCAAATGAGGTGCGCGGTCCATGATCCAACCAGCCGGGAAACGCATTCCACTTCTGCTCGAGGTCCCTCAGCCCTGCATCGACCAGGGCCGACCGGCCGACCTCTACCAGGCCGATTACTACCAGGCCAGCGAGCCCGCGCTCGACCGGGTCCACCGCTTGCGGGCGCTGGCCGACTCGTCCTCCGACGAGCGCCATCCCATCCCCTTGAGCGATGGCTCGGTCGGTTATCACACCGAGCGTGAGCGGGCCGGTCTCTATCGCCTGCAGGATGGCCTCGCCAGGCCTGTCCTGCTGCGCAACGACATCGACAACTTTGCGGCCAGGGCCGACGGAAAAGAGTGGGCTTTCGTGGCCGACGACTCGCTCTACCGGGTGGCTCCGGGACGCTCACCCCGAGGCCAGGAGCTGGGGCAGCGGGTGCCCCGCCACCTCGCCTACACGGCCGAGGGCCAGCTCCTGATGGCCGACCGGGAAGCTCTGCACCGGCTGGAGCCGGAGGGGACGTTGGTGGAGCTGGCCCGGGGCACCTTCGAGCAGTTCTCCCTTTCTCGCGACGGGAGCCAGCTCGTCTATCTGCGTCCCGACGCCGACGGCTGCCAGTTGAGGGTGATCGATTTTCACACCGGCAGCGATCGACTGGTCAAGCACAGCTCAGGTGAAGCGCGGGTCTACGATTATCCCGAGTATCGACGGCCCACCTTCACTCCCGATGGCAGCCGTATCTTGTATGCGGTGACCTCGCTGGATGGAAGCTGGGGTGCGCCCCTGCACAACGCGATCGTCATGCCCTATGTCGAGACCTACGGCACCGAGGAGCAGAAGCGCCGCTGGCTACCGCGGCTGGTCTCGGGCGAGTTGATCGGCGCGATCGCGATGACCGAGCCGGGCGCAGGTTCCGATCTTCAGGGTATCCGCACGTCGGCGCGCAAGACCGGCAACCAGTACGCGATCAACGGCGAC